>JAIXTY010000021.1 GCA_027483705.1 Rubrivivax sp.
GTATGCCTCGATGACCTCGGCGTTGCGCACCACCTCGGCCGGCGTGCCGTCGGCAATCTTGCGGCCCTGGTGCAGCACGATCACGCGCTCCACGTAGCGCAGCAGCGTGGTCACCGCGTGCTCGATCCAGATCACGGTGAGGTCGAGCTCGTCACGCAGGCGGCGGATCAGCTGCGCCATGCTGTCGACCTCGGCCTCGGTCAGGCCGGCGGCCACTTCGTCCAGCAGCAAGAGGCGCGGCCTGGTCGCCAGCGCCATGCCGATCTCCAGCAGCCGCTGCTGGCTGGGCGTGATGGCTGCGGCCGGCAGCTCAGCCTGCTGGGACAGGCCGATGAGGTTGAGGATGCTGGCCTCGTCCTTGAGCAGCCAGCTGGCCTTGCGGCCGCGGCCGGCGAACTGCAGGCCGAAGTCGATGTTGGCGGCGACGCTCAGGCCGCCGAACACACGCGGCGTCTGGAAGGTGCGGGCCACGCCGCGCGACGCAAAGCGGTGCGGCTTGGCGCCGGTGAGCCGCTCGCCGTCGGCGAACAGCTCGCCGCCGGTGGGCAGCTGCACGCCCGACAGCGCGTTGAAGAAGGTGGTCTTGCCGGCGCCGTTGGGGCCGATGATGCCCACCATCTCGCCGGCCGCGAACGCGGCGCTCACGCTGTCGACGGCCACCAGGCCGCCGAAGCGCACCGACACGTTGCGCGCCTCCAGCAGGGCGTGGCCGTTCACGACAGGGCCTCCTTGTCGCGCGCCGCCTTGCCGCGGCGCAGGTCGTTCCACCAGGCCCGGGTGTCGTCGCGCCAGCCGCGGAAGGTGGCCCAGCGCAGCGAGGCCAGGCCGCCGGGGAGGTACAGCACGCTCAGGATCAGCAGCACGCCCAGCGTCATCAGGTACAGCTGCGGTGCCTGCAGCCGCAGCGTCTCGGCCAGCAGGCTGAACACGATGGCGGCGATCAGCGGGCCCCACAGCGTGGCCACGCCGCCGATCAGCGCGATGAGCACGGTCTGGAAGCCGATGAAGGGGTTGAACACCGTGCTCGGGTCGATGTACGTCCAGCGCACGCTCATCGCCGCGCCCACCGCGCCGGCAAAGGCCGCCGTCAGCATGAAGCCGCCGATCTTGACGAGGCGCGTGTTCACGCCCAGCGTCTGCGCGCGTTGCTCGTCGGCCCCGATGCCGGCCAGCGCCAGGCCGAATCGCGTGCGCCGGATGACGATGCTGCAGGCCACGGCCAGCACGGCCAGCAGCAGCACCGTGAGGTAGATGGTGTCGCGCTCGGGCACCACCGTGAGCACGCGGCCCACCGTGCCGGTGACCTGCTTTTCCCAGTAGGTGATGGCGTGGCGGATCAGCTCCGTCATGCCGAAGGTCAGCACCGCGAAGTAGGTGCCGCGCAGGTGCAGCACGGCGGCACCCATCACCAGCGCCACCAGCGCCGCCACACCGGCGCCGGCCGCGATGACGCCGACCCAGCCGAGGTCCTCGATGAAGATGGCGCTGAAGTACGCGCCGATGCCGAAGAAGGCCGCCGTGGCCAGCGACAGGTAGCGCGTGGTGCCGCAGAAGAGCGTCCAGCTGGTGGCCAGGGCCACGTACATCAGACAGGTGAGCGCCATCGACACCGCAAACTCGCTGCCCCAGTGCGGCACGGCCAGGGCCCAGCCCGCCAGCGCGAACAGCACCAACGCGTCGCGGCCGAGCAGGTTCTTGTCGAGCAGCATCAGAACCCTCCGGAGCCGCAAGGCCAAGCAGAAGCCGCGGAACCGGCTTCGCCGGGCCGCTGGCGAACGGCCCCCGCGGGGGGTAGCGAGCGAAAGCGAGCTTGGGGGCTCATGATCTCTTGTTGAACAGGCCGTTGGGCTTCCACAAGAGGACGCCGATGAACACCGCGTAGCTCAGCAGGCTCTTGAGCGACGGGTTGGTGAAGTGCATGCCGATGGCCTCGATCACGCCCAACGCCAGGCCGCCCGCGAGGGCGCCGCCCATGCTGCCGAAGCCGCCGAGCGTGATGACGATCAGCGCCGTCACCGTGTAGGGCTCGCCCATCGACGGCGTGATGGTGTAGGCCATGCTCAGCAGGCAGCCGGCCACGCCACTGAGGCCCAGTCCCACGCCGAACATCAGCGGGTGCAGGCGCTGGGTGTCGATGCCCACCAGCTGCGCACCGGTGGGGCTTTGCATCAGTGCGCGCACGCCCTTGCCCAGCAGCGTCTGCTTCAGCAGCACGATGAGGCCCACGCTGAACAGCAGGCTCAGGCCCAGCAGCAGCAGCTTGTTGCCGGCGAACTGAGCGCCGCCCTCACCGCCCACGCGCACGGGGTCGGTCAGGTAGTCGTAGCCGCGCAGATCGGCCCCCCACACGCTCTGGGCGAAGTTCTGCACCAGGAACATCAGGCCGAAGGCCACCATCAGGCCGCGGGCCTCGAAGATGTCGACGTTGGGGCTGGTGCGCGCCAGCCGGCGGAAGGTGAGCCGGTGCACCACCACGCCCACGGCCATCAGCACGGCAAAGCTGATGGGCACCATCAGCACCGGGCTGATGCCCAGGCTGGTGTGCGCCATCCAGGTGAGGAAGGCGCCCACCATCAGGAACTCGCCGTGCGCGATGTTCAGGATGCGCATGAGCCCGTACTGCAGGTTCAGGCCCAGGCCCACCAGCGCGTACACCGCGCCGGTGATCAGGCCGGAGGCGATCAGCTCGAACCAGGCACCCAGGCTCATGGAGCGCCCGCGGTCAGACCCAGGCCGGCTTCGACGGGTTCAGCGGCGCCGTGGCGCGCGCCTTCGGCCACACCACCTCGAAGTCGCCCTTCTGCCACTGGCTCACCGTGCCCGGCACGCCGACGTTCTCGCTGCCGTTGAAGCGGATGTCGCCGAGGATGGTCTTGTGCGTCCCGCCGGCGACAAAGTCGCGAATGGCCTTCTTGTCCAGGCCCACCTTGGCCACGGCGGCCGTCAGGATCTCCAAGCCCGCCCAGGTGGCGCCGCTGGCCCAGCGGTCCGGCTCCTTGGCGGCGCCGAACTTCTTGACGTGCGCATCGAAGTAGGCCTTGGCGGCCGGGCTCGTCTTGCCGTTCCAGCTGCCCATGCCCAGCACGCCCTCGGCGCCCGCCTGCATGACGTTGCGGTACAGCTGGAAGGCCGTGCCCACGCTGGCGTAGAAGAACTTCGGGTTGAAGCCGATCTCCTTGCTCTGCCGGCTGGCCAGGATGGTGTCCGGCGGGTACGTGAGGCCGATGAAGGCGTCGGGGTTCTTGTCCTTGAAGCCGCGCAGCACGGGGCTCAGGTCCTTCACGCCCAGCGGGTAGCTCTTGTCCTCGACGATGTTGATGCCGCTGCCGGCCAGCGCCACCTTCAGCGCGGCGTAGTTCTCCAGGCCGAAGAGGTCGTCGACGTAGATCACGGCCACCGTCTTGGCACCGTTGTTCTTGAGCATGTCCACCAGCGCGTCCATCATCGGCTTGGGCTGCTGCAGCAAGAGGAAGAAGTACGGCAGCTTCATCTCCACCAGCCGGCGGCTCAGCGCCGTGGGCGCCAGGAACGGGTACTGGAAGCGGTTGGCCAGCGGCGCGACGGCGAAGTTGGCGTTGCTGCCCCAGGGCGGCAGCACCAGGTCGACCTTGTCGCTGCCCATCAGCTTTTCGTAGGTGCGCACGCAGGTTTCGATGTTGCTCTGGTCGTCGCTGCTGATCAGCTCGATGGGGCGCTTCGTGCCCTTCACGTCCAGGCCGCCCGCGGCGTTCACCTGCTCGGCCCACAGCAGGTAGTTGGGCTCCTGGCTCGTCTGCGCGCCCACGCTCCACGGGCCGGTGCGGGCCATCGCGTAGCCGATGCGCACGGGGGCGTTGCCCTGTGCGAATGCGGGGATGGCGGTGGTGGCCGCCGTGGAGGCCAGGGCTTGCACGACGGTGCGGCGGTTCAAGGTCATGGCTTGTCTCCTCTGTGGGGTGTGGTGGTGGATTGTTCGCAGCCGCCCGGGCGACGTCTTGACTGCGCGTGCACGGCGCTTGACCGCGCGTGCACGGCCGCTCGGGACTTTCCCGGCACAAAGGCCCACGGCCACGCTGGGCGACACCCGCGGCGCTACGCTCGCGCCCACGTTCGACGAGGCACCCTCCAGGAGACAAGCCCATGGCGACACAGCCCGAACTGATGGACACCAGCACCGTGCCGGCGCCCGAGCGCGCCGGCGTCTGGAGCGACTGGCTCGGCCGCGTCTTCCAGGGCCTGAAGTCCGACCAGTACGGCGACACCGACTTCGACGGCCGCGCGCGCACGCTGCGCGCCGGCGAGGTGGTGCTCACGCGGCTGGAGGCCACGCGCCACCGCGTCACGCGCAGCCCGTCGACGGCGCGCGCCACCGAGCAGCCCTACCTCAAGATCGTCGCGCCCTGGAAGGGCTGCGCCGGTGTGGAGCAGAAGGGCCGCGAAACCTGGGTGACGCCCGGCCAGTGGAGCATCTACGACACCACCGACAGCTACGCGGTGGCCAACCCCGAGCGCGTGGAGCACCTGATCGTGATGCTGCCCAAGCCGCTGCTGGCCGAGCGCGGCTTCTCACCCGCCCAGCTCGACACGCTGATGGCGCGGCGGCTGGGCGGCAGCGGCGGCATCTCGACGCTGGCGCTGCAGACCATGCGCAACGCCTTCGCCGAGCTGCCCAGCATGCCCGAGGCGGCGGCGCGCGGCGTGGGTGACGCCATCGCGCAGCTGGTGCACCTGAGCCTGCTCGACCTGGCCGGCCAGGCCAGCGCGCAGACGCAGCGCGAGGCGCTGCGCGAGCGCATCAAGCAGCACGTGGCGCAGCACCTGGCCGACTCCGGGCTCACGGTGGACGGCATCGCGCGCGCGCTCAACTGCAGCCGGCGGCAGCTGTACAACGCCTTTGCCGAAGAGCCTGATGGCGTGGCCGGCTACATCCTGGCGCAGCGCCTCGTGGCCTGCCGCCGGCTGCTGGCCGACCGCAGCCAGGCGCACCGCAGCCTCACCGACATCGCACTCGGACTTGGCTTCCAGAACATGGCGCACTTCAGCCGCGTGTTCCGCGCCCACGGGGGCGTGGCGCCGAGCGACTACCGCAAGGCGGCGTTCGGCTGAGGGCTGCTTCGCTTACGCGCGCTCGATGCGCGCGTAGGCCGAGTGGTTATGGATGGACTCGAAGTTCTCGACGTCCACCGCATACGCGCCAACACGCGCATCGGCGTTCAGCGCCAGCGCCACATCGCGCACCAGGTCTTCCACGAACTTCGGGTTCTCGTAGGCGCGCTCGGTCACCCACTTCTCGTCGGGCCGCTTGAGCATCGGCCAGATCTCGCTGGGCGCGGCGTCTTCGGCAAAGCGCACCAGCTGTTCCCAGGGCAGGTCAGCGCCGGCGCCTTCGCGCACCTCGACGCGGATGGTCACCAGCGAACGCTGGTTGTGCGCGCCGTAGTCGCTGATCTCCTTGCTGCAGGGGCACAGGCTCTTCACCGGCACCGCCACCTCGGCCCACACGCGCGTGACGCCTGCTCGCGTCTCGCTGATCCAGCGGCCCTGGTAGTCGAGCAGGCTCTGCAGGCCCGACACCGGCGCGCGTTTGCGCACGAAGAAGCTGAACGCGGCCTCAATGCGGCCTTCGGTGGCGCCGAGCTTGTCGAGCATCGCTGCGTGGCGCGCGCGCAGGCCGGCGGCGTCGAGCGCCTCGCCCGACAGGGCGAGTTCATCGAGCCAGGCCACGAAGCGCGACATGTGCGTGCCCTTCTTCTCGGCCGGCAGCGCCACGTCGAGCGTCCACATCGCGGCCGTGGTCTGCACGGCGCCGGCCACGCGCAGCGCCAGCGGGTAGCGCACGTCCTTCACGCCGACACGCTGGATGGCCAGGTGGCGCACGTCAGGCGCGCTTTGCGTGTCGGGGATGTGCAGGACGTCGGTGAGCTTGTTCATCGGTCAGGGGCGGGGGCCAAGGCGGCCCCTCGCGCAAGGCCCGGAGCATGCCACCTCCGGGATCGCCGGGATGTCGCCCGGGTGAACCGCAGCGTTGCGGAACTTCGAACGCCGGGCCTCAGCCGTTGACGGCGGCCAGCGACGGCCGGCCGCCGGCGGCGTCGCGGAAACGCTGCACGATGCTGGCCTCGATGCCGGCGGCATCCAGCCCGCACAGCGACAGCAGCTTGGCCGGATCGCCATGTTCGACGAAGCGGTCGGGCAGGCCCAGCGTCAGCACCGGCGTGGCCACGCCATGGGCGGCCAGGCACTCCAGCACCGCGCTGCCGGCGCCGCCCATCAGGCAGCCCTCTTCCACCGTGACGACGGCCTCGTGGCTGCGCGCCAGCTGCAGCACCAGCGCCTCGTCGAGCGGCTTGACGAAGCGCATGTCGGCCACCGTGGCGCCCAGCTTCTCGGCCGCGGCCAGCGCCGGGTGCAGCAGCGTGCCGAAGGCGAGGATGGCGATGCGGCTGCCCTGGCGGCGCACCACGCCCTGGCCCCAGGGCCAGGCCACGAGTTCCTTCTCGATCGTGGCGCCGACGCCGGCGCCGCGCGGGTAGCGCACGGCCACGGCGTGGTCGGCGCGGAAGGCGGTGGTCAGCGCCATGCGGCACTCGTTCTCGTCCGACGGCGTGAGCATCGAGCAATGCGGGATGCAGCGCACGTAGGCGATGTCGTACGCGCCGGCGTGCGTGGGGCCGTCGGCACCCACCAGGCCGCCGCGGTCCAGCGCAAACACCACCGGCAGCTTCTGCAGCGCCACGTCGTGGATCAGCTGGTCGTAGCCGCGCTGCAGGAACGTGCTGTAGATGGCCACCACGGGCTTGAGCCCCTCGCAGGCCAGGCCGGCCGCAAAGGTGACGGCGTGCTGCTCGGCGATGCCGACGTCGTGGTAGCGCTTCGGAAAGCGCTTGTGGAACTCCACCATGCCCGAGCCCTCGCGCATGGCCGGCGTGATGGCGACGAGCTTCTCGTCGGCCTCGGCCATGTCGCACAGCCACTGGCCGAACACCTGCGTGAAGGTGGGCTTGCCGGGCTTGCTGGGCGGGAAGCCCTCCACCGGATTGAACTTGGCCGAGGCGGCGTGGTACTTCACCGGGTCGGCCTCGGCCAGCTTGTAGCCGTAGCCCTTCTTGGTGACGACGTGCAGGAACTGCGCGCCGCGCTTGGCCTTCAGGTTCTCGAGCGTGGGGATCAGCGCATCGAGGTCGTGGCCGTCGATGGGGCCGACGTAGTTGAAGCCGAACTCCTCGAAGATGGTGCCGGGCACGACCATGCCCTTGGCGTGCTCCTCGAAGCGCCGCGCCAGCTCGAAGAGCGGCGGCGCGTTCTTCAGCACCGCCTTGGCGCCCTCGCGCGCGGCGGCGTAGAAGTTGCCGCTCATCAGGCGCGCCAGGTACTTGTTCAGCGCGCCCACCGGCGGGCTGATCGACATGTCGTTGTCGTTGAGCACCACCAGCAGGTCGGGCACCTGGCCCTCGTGCGGCACGCCGGCGTTGTTGAGCGCCTCGAAGGCCATGCCGGCACTCATGGCGCCGTCGCCGATCACGGCCACGGCCTTGCGAGCCTCGCCCTTGAGCTGCGCCGCCATCGCCATGCCCAAGGCGGCGCTGATGCTGGTGGAGCTGTGCGCGGTGCCGAAGGTGTCGTACTCGCTCTCGTCACGCTTCGGGAAGCCGCCGATGCCGCCCAGCTGCCGCAGCGTGTGCATGCGGTCGCGGCGCCCGGTGAGCACCTTGTGCGGGTAGGTCTGGTGGCCGACGTCCCAGACGATGCGGTCGTGCGGCGTCTCGAACACGTAGTGCAGCGCGATGGTGAGCTCCACCGTGCCGAGGTTGCTGCCGAGATGGCCGCCGGTCTGGCTGACGGTCTGCAGCACGAACTCGCGCAACTCCTTGGCCAGCGCAGGCAGCTCGGCGCGCGGCAGGCGGCGCAGGTCGGCGGGGCTGTCGATCTTCTGCAGCAATCCGGTCATGCTCAATTCTCTCGCTCCACCACCTTGTCGGCCAGCACGGCCAGCCGGCCGGCGGCGGCGCCCAGGCCACTGGCGGCCAGGGCCTCGTGCGCCTGGCGCCGCAGCATCTGCGCGTGCGCACGCGCCGCGCCCAGGCCCAGCACCGTGACGAAGGTGGGTTTGTTGTCGTTCTGATCCTTGCCGGCGGTCTTGCCCAGCGTGGCGGCGGACTGCGTGACGTCGAGGATGTCGTCGACGACCTGGAAGGCCAGGCCGATGGCCCAGCCGTAGTCGGACAGCGCCTGCTGCACGGCGGCCGAGGGCTGGCCGCAGGCGGCGCCCATCATCACGCTGGCCTGCAGCAGCGCGCCGGTCTTGCGGCGGTGCATGTCGCGCAGCTCGGCCTCGTCCAGGCCGCGGCCGATGCTGGCGAGATCGATGGCCTGGCCGCCGGCCATGCCGGCGTGGCCGGCGGACCGGGCCAGCAGCGCCACCAGGCGCGCCTGCAGCGCCGGGGTCATGCCCTCGTCGGGGGTGAGCACCTCGAAGGCCAGCGCCTGCATGGCGTCGCCGGCCAGCATGGCCTGGGCCTCGCCGTACTTCACGTGCACGGTGGGCTTGCCACGGCGCAGCACGTCGTTGTCCATGCAGGGCATGTCGTCGTGCACCAGGCTGTAGGCGTGGATCAGCTCCACGGCCACGGCCGCGCGCAGTGCCGCATCGCCTGCGCCGCCGACGGCCTCGCAGGCCGCGCGCACCAGGAGCGGGCGCAGGCGCTTGCCGCCGTCGAGCACGCCGTAGCGCATCGCTTCGCCCAGGCCGGCCGGGGCGTCGCCGGGCACCCAGGCCTCGAGCGCACGTTCGACGGCGACGAGCTCGTCGCGCGCCCAGGCGTCGAAGGTCGGGACGGAGAGGCCACTAATGCCGCTCATGCCGCCGTCCAGGGCTTGAGCACGCCCTCGTCGAGCACCTTCACCTGCTCCTCGACGGCCTGCAGCCTTCCCCGGCAGAACTGCAGCAGCTCCGAGGCGCGGCGGTAGGCGTCCAGCAGCTGGTCCAGCGGCATCTGGCCGTCTTCCATCTGTGCCACGAGCCGGTCGAGCTCGGCCAGCGCGTGCTCGTAGCTGGCGGGCTCGGTCGGGGTGGACTTGCTGGCGCTTCGGGCCATCGGGCGGGGCCGGGATTCCGGGCTGTGAAATGTGTCGGGCATTCTAGACAAGCGCTCCACCGTGCCACCGGCTGCGGCCGAGGGGGGTCGGCACCGCCGCAACACCCTGGGGAGCCCTCCCGGCAGCGAGGGCCACCCCCCCGGCTAGAATCCGCCCCCGCCTGGAACCCCCCGGGGTTCACAGCGTCGTCGTCACCGGGGGTTCCCGCCACCACGCTCATCGTTCGGTGGCCCCCCGCCTCGGTTTGGTCGCTGTCCTTTTTCCTGCAAGGAGGATCCGGTCGGATCATGTCGGACCTGAGCATTGCCGTCGAATCTCTCGAGCGCTCCCGCACCCAGTTGCCGGTGAGCAGTTATGTCGACGAGGCGCTGTACCAGCGCGAGCAGGAGCTCATCTTTCAGCATGCCCCGCGCTACCTGGGGCACGAGCTGGCGGTGCCCGAGGTCGGCGATCACCTGGCCCTGGTCCAGGAGCAGGAAGGCCGCGCGCTGGTGCGCACGCGGGACGGCGTGGAACTGATCAGCAACGTCTGCCGGCACCGCCAGGCCATCATGCTGCAGGGCCGTGGCCGCAGCACGAGCGGCCATGTCGTCTGCCCGCTGCACCGCTGGACCTACGACCTGCACGGCCGCCTGGTGGGCGCACCGCACTTCGAGCAGGATCCCTGCCTGAACCTGCGCAACTACCCGGTGCAGACCTGGAACGGCCTGGTGTTCGAGCGCGCGGTCGACGGCCGTGGCCGCGACGTCGCCACCGACCTGCAGGCGCTGGGCGTGGCCGCGCAGCTCGATTTCTCGGGCTACCAGTACGGCCGCTCGCACCTGCACCAGTGCGACTACAACTGGAAGACCTTCATCGAGGTCTACCTCGAGGACTACCACGTCGGCCCCTTCCACCCCGGGCTCGGCCAGTTCGTCACCTGCGGCGATCTGGCCTGGGAGTTCGGCCGCCACCACTCGGTGCAGACCGTGGGCGTCAACGCCGCGCTGGCGCGGCCGGGCTCGCCGGTCTACCAGCGCTGGCACGACCAGGTGCTGAAGGTGCGCGACGGCCGGCCGCCGGCCCACGGCGCCATCTGGCTCACGCTGTACCCCACGGTGATGGTGGAGTGGTACCCCGAGGTGCTGGTGGTGAGCACGCTGTTCCCGCAGGGCCCGCAGAAGACGCTCAACCTGGTGGAGTTCTTCTACCCGGAGGAGATCCTCGCCTTCGAGCCCGAGTTCGTCGAGGCGCAGCAGGCCGCCTACATGGAAACCTGCGTCGAGGACGACGAGATCGCGCTGCGCATGGACGCCGGCCGCCGCGCGCTGCTGGCGCGTGGTGACGACGAGACCGGCCCCTACCAGAGCCCGATGGAAGACGGCATGCAGCACTTCCACGAGTGGTACCGGCGCGAGATGGGCCTGCCCGCCGCCGGGCCCTGGCGCTGAACGCCGCCGTCCGCACGACGCACCCGGCGCTGGCGGCGCCGGCGCTGATGGTGGGCGCCTCGGCGCTGTTCGCGCTGATGGGCGCCGGCGTCAAGGCGGCCTCGGCGCACTACGGCGCCGGCGAGATGGTGCTGGCGCGCTCGGCCATCGGCCTCGTGCTGATGGCGCTGGTGATGCGCTGGCGGCGCATCCCGCTGGCCAGCCCCGTGCCGCGCCTGCACCTGGCGCGCAGCATCAGCGGCACGGTGGCGCTGTGCCTGTGGTTCACCGCGATCGGCGGGCTGCCGCTGGCCACGGCGATGACGCTGAACTACATGAGCTCGGTGTGGATCGCCCTCTTCCTGATGGGCGGCGCGGTGCTGCTGGCGCCGGAGCGCCGCAGCGGCCCCGCGCTCGACGGCCGGCTCGTGGCGGCGGTGATGGCGGGCTTTGCCGGCGTGGTGCTGGTGCTGCGGCCCACGATCGAGCAGGAGCAGCTGCTCCACGGCGTCATCGGCCTGGCCTCGGGGCTGCTGGCCTCGGTGGCCTACCTGCAGGTCACGGCCCTGGGGCGCATCGGCGAGCCGGGCGAGCGCGTGGTCTTCTACTTCTCGCTCACCGGCGTGGTGTTCGGCGCCGGCTACGCGCTGTGGAGCGGCGGCTTCAGCCCGCACACCACCGAGGGCCTGCTGCTGCTGGCGGGCATCGGCGCGCTGGCCACGGCGGCGCAGTGGATGATGACGCGCGCCTACGCCACCGGGGCCACGATGGGCATCGCGGCGCTGCAGTACCTGGGCATCGTGTTCTCGTCGCTGCTCGGGCTGTGGCTGTTCGACGAGGGCTTGTCGGCCACGGCGCTGGCCGGCATCGTGCTGATCGTCGGCGCCGGCGTGGCCGCCACGCTGCTGCGGGAACGCCCGCGCAGCGCCGACTCCACCCTGGGCGACGGCTGAAGGCCGCGCCCGCCGAAGGAGCCACCATGTTCACGACCCCGCTGATCACCGCCGAGGCGCTGAAGGCCCTGCTCGAGGCCGGCACACCGCCCGTGCTGCTGGACTGCGGCTTCGACCTCGCCGACCCCGCCGCCGGCGAGCGCGCCTTTGCCGCCGGCCACCTGCCGGGCGCCGTGTACGCGCACCTCGACCGCGATCTGTCGGGCCCCAAGACCGGCCGCAACGGCCGCCACCCGCTGCCCGAGCGCACGGACTTCGGCGCGACGATGGGCCGCCTGGGCATCGCGCCCGGCGTGCCGGTGGTCTGCCTGGACGACCACGGCGGCGTCTACGCCGCCCGCGCGTGGTGGATGCTGCGCTGGGCCGGCCACGCCGAGGTGGCGGTGCTCGACGGCGGCCGCGCCGCGTGGCGCGCGGCCGGTGGCGCGCTGGTCACCGATGCCACGCCGGCCCACGCGGCGGCGCCGCCTTACCCCGTGTCGGCCGCGCCGGCCCTGCCCACGGTGGACACCGACACGCTCGCGGCGCGGCTGCCGCAGCTGGCGCTGCTGGATGCGCGCGCGCCCGAGCGCTTCCGCGGCGAGGTCGAGCCGCTGGATCCGGTGGCCGGGCACATCCCGGGCGCGCTGAACCGCTTCTTCAAGCTCAACCTCGGCACCGACGGCCGCTTCCGCGCGCCGGCCGAGCTGCGTGCCGAGTTCGAGGCGCTCGGCGGCGGGCGGGCCGTGGTCCACCAGTGCGGATCGGGCGTCACGGCCTGCCACAACCTGCTGGCCATGGTGGCCGCGGGCCTGGAGCCCGGTGCGCTGTACCCGGGCTCGTGGAGCGAGTGGTGCAGCGACCCGGCGCGCCCCGTGGCGCGCGGCGATTGACCGTCATCAACGACGCCGCCCCGGCGCGGCGCGAACATGACACCATCGAAGTCGGCCAGACCCGGCCAACCAGGAGGTTCCATGTACCAGCGCATCCTCTTCCCCACCGACGGCTCGGAGATCACCCTGAAGGCGCTGCAGCAGGCGCTGGCCCTGGCCAAGCTGTGCGGCGCCGAGCTGCACACGCTGGCGGTGATGGAGCCGTTCCCGTACAGCGCCATCTCCGAGATGCAGCCGGTGCCGCCGCAGGAGTTCTTCGATGCGCAGCAGCGCGTGGCCGGTGCCCGCGTCAAGACCGTGGCTGACGCCGCCGCGGCCGCGGGCGTGCGCTGCAGCGGCTACACGGTCGAGGCGCTGCACCCCTGGGAGGCCATCCTCGACCACGGCAAGGCGCAGAACTGCGACCTCGTCGTGATGGCCTCGCACGGCCGCCGCGGCGTGAGCGCGCTGCTGCTGGGCAGCGAGACGCAGAAGGTGCTGACGCACAGCACCTTGCCGGTTCTCGTGGTCAGGTAACGCCGGCGCCGAGGGGTTCAGCCCACGCCGTGGGCCTTGAACCAGGCGAGGCAGCGCTTCCAGCCGTCGTCGGCGGCTTCCTTGCGGTAGCTCGGCCGGTAGTCGGCGTGGAAGGCGTGCGGCGCTTCGGGGTAGATCACGAACTCGCTCTTCTTCGCTGCGGCGTTGCCGGCGGCAAGTGCAGCCTTCATGCGCTCGACGGTGTCGAGCGGAATGCCGGTGTCCTTCTCGCCATAGAGGCCCAGCACGGGGCCGCTGAGCTTGCCGGCCACGTCCACCGGGTGCACCGGCTGCAGCGGGTTGGGCTGCCCCACGAGGCGGCCGTACCAGGCCACGCCGGCCTTGATGCCCGGGTTGTGCGCGGCGTACAGCCAGGTGATGCGGCCGCCCCAGCAGAAGCCGGTGACCGCCGCGCGCGAGACATTGGCGCCCTGCCCACGCGCCCAGGCCAGGCTCGCGTCGAGGTCGGCCATCACCTGCGCGTCGGGCACCTGGCTGATGACCTCGGCGATCAGCTTGGCGACCTCGCCGTACGACGTGGCGTCGCCCTGGCGCACGAAGAGTTCGGGCGCGATGGCGAAGTAGCCCGCCTTGGCAAAGCGGCGCGCGACGTCGGCGATGTACTCGTGCACGCCGAAGATCTCGGAGATCACCAGCACCACCGGCGCCCCGGCCTTGCCGGCGGGCGCGGCGCGGTAGGCCGGCATCTTGAAGTCGCCCACGGGGATCGTGACCTCGCCTTCGACGAGGCCGGCGCTGTCGGTCTTGATCACCGTCTGGGCCATCACCGGCAGCACCGCGGCCGCGAAGCCGGTACCGACGGCGCGTCGCACGAAGGCGCGGCGCGTGCCGTCCTCGTCGGTCAGGCCCGTGGCCGGCACCAGGGTATCGAAGTCCTCTTTCAGCATGCGCGTCTCCTCGGGGGCTCGTGGTGCGCCGCATTCTAGGAAGCGCCGCGAAGACCCCCGGTACGATTGCCCGATGGACAAACGCGAGACCCCGCCCCCCGGCCCGCAGGGCCTGCTGGCCGCGATCGACATGGGGTCGAACAGCTTCCGGCTGGAGATCGGCGCGCTGCCGCACGACCGCTACCGCCGCGTCGACTACCTCAAGGAAACCGTGCGCCTGGGCGCCGGACTCGATGCCGCCGGCCAGTTGACCGAAGACGCCGCGCAGCGCGGACTGGCCTGCCTGCGCCGCTTTGCCCAGCGGCTGTCGGGCTTCGAGGCCGGCCAGGTGCGTGCGGTGGCCACGCAGACGCTGCGCGAGGCGCGCAACCGCAACGCCTTCCTGCTGCGCGCCCAGGACGCGCTGGGCTTCCCCATCGAGGTGATCACCGGCCGCGAGGAAGCCCGCCTCATCTACGCCGGCGTGCACCACCTGCAGCCGCCGGCCGACCCCGAGGCCGGCCGGCTCGTCATCGACATCGGCGGCCGCTCCACCGAGCTGATCCTCGGGCAGGGTCGCACGCCGCGCGTGGCCGAGAGCTTTGCCGTGGGCTGCGTGAGCCTGTCGATGCGTTTCTTTCCGGACGGCAGGCTCACCCGCGAGGGCTTCCGCGCCGCGCAGGTGGCCGCGGGCGCCGAGCTCGAAGAGGCCCTGGTGCCGTTTGCGCGCGGGCAGTGGACCGAGGCGCTGGGCTCGTCGGGCACGGCGGGCGCCGTCGCGCAGCTGCGGGCGGCCAACGGCGTGACCGACGGCCGCATCACGCCGGCCGGGCTGCGCTGGTGCATCGAGCGCTGCCTCGACGCCGGCCAGATGGACCGCATCGCCCTGCCGGGCCTGAAGCCCGAGCGCCGCGCCGTGCTGCCCGGTGGCCTGGCCATCCTGTACACGCTGGCCACGCACTTCGACATCCCGGCGCTGATGCCCGCCAAGGGCGCGCTGCGCCAGGGCGTGATCGTCGAGCTGCACGAGCGCCGCCAGGCCCAGCTGCGCCGTCGCGGCACCGACATGCGCGACGAGACCGTGGCCGCGCTGCAGCAGCGTTTCGGCGTCGACGTGCCGCAGGCCGCGCGCGTCGGCTCGGTGGCGCTGTCGCTGTTCGACGACGTGCGGGCTGCCTTGGGTGAACGCGCCGATGACGACAGCCGCCGCGAGCTGGCCTGGGCCTGCGCGCTGCACGAGATGGGCCAGATGGTGTCGCACCACGACCACCACCGCCACAGCGCCTACCTGCTGAGTGCGGTGGACGCCGCCGGCTTCTCGCAGAGCCAGCAGCGCCGCCTGGGCGACCTGGTGCTGGGCCAGCGCGGCGGCCTGCGCAAGCTGGAGCTGCAGCTGGCGCAGCCCCTCTTCGCCTGGCAGGTGCTTTGCCTGCGCCTGGCGGTGATCAAGTGCCACGCCCGCGGCCCGGTGGACCCGCAGGCGCTGCGGCTGGCGCCGCGCGGCCCCGACGCGGAACTGCTGTTCACGCCCCAGTGGGCCGAGACGCACCCGCGCACGCTCTTCCTGCTGCAGGAGGAGGCCGCCACCTGGGCGCGCCAGGGGCCGCTCGACCTGGTGCTGCCGGCCTGAGAGGCCTGGGCGGCCCGGGCGGCGTCAGGCCAGCTCGGGCGCCATCACCGCGTGCAGCACCACCTGCCGCACGCCCTCGCGTTCACGCGCGCGCAACCACCACACGGCGCCCTTGCGCACCGCCCAGCCCAGCGGCTGGCCGGCCAGCAGGTAGGCGGCGGCCAGGCCCAGCGTCGGCTGGTGGCCCACCACCAGCACGGGCTCGCGCGAGTCGGGCCAGCGCACGGCGTGCAGCAGGCCCTCGACGCTGCCGTCGGGGGCCAGCGCCGGGACCGTCTTCACACGGCGGTCCAGCGCCGCGGCCGTCTGCTGCGCACGCCGGGCCGGGCTGACCAGCACGCGCGTGCTCGACGGCAGGTGTCGGTTCAGCCACTCGGCCATGCGCAGCGCCTGGCGCTCGCCCTTGGGCGTGAGCGCGCGGTCGAGGTCGTCCTGCACCTCGCGCATCTCCAGCGCCTCGGCATGACGCCACAGGATCAGGTCCATCGGCGGCCCCGTCAGGCGAAGCGCTGCATCAGCGCCTGCTGCGCGCTGGGGCCACCCTCGCCCACACGCTGGTAGCGGCCGCTGCCCTCCAGCGCCCAGGCGTCGGCGCCATCGTGCAGGTAGGGCACGAGCGCCTCGTCGATGACGCGCTGGCGCAGCGCGGCGTCGCGCACGGGCCAGGCGATCTCGACGCGGCGGAACATGTTGCGGCTCATCCAGTCGGCGCTGCTGAGGTACAGCACCTCGTCGGCGTCGGCGCTGCCCCAGCGGAAGTACAGGATGCGCGAATGCTCGAGGAAGCGGCCCACCACCGAGCGCACGCGGATGTTCTCGGTGAAGCCCGGCACACCCGGAGGCAGCATGCAGGCGCCGCGCACGACGAGGTCGATGGACGCGCCGGCGCGGCCGGCCTCGATGAGCGCGTGGATCAGCCCCGGGTCGGTGAGCGCGTTGAGCTTGGCGACGATGCGCGCCGGCTGGCCCGCGGCCGCTGCCTCGGCCACCTGCCGGATGTGGCGCACCATGCGCTTGTGCAGCTGGAACGGCGCCGTCACCAGGTGGCGCGGCGGCTTGGCGGCCGTCTGGCTGGCCAGCTGCAGGAACACGGCGTCGGCGTCGGCCGTCAGGCCCGGGTCGGCCGTGAGGTAGCCCAGGTCGGTGTACAGGCGCGAGGTCCTGGGGTTGTAGTTGCCGGTGGACAGGTGCGCGTAGCGGCGCAGACGCGTCTGCACCGCACCGGCCTTGCCGGGCGCGGACTCGCGGCGCGTCACCAGCAGCAGCTTGGCGTGCGTCTTCAGGCCCACCACGCCGTACACCACCTGCGCGCCCACGGCCTCCAGCCGCTCGGCCCAGTTGATGTTGGCTTCTTCGTCGAAGCGCGCCTTCAGCTCCACCACCGCCAGCACTTCCTTGCCGCGGCGCGCGGCCTCGATCAGCAGGGCCATCAGCGCGCTCTGCGCGCCGGTGCGGTAGATGGTCTGCTGGATGGCCAGCACGTCGGGGTCGTGCACGGCCTCGCGCAGGAACTGCACCACCGGCTCGAAGCTCTCGAAGGGGTGGTGCAGCAGCACGTCGCCGCCTTCGCGCAGGCGCGTGAAGATGCTCTGGCCACGCGGCAGCCGGCCTTCGGGCCAGCGTGGCTCGAAGGCCGGGAAGCGCAGCCGGTCGGCCTGCGCCTGGTCGATGAGCTGGTTCAGCCGCACCAGGTTGACGGGGCCGTTGACGCGGTACAGCGCCACCTCGGGCAGGCTGAACTGCTCGAGCAGGAACTGCTGCAGGTCCTCGGGGCAGGTGCTCACCACCTCCAGCCGGATGGCCTGGCCGAAGTGCCGCAGCGTCAAGCCCGAGCGCAGCGCCTGGCGCAGGTTGGTGACGTCGTCCTCGTCGACCTCGAGGTCGCTGTCGCGCGTGACGCGGAACTGCGAGAAGGCCACCACTCGCCGCCCCGGGAACAGGGCGTCCAGGTGGGCACGGATGACGCTCGTGATCAGTACGAAGCCCTGCCGGCCCTCGCACAGCTCGTCGGGCAGGCGGATCACACGCGGCAGCACACGCGGCACCTTGACGATGGCGATGGAGTTCTCGCGGCCGAAGGCGTCGAGCCCGTCGAGGCGGGCGATGAAGTTCAGGCTCTTGTTGGCGACCAGCGGGAACGGGTGGCTCGGGTCCAGGCTCAGCGGCACCAGCAGCGGCTGCACCTGGGTCTCGAAGAACTTGGCCACCCACTCGCGCTGCGCCGCGCTGCGCTCGGCGTGGTTGAGCACGACGAGGCCCTCGGCCTTGAGCGCCGGCATGACCTCGTCGTTGAAGACCTGGTACTGCTCGTCGATCAATTCGTGCGCGGCGCGCGCCACGGCGTCGAGGTCGGCCTGCGTGATGCCGCTGCCGGGCTGGCGCACGGCCTCGATGTAGTCGGCCACGCGCACCTCGAAGAACTCGTCGAGGTTGCTGGAGACGATGGTCACGTAGCGCAGCCGCTCCAGCAGCGGCACGTCGGCGCGGCGCGCCTGCGCCAGCACGCGGCGGTTGAACTGGATGAGCGAACGCTCGCGGTCGAGCAGGTTCAGCTTGGCCGTCTGCACCGTCTTCTCGCGCAGTGCGCGGGTGCGGTCGTCGGACAGGGCCAGCCGGGCGGAGGCACGAGGCGCGGCGGCCCGCGGCGTACGGGGCGTGGGTTCGCTCATCCCGGTAGTTTATGAAGCTGGCGAGACAGGGCCGTGACAAGCCCCCCGCACCGGCCGGGCAGCGGCTCTGGCATCCCCTACTTCAGCGCGTTCGCCAGGAAGGCCTGCAGCCGTTCGGAGCGCGGCCGGGCCAACACCTCGCGCGGATCGCCCTCTTCCTCGAGCCGGCCCTGGTGCAGGAAGACCAGGTGGTTGCTGACCTCGCGCGCGAAGCTCATCTCGTGCGTCACGACGATCATCGTGCGGCCTTCCTCGGCCACGCCGCGCATCACGCGCAGCACCTCACCCACCAGCTCGGGGTCCAGCGCCGAGGTGGGCTCGTCGAACAGCATCACCTGCGGGTCCATGGCCAGGGCGCGCGCGATGGCCACCCGCTGCTGCTCGCCGCCCGACAGGTGCGCCGGGTAGGCGTCCTTGCGGTGGTAGACGCCCACCCGCTGTAGGTGCGCCTCGGCACGCGCCACGGCCTCGGCGCGCGTGAGGCCCAGCACCTGCATCGGGGCCTCGATCACGTTCTCCAGCGCCGTCATGTGCGCCCAGAGGTTGAAGTCCTGGAACACCATCGCCATGCGCGAGCGCCAGCGCTGCAGCTGCGCGGCGCTGGCGGCCCTGAGCGCGCCGGCGGCGTCGCGCGAGGGGTCGGGCACGAGCTCCAGCGTCTCGCCGGCCAGGCTGATGCGGCCGCCGTGCGGTGCCTCCAGCAGGTTCAGGCAGCGCAGGAAGGTGCTCTTGCCCGAGCCCGAGGCGCCGATCATCGCGATGACGTCGCCCTGTCGCGCGCGCACGCTCACGCCGCGCAGCACCTCGTTGGCGCCGAAGCGCTTGACGATGTCGGTGGCCTCCAGCAGCCAGGCCGGGTTCGAGGACGCGCTCATCGTTCAGGGACTCAGCAGCTTGCCGGTGCGGATGGGCGTGGCGCCGGCCACCTTGCCCAGCCGCGCGCCGGGCGTAGCCCAGCGCGTGGCGACACGGGCGTACAGCACGCCGGCCGTGCTGGCGTGCACCGGGCTCACGCGGCCGGTGTCGGGGCACACCACCTCGGCCACGCACTGCCCGGCCTCGATGCGCTGCCCGGGCGTGGCGTGGAACAGCACGACGCCGGCATGCGGCGCCTTCAACGGCTCGCTGCCGGCCAGCGGCGTGGGCGCGCAGCGCGGTGCCGGCAGCGGCGTCGCGGCCGTGTCGACGAGGCCCTGGCGCGCCAGGAACGCCACCAGCGCGTCGGCGTCGGCTTCCGCCAGGGCGTGCGCGGTGTCGGCCTGGCCCCGCAGCTCCACCGTGGTGGCAAAGCAGCCCAGCGGCAGGGGGTGCGGCGCCACCCGCTCGGCCAGCTTCAGCCAGGGCGTGCTGCAGGCCTCGTCGAACGGCGAGTCGCCCGACTCGGTGGCCAGCAGCACGGCCTCGGCGCCGAGCAGCGCGCCGAGTTCCACCGCCTGAGGTGCCTGCGGCGTGAGCGCGTACAGGTGCATCACGGCCTCGCTGTCGCAGTGCAGGTCGAGCACGATGTCGGCGTCGATGGCCAGCTGCAGCAGGCGGCGCTTCAGGTCCACCGCCGGCTCGTGCGCCGTCAGCGCCGCGGCGGCCTCGGCCAGCGCGGCGCGCACCAGGCGCTGGTTGGCGGCGCCGTCGTCGCCGAGACGGCCCTCGACGGCGCGCGCCACGGCCTCGGTGAGGTCGGGCACGAAGCGGTTGAAGTTGACGCCGTCGTCCAGCGCGAAGCGGCCCTCGTGGTGGCCGAGCAGGCTCTGGCCCAGGCCGATGGGGTTGGCGTAGGGCACCAGCACCACCTCGCCACGCAGGCGGCCGGCGGCTTCGAGCGCCTCGAGCCGCGGCTTGAGCTTCTGCGCCACCAGCAGCGCCGGCACTTCGTCGGCATGCAGGGCGGCCTGGATGTAGGCCTTGGGGCCACGGCCGGCGGTGCCGAAGCGGTGGACGGTGAGCGCCAGGCGCTGCCCGGGGGCGGGGCTCAGCAGGTCGAGGGTCTCGGTGTGCATGGGGTGAATCGGGGTTCCGTCAGCGCGTGCGCAGGTGGCGCAGGGTGTGCCGCTCGAGCAGCTTGAACACGCCCACCATCGCGAAGGTGAGCACGAAGTAGATGACGGCGGCGGTGCCAAAGGCCTCCACCGGCAGCAGGTGGTTGGCGTAGACGTCGCGCGCCACGCGGGTGATGTCGACGAGCGTCACGGTGCTGGCGATGGCCGTGGCGTGCATCATGCCGACGACCTCGTTGCTGTACTGCGGCAGCGCGCGGCGCAGCGCGCTGGGCAGCAGGATGCGGCGGTAGAGGCGCCAGCCGGCCAGGCCGTAGGCGCGCGCGGCCTCCACCTCGCCGGGCGGCGTGGCGCGCAGCGCGCCGGCGAAGATCTCGGTGGTGTAGGCCGTGGTGTTGAGCGCGAAGGCCAGCCAGGCGCAGAACCAGGCCTCGCGCAGCAGCGGCCACAGCGGGCTCTCGCGCACGGCCTCGAACTGCGCGAAGCCGTAGTACACGACGAACAGCTGCACCAGCAGCGGCGTGCCGCGGAACACATAGGTGTAGCCCCACACCGGCCAGGCCAGCCAGCGCCGCGACGACACCCGCGCCACCGCCAGCGGCACCGACAGCACGAAGCCCGTGCCGACGCTGATGGCCAGCAGCAGCAGGCAGACCTGCAACCCGCCCCAGAAGTCCGGCAGGCTTTGTGCGATGACGTCCCAGTCGATCATGCCGGCGCCCTCAGAACCGGACGCGCCGGACGCCCAGGCTGTAGCGACGCTCCAGCCACGTAAGCGCGCCGATCGACACCGTGGTGATCGCCAGGTACACCAGCGCGATCAGCATGTAGAACGTGAACGGCTCGCGCGTGGCCGAGGCCGCCATGTTGGCGCGGTGCAGCATGTCGTCCAGGCCGATGATCGACACCAGCGCCGTGGCCTTGATCATCACCAGCCAGTTGTTGGCAAAGCCCGGGATCGCGTGGCGCACCATCTGCGGCAGCAGGATGCGGCGCAGCGCCTGCCCGCGTGTCAGCCCATAGGCGGTGGCGGCTTCCATCTGGCCGCGCGGCACGGCGAGGATGGCGCCGCGGAAGGTCTCGGTGAGGTAGGCACCGAAGATGAAGCCAATGGTCAGCACGCCGGCCGCGAAAGGCGGCACGTCAATGTAGTCCCAGCCGCGAGCTTCGGCGAGCTTGTTCACGAGGATCTGGCCGCCGTAGAAGATGGCCAGCATCAGCACGAGCTCCGGGATGCCGCGGATCAGCGTCGTGTAGGTGTCGGCCACGGTGCGTGCCGCGCGCGAGCGCGACAGCTTGGCCACGGCGCCCGCCAGCCCGAACACGCAGGCCACCGCCAGCGACAGCGCCGCCGTGGTGAGCGTGATGCCGAGGCCGCCGAGGATGGCGCCGAGGTAGCCGTGGAACATCAGCTGCCGCCGGAGACGTCGAAGTCGAAGTAGCGGTCGGCCAGGCGCTTGTAGGTGCCGTCGGCCTTGATGGCCTTGAGTGCGGCGTTGACCTTCTCGCGCAGCGCGGTCTCGCCCTTGCGGAACGCGATGCCCACACCACCGCCGCCACCGTCCAGGCGCACCGTGGCGCCGACTTGGGCGAAGCCCTTGCCCTCGGGCTTCTTCAGGAAGGCCTCGGACGACACCACCGACGAGCCGAAGCCGACGTCGCCGCGGCCGGCCGCCAGCTCCAGGTAGACGTCGGTTTCCTTGTTCACGAGCAGCACCGGCGAGTCCTTGTACTTCTCGGCCACGTGCTTGGCGCGCGGGCTGTTGCGCAGCACGATGATGCGGGCGCCCTTCAGCGAGGCCGGGTCGTGGTCCTTGAAGCGGCCGGCCTTGGCCACCCAGCGCGAGGGCACGTCGTAGTACGGGTCGCTGAAGTCGGCGGCCTTGCGGCGCTCGTCGCTGATGGTCATCGACGCCACGATCATGTCGAACTTGCGTGCGGCCAGCGCCGGCATCATGCCGTCCCACTCCTGCTGCACCAGCACGCACTCGGCGCCCATCTTCTGGCACACCGCCAGCGCGATGTCGATGTCGAAGCCGGCGAGCTTGCCGTCGGGCCCCAGGCGCGAGAACGGCGGGTAGTTGCCCTCGACGCCGACGCGGACGCGCTTCCAGTCGGGGGCCTGGGCACGGGCCCCGAGGGGGGTGAGCAGTGCCGCGGCAGAGGCGGCGAGCAGTTGGCGGCGAGAGGACATCGTCGGCTCCGGATCACGAACGGACGCCGTTGTACCCGCTGAGCCAGCCACCGCGTGAGGGGGCCGGCCACCGGGCGTCCGGATGCGACAACTGCGTGTCGCCCCGCCGACAACCCCGCAGCCGGCTGGCGCCGGCTCACACCGCCAGCAGGTGCGTGCGGTAGTGGATGAGCTCGTCGATGGACTCGTGGATGTCGGCCAGCGCGGTGTGCGCCTGCGCCTTCTTGAAGCCCTCCAGCGCCGCCGGCTTCCAGCGCCGGGCCAGTTCCTTGAGCGTGCTGACGTCGAGGTTGCGGTAGTGGAAGAAGGCCTCCAGCGCCGGCATCGTGCGCGCCAGGAAGCGGCGGTCCTGGCAGATGCTGTTGCCGCACATCGGGCTCTTGCCCCTGGGCACGTAGGCCTTGAGGAAGTCGATCACCGCGGCCTCGGCGGCGGCCTCGTCCACGGTGCTGGCCTTGACGCGGTCGATCAGGCCGCTCCGGCCGTGCGTGCCCTTGTTCCAGGCGTCCATGCCGTCGAGCACGGCGTCGCTCTGGTGCACGGCGAACACCGGGCCCTCGATGCGCACGGTGAGCATCGGGTCGGTCACGACCACGGCCACCTCGATGATGCGGTCGGACTCGGGCACGAGGCCCGTCATCTCGAGGTCGATCCAGATCAGGTTGTGCTCGCTGCTGGCAAGCGCGGGGGTGGTGTCGGTCATGGCGGCCTGGGAGGAAGAGCCTGGAGTGGATCCAAGGATTGTCGCCGCAGCCTACACTGCCGCACCGACCCGGATCGCCTATGGAACCGAACCTGATGACCGCGGCCTTCGTGGCCGCCCTGCTGCTGTCGCTCGTCACCCGGCTGTGGCTGGCCACCCGGCAGATGCGGCACGTGGCCGCCCACCGCAACGCCGTGCCCGCCGCCTTTGCCGGCAGCGTCACGCTCGAGGCGCACCAGCGCGCCGCCGACTACACGCTGGCCAAGGGCCGCCTGGGCCTGGTCACCACCTTCATCGGCACCGCCACCGTGCTGGGCTGGACGCTGCTGGGCGGCCTGGACGCGCTGAACACGCTGCTGCGCGACGCGCTGCTGCCCACCTGGGGCGAGCTGGGCTACCAGCTGGCGCTGCTGACGGCGGTGTCGCTGATCGGCGGCCTCATCGACCTGCCGGCCGAATGGGTCGCCACCTTTCGGCTGGAACAGCGCTTCGGATTCAACCGCACGACCCCCGCCCTGTGGTGGGCTGATCAAGCCAAGGGCGTGCTGCTCGGCGCAGCCCTCGGCCTGCCGCTGGCGGCGCTGGTGCTGTGGATCATGGCCGCCAGCGGCGGCCTGTGGTGGCTGTGGGCCTGGGGCGCGCTGGTGGGCTTCAACCTGCTGATGCTGGTGCTGTACCCCACGGTCATCGCGCCGATGTTCAACAAGTTCGAGCCACTGGCCGACGCCGCGCTGGCGGCGCGCGTGCAGGCACTGATGCAGCGCTGCGGCTTTGCCGCCAAGGGCCTGTTCGTGATGGACGGCAGCCGCCGCTCGGCGCACGGCAACGCCTACTTCACCGGCCTGGGCGCCGCCAAGCGCGTGGTGTTCTTCGACACCCTGCTCGACAAGCTCACGCCCGGCGAGGTGGAGGCCGTGCTGGCCCACGAGCTGGGCCACTTCAAGCTGCGGCATGTGCCCAAGACGATGATCGGCCTGTTCGCCGGCAGCCTGGCGGCGCTGGCGCTGCTGGGCTGGCTGGCGGGCCAGAGCGGCTTCTACGCGGGCCTGGGCGTCGCCCCCAACCTGACGGCACCCAACGACGCGATGGCGCTGCTGCTCTTCATGCTCGTGCTGCCGAGCTTCACGTTCTTCGTCTCGCCGCTGCTGGCGCAGTTCTCGCGCCGGCACGAGTTCCAGGCCGACGCCTTTGCCTGCCAGCAGTCCGACGGGCGCGACCTCGCCAGCGCGCTGCTCAAGCTGCACGCCGACAACGCCAGCACGCTGACGCCCGACCCGCTGTACGTGCGCTTCTACTACTCGCACCCCCCGGCCAGCGAGCGCCTGGCCGCCCTGCCCTCGCCCGCCTGACCGCACCATGAGCCCACTCGCCACCCGCCACTGCCAGCCCCTCGAAGGCCACCCGGCCATGACGGCCGACGAGATCGCGGCGCACCTGGCGCAGGCGCCGGGCTGGGCGCTGGTGGACGGCGCCATCCAGAAACGCTACGACTTCGCCGACTACCACCGCACCATGGCCTTCGTGAACGCAGTGGCCTGGATCGCCCACGTCGAGGATCACCACCCCGACCTGCTGGTCTCGTACAACCGCTGCACGGTGCGCTTCAACACGCACTCGGTGGGCGGCATCTCGATCAACGACTTCATCTGCGCGGCGAAGCTCGACGCGCTGTCGGCCTGAACGCCTTGGCCACACGCGCCGACGAACCGGCGGCGCTGGATGTGGGGCTCGTGGTCGCCGCCCATGGCCGCCACGTCATCGTCGAAACCCCCGAAGGCACGCGCGTGCACTGCGTGCCACGCGGCAAGAAGAGCGAGCTCGTCGTCGGCGACCGCGTGCGCTGGCAGCCCACCGGCGACGGCGGCGTCATCGAGCAGGTGGAGCCGCGGCGCAACCTGCTGTTCCGCCAGGACGAGTGGCGCACCAAGAGCTTCGCCGCCAATCTCGACCAGCTGCTGGTGCTGGTGGCCGTGGAGCCACCCTTCGGCGAGATGCAGCTCACGCGCTCGCTCATCGCCGCCGCGGCCGCGGGCATACCCACCGTCATTGGCCTGAACAAGATCGATCTGCCCGGCGCCGATGCCACGCGCGAGCGGCTGGCGCCCTACCGCGCCATGGGCATCACGGTGCTCGAGTTCGCGCTGAAGACGGACACCGACGCCGCCCAGGCCGTGCTCGGGCCCTGGCTCGCCGATCGCACGACGCTGGTGCTGGGCCCCAGCGGCATGGGCAAGAGCACGCTGATCAACCGCTTCGTGCCCGAGGCCGCGGCGCAGGTGGGCGAGATCTCGCAGGCGCTGCAGACCGGCCGCCACACCACGACGACGACCACCTGGTACTGGCTCGACGCCGAACGGCGCGGCGCACTGATCGATTCACCCGGCTTCCAGGAGTTCGGCCTGCGCCAGGTGGCGCCCACCGAGCTGGCCGGCCTGATGCCCGACCTGGCCGCGCACCTGGGCGAGTGCCGCTTTGCCAACTGCAGCCACCGCCACGAGCCCGGCTGCGGCGTGCGCGCGGCCGCCGCGCGCGGCGAGATCGGCGAGAACCGCATGCGCCTGTACGAAGCGCTGCACGAGGAGCTATCGGCGCCGCCGCGCTACTGACGCTCAGCCGAGAAGATTGGCAAACGTCAGCAGCAGCACGAGCACCATCCACAGCAGCACCGAGCGCCACACCAGGCCCACCACGCTCTGCAGGTGCGCCATCTGCACCGGCTGGCCCTCGGTGGAGCCCTGCGCGGCGATGCCGGTTTCGCCGCCGGCGCTGAAGGTCTTGCTGCGGTCGGGCGTCACGCCCGGGGCCGTGGCGCCGCCGAGCTGCACGCCCAAGGCGCCGGCCGCGGCCGCGAGGATGACGCCCTCGTTGGCGTGCTCCCACAGCCGCGCGTCGCGCCGCCACGAGGCCACGGCCTCCTCGAAGTTGCCGACGATGGCAAAGCCGGCCGCCGTCAGGCGCGCCGGCACGTGGTCGACCAGGCTGAACAGGCGCCGCGACAGCGCCGCCAGGCCCTCGTTCGACGGGGCGTCGAGGTTGCGGCTGCGGTAGTTCCAGTAGCGCGACGCGAACTCCGCCATGCGGTAGAGCACGGCGCCCAGCGGCCCGAGGCCCAGCGCCGACAGCAGCACGAACCAGAAGAACACGCCGAAGACATGGCGGTGCGCCGCCAGCAGCGCGTGCTCGATCACATGGCGCAGCAGCTCGGTGCGCGGCAGCTCGCTGGCGTCGAGGTGGCGCCACTCGGCGAGCAGCTGGCGTGCCGTGGCCTCGTCGCCGCGGTCCAGCGCCTCGCGGATGTCGGTGAAGAAGTGGCTGAACTGGCGGAAGCCCAGCGTCAGGTACAGCACTAGCACGTCGAAGGCCAGCGCCAGGATCAGGCTGTAGGGCGCGATCAGCAGGTACAGCCCGGTGGCCAGCAGCCCCGGCACGGCCACCGACACCCCCCACACCACGGCGGCGTGGTGCCGCTCGCCGGCGTCGAAGTTGCGGCCGGTCCAGCGCACCCACTGCACCATGGCCTCGTGCACGGCGTTGTCGCGCGGCAGCGGCTTGAGCTGCTCGATCAGCAGCGCGAACAGGACGGCAAAGAAACTCATCAGGGCCGCGATGATAGAAGCCGCCGGCATCGGGCCCGGCGGGCCGCTGGCCGGCTCAGGGGCCCGGCGCGGGCCGCAGCCTGACGGTCACCGTCGTGCCCTCGCCCGGCGTGCTGGCCAGGCGGATCTGCCCGCCCATCAGCTCGACGAAGCGCCGGCTGACGAACAGCCCCATGCCCGAGCCTTCGATGCCACTGGCCTCCGCGCCGGCACGGCTGAAGGGCTGGAACAGCTGCCCCTGCTGCTGGGCCGTCAGGCCGACGCCGGTGTCGGCCACGCTGAGCTCGAAGCCGTCGGCGGCGCGCTCGATGCGGCAGGCCACCCGGCCCTCGGCGACGTTGTACTTGATGGCGTTGGACAGCAGATTGATCAGCACCTCGCGCAGGCGCAGCCGGTCGCCCAGCACCAGGCAGGGCTCGCCCTCGCTGGCAGCGGTGTCGAGCGCAATGCCCTGGCGCTCGGCCTGGCCCTGCACCATCGGCAGGGCCTCGGCCAGCGTGCGCCGCAGGTCCAGCGGCACCAGCCGCACGTCGACATGGCCGGCCTCGATGCGCGAGACATCGAGCACCTCGTTCACCAGCTCCAGCAGGTGGCGTGCGGCGCTTTCGATCAGCGTCACGCGGTGCGGCTTGAGCCGCAGGTCGCCGGACTCGGCCTCCAGCCGCATCAGCTGCGCAAAGCCCAGGATGGCGTTCAGCGGCGTGCGCAGCTCGTGGCTCATGCGCGAGAGGAAGGCGCTCTTGGCCTGGTTGGCGCTCTCGGCGGCCTCCTTGGCCGCCAGCAGGCGCAGGGACTCGTGCTCGGGGCTGCTGTCCCAGGCGCAGCCGATCACGCGCTGCACCCGGCCCTGCGGGTTGGCATGCGCGCGGCCGGTCACGTGCAGCCAGCGCTCGGGCGTGCCCGGGCTCGCGGCGCGCTGCAGCTCCAGGTTGAGCGGCTCCAGCCCGGTGAGCGCGGCGTGCAGCGCGGCCTCGAGATGCGCCACCTCGTGCGGCATCAGCTGCGGCGCCAGCGCCTGCACCAGCGTGTCCGCCGGCGCCTCGGCCAGGCCCAGCATCTCGCACATCCGCTCGTCGAAATCCAGCCGGCCCTCGGCGAGGTTCCAGTCCCACACGCCGATGCCACCGGCCTCGTTGGCGATGGCCAGCCGCTCGGTGAGGTCGCCGAGCTGGCGGCGCACGTGGTGCTGGCTGGTGATGTCCTGCAGCGCGCCGAGCACGCGCTCCACGCGCTCGGGGCCCATCTCGGCCGAGCCCACGGCCAGCACGCGCAGCGTGCGACCGCCGGCCGACAGCATGTCGATCTCGATCTCGAACGGCTGCCCGAGCTCGGCCCGGGCCACAGCGCCGGCGAAGGACTTGCGGTCGTAGGGCGCCACGCGCGCCAGCGTGGCCTCGAGCGTGGCCGGCTCGTCGGCCGACAGGTCCAGCATCTGGCGCAGCTGCCCCGACCAGCGCAACTGGTGCGGGCGCAGGGTCAGCTCCCAGCCGCCCACGCGGGCCAGCCGAGCCGACTCGGTCAGGAAGGCCTCGCTCTGGCGCAGCGCGGCCTCCGAGGCCTCGAGCGCACGCAGGTCCTGCAGGTGCTCGGTGCGATCGATCACGGCACAGACGTACTGGCCCTGCTCGGCCTCCGGCCCGCCCGCGGCTGCCGCCGGCAGACGCGAGATGTAGAGGTCGCCGCTGAAGCGGCGGCCGCCTTCGCCGAAGAAGCCCACGCTCTCCAGCGCGCTCGAGCCGGTGGCCTGCGCTTCGTGCAGCGCCGGGCGCACGCGCTCCTGGTAGTCGGTGGCGTCGACCAGGCGGTGCAGCAGCACCAGCCCCGCGCTGCGCTGGGGCAGGTTCAGCAGGGTGGCGGCCAGGGCGTTGCACTCGAGCAGGCGGCCGTTGAAGGTCACGAGCACGCAGGCCACCGGCATGCCCGCGAACAGCGCGGCAAAGCGCCCCGCCAGCGCCTCGGTGCGGGCCTGACTGGCCTGCAGCTCGTCGGCCTGCGCGTGCAGCTCGGCCTGGTAAATGCGCAGGTCCTCGGTCAGCTCGGCCACGCGCGCGTCGTGGCGGCGCAAGGTGTCCTGCACCAGCGCGTACTCACCGCGCGCCAAAGCCTCGATCAGCGGCTGGTCGAGCAGCTGCCCCAGCCCCTCGGCCTGCCGCAGCAGGCGATCGCGCGCTTCGACGCGCTGCTTCAGGCCCGGGCTGTTCAAGCGTCACCCCCGTCGGCGCCCGGGGCCGCATCGAGGCTGTCGGCCCAGGCGGTGATGTCGATGTGGCTGATGACGGCCCCGCCGCCCGGGTGGGCGACCGGCGCCGCGTACATGAGGAACCACAGCCGGCGGCCGGCGCTGTCACAGGGGTACTGCATCGTGAACGTGGGCTGTCGCCCGGCCAGGACGGCGCTCACGCCGTCGTGGGCGCGGCGGGCGGCGGGGTCGTCAAGCGCGGCGCTGGCGCACACGCGCAGGTAGTTGCTGCCGGGCCCGCTGTGGCGTAGCTGCGGGTCGCCGTTGGCGGCGGCAAAGCGCCGCCACGCGTCGTTGACGAGCAGGATGGTGCCCTGCGCATCGAGCACCGCCAGGTGCTCGGCCAGCGAGTCGATCACCGACTGCAGCCGCTGGCTGTCCTTCAGCGACGTGACGTTGACGAAGCTCATCACCGCCTTCGTGCTGCCCGGGGCGCGGGCGGCGTAGGGCTGGATGCGCGCCAGCCACCACTGGCCGTCGCGGCTGCGCACCTCGCGCTCGGTGACCACGCGCTCGGCCAGCGTGCGCCGCAGGTCGCCGAACAGCTCGGGGTAGTCCAGCAGGTTGGCGAAGTCCTCCAGCGATCGCCCGCGGTCGCCCTCGCGCACCTTGAAGAGCTGCATCAGCTCGGGCGTGAAGCGCAGCAGCCGCAGCTGCTCGTCGACGAACAGCGTCGGCGTGGCCGTGGCCTTGGCGACGTTCTCGAGGTCGGCGTTCACCGAGTTCAGCACGTCCACCTTCTCCTGGTACTCGGAGTTGACGGTGTAGAGCTCCTCGTTGACGGACTGCAGCTCCTCGTTGGTGCTCTGCAGCTCCTCGTTGCTGGCCATCAGCTCCTCGTTGCTGGCCTGCAGCTCCTCGTTGGCGGTCTCGAGCTCCTCGATGGTGGCCTGCAGGCTCTCGTGCGTGAGGTCGAGCTCGCGCTCGAGCAGCTCGACACGCTTGCGCTGCTCTTCATCCAGCTCGGCGGTCTGCGTCTCCAGCGGGGTGGGCAGGTCCAGCGGCTCCACGCTGAGCAGCGTGCACGCGGCCGCGCCCTGGTCGACCGGGTTGCCGGCGGCGGGCATGCGCCGCGCCACCAGGCGCACGCGCCGGGCGCGGTCGCCCTCGCCAAGCATCACCGGCGCCGAGCTCTCCAAGCGGCCGTCGGCCGCCACGGCCTGCAGCAGCAGGCCCGCCGCCCACGACAGCTCGCGCGGCAGCAGCTTCAGCACGTCCAGCGACATCTGGCCCTCGCCGATCTGCAGCAGCTCGCTGGCCGCGCCGTACACGTGCAGCAACTCGCGCGACGGTCCTACCAGCAGCGAAGGCGGCAGGTAGGACTGCTGCAGCAGCCGCTCGCCCTGCACGACCCAGCTCAGCGGCGACGGTGGCGCCACCTCCTGGGCGCGGCGGCGCAGCACGTGGCGCTTGGAGGCCGTCTCGTGGCGCGAGGCGCCGTCGAAGTGCTGGGCCAGCCGGTCGTGGCGCAGCAGCCGGTAGACCTTGCCGCGCCCGGACAGCGTGGCGAAGTCGCGGTGCAGCACGCCCAGCGACTCGCTGGGCCCGAGCAGCAGGTGCCCGCCGGGTGCCAGCGCGTACTGCAGCCGCCGCATGGCACGTTCCTGGGCCGCCGGCTGCAGGTAGATGAGCGCGTTGCGGCAGGTCGCCAGGTCCATGCGCGTGAACGGTGGGTCGGCGACGATGTTGTGGCGCGCGAAGATCACCATCTGGCGCACCTCCGGCCGCACGGTCCAGCCGCCGTCGCGCTCCAGGAACCAGCGCTGCAGGCGTTCGCCCGAGACCTCGGCGCCGATGGTGTCGGGGTAGTGGCCGGCGCCGGCGATGTCGAGGTATTGCTGCTCCACGTCGGTGGCGAAGATCTTCACCGGCCGCAGCCGCCCCTGGCGCTGGAAGGCCTCGGCGAACAGGATCGCGATCGAGTACGCCTCCTCGCCCGTGGCGCAGCAGGCCACCCACACGCGGATGGGCTCGGCGCCGCTGTCGCGCTGCACCAGCGGCGCGATCACCTGCTCGGCCAGGTGCTCGAAGACATCGGCGTCGCGGAAGAAGCGCGTCACCGGGATCAGCAGTTCGCGGCGCAGCGCCGACTTCTCGTCGGGCGACTCCGCCAGGCGCTCGCGGTAGTCCTGCAGCGTGGGCGTGCGCTGCACCTGCATGCGGCGTTCGATGCGCCGCAGCACGGTCGTGGGCTTGTAGTCGTGGAAGTCGATGCCGCTGTCGGCCAGCAGCAGCTCGAGGATGCCCTCGAGCGGCTCGGCCACGCCGGGCGGCGTGAAGCTGCCCGGCAGGCGCAGCGACGCGTGTCGCGGCGCGCGCAGGTGCGTGGTCAGCCGCTGGGCGAGTTCGGCGGCCGGCGCCACCACGTCGGCCAGCCCAGTGCCGACAGCACTGCGCGGCATGCCGTCGAACTTGGCCGTCGACGGCTCCTGCACGAACACGAAGCCGCCGGCCGCGTTGACCGCCGGGATGCCGCGCGAGCCGTCGCTGCCGGTGCCCGACAGCACGACGGCGATGCCGCGGTCGGCGCACTGCTCGGCCATGCTGGAGAAGAAGACGTCGATGGGCAGCGACAAGCCGTGGTCTGGCTTGGGGCTCAGCAGCAGCCGGTCGCCGGCGATGCGCATGCTCTTGGCCGGCGGGATCAGGAACACCGCGTTCGGCGCCAGCGGCATGTCGTGCCCGGCCACGCACACCGGCATCGCCGTGTAGCGCGCCAGCAGGTTGTCCATCATCGACTTGTGATCGGGCGACAGGTGCTGGATCACGACGAAGGCCGCGCCGGTGTCCACCGGCAGTGCCGCGAAGAGCTTCTCGAGCGCTTCCAGCCCGCCGGCCGATGCACCGATGGCGACGACGAAGCCATTGAACAGCGGCGTCGCTTCGGAGACCTCGTCGTGCAGGCCAGCCAGGCCGGGTGGCGAGAGTGGGGCGTCGTCGTGCGGTGCCGCGGGCAGATCGGGGGAACCCGGCGAAGTCGGCAAGACAGCCCTCCTGCGGCTGGCCCGGACAAGCCGGGCGCGGCGCGGTGATCGCGCCGTCAGCGGCGAGTATGCCCTGGGGCCGCGGGGCGAGTCAGAACTTCGTCGGGCCCCGGGATCGTCAGCGCGCGAGGAACCGGTACAGGTTGCGCAGCATCGCGGCCGTCGCGCCCCAGATGAAGTACTCGCGGGGCGCGCCATCGGGCCTGGCGGCCTGCCAGGGCATCGACAGGAAGTGCCGATGCCCGCCCTCGAACTCGAAGCGATGGCGCCGGTGGTGCGCGGGGTTCATCAGGTGCGCCATCGGCACCTCGAAGGCCTCGGCCACCTCGAAGGGATCGAGGCGCAGTTCGAACGGCGGCCGCACGAGCGCGATCACCGGCGTGACGACGAAGTGCGTGACCGTGGTGTAGGCCGGCAGCGCGCCGACGATCTCGACATGCTCGGCGGCGAGGCCCACCTCTTCATGGGCCTCGCGCAGCGCGGTGGCGGCGGGGCCGTCGTCCTCGGGCTCGCTGCGGCCGCCCGGGAAGCTGATCTGCCCGGCGTGATCGCGCAGGTGCTCGGTGCGGCGCGTGAGCAACACGGTGAGGCCGGCCTCGCGCTGCACCAGTGGCACCAGCACGGCGGCGGCGGCCGGCGTGCGGCCTTCGAACGGGCGGCCGTCGCCCGGGTGCTCGGGCTCGAAGGCGTCGCCGGCGGCGAAGCGCGCCCGCAGCGCCGCGGGCGCCAGTCGCTCGGCCGGCACGGCCGGCAGATGTGAATCGACCCCCGCCACGGGCACGCGGCGGGGGTCGATGATGCGCGGTGGCGCGGCCAAGGCAGCGCCTCGGGAATGCAGGCCTTAGGCCAGCTTCTCCTTGATGCGGGCGCTCTTGCCGCTGCGGTTGCGCAGGTAGTACAGCTTGGCGCGGCGCACGTCGCCGCGGCGCTTGACCTCGACGCTGGCGATCAGCGGGCTGTAGGTCTGGAAGGTGCGCTCGACGCCTTCGCCGTTGGACACCTTGCGCACGATGAAGCTGCTGTTGAGGCCGCGGTTGCGCTTGGCGATGACGACGCCTTCGTAGGCCTGCACGCGCTTGCGCGTGCCTTCGACCACGTTGACGTTGACGATGACGGTGTCGCCGGGGGCGAAGGCCGGGATCGTGCGGTTCAGGCGCGCGATCTCTTCCTGTTCCAGGATGGCAATGATGTTTGACACGCTATAGACCTTTCGCTCCGGTTCGA
>JAIXTY010000066.1 GCA_027483705.1 Rubrivivax sp.
ATCGGCTACCGCGGCGCCGGCACCTTCGAGTTCCTGTACGAAAACGGCGAGTTCTATTTCATCGAGATGAACACCCGCGTGCAGGTCGAGCACCCGGTGACGGAGCTCGTCACGGGCGTGGACATCGTGCAGCAGCAGATCCGCATCGCCGCGGGCGAGAAGCTGCCGTTCACGCAGCGCCAGATCGAGCTGCGCGGCCACGCCATCGAGTGCCGCATCAACGCCGAAGACCCGGTGAAGTTCGTGCCCAGCCCCGGCCGCATCACGCTGTGGCACGCGCCGGGCGGCCCGGGCGTGCGCGTGGACTCGCACGTCTACACGAACTACTTCGTGCCGCCGAACTACGACAGCATGATCGGCAAGATCATCTGCCACGGCGACACGCGCGAGCAGGCCATGGCCCGCATGCGCATCGCGCTGATGGAGACCGTGGTCGAGGGCATCCAGACCAACATCCCGCTGCACCGAGAGCTGATGGTCGACAGCAAGTTCATGGCCGGCGGCACCACCATCCACTACCTTGAGCAGTGGATGTCGCAACACAAGCGCTGACATGCCGATGGTCGAGCTGATCCTGCGCGCGCCGGCGGCCCTGGTGGAGCCGGTGTCGGATGCGCTGATGGACGAGCTCGACGCGCTGTCGGTCAGCGTCGAGGACGCCGATGCCGACACCGACGCCGAGCAGGCGCTCTTCGGCGAGCCCGGCATGCCGGCGCCAGCCGCGGGCTGGGAGCGCAGCACGCTGAAGGCGCTGTTCGAGCAGGAATCGCAGGCCGAGGCCGCCGCCACGCTGCTGCTGGCGCAGGACTGGACCACCGGCCTGGCCCTGCAGTCGCTGCAGGCCGCGCCCGAGGCCGACTGGGTGCGGCTGACGCAGAGCCAGTTCGAGCCCGTGCCCATCACGCCGACGTTCTGGATCGTGCCCACCTGGCACGAGGTGCCGGCGGCCGCGCGCCAGGTCATCCGGCTCGACCCCGGCCTGGCCTTCGGCACCGGCACGCACCCCACGACGCGCATGTGCCTGCGCTGGCTGGCCACGCAGCACCTGCTGGCGCAGCCGGCTGATCTGGCGCGGGTGCTCGACTACGGCTGCGGCTCCGGCATCCTGGCCATCGGCGCGGCGCTGATGGGCGCGCAGCACATCGACGCGGTGGACATCGACCCCGCCGCCGTGCAGAGCACCGGCGACAACGCCAGCGCCAACGGCGTGATGCTCAACCCGGGGCTGCCCGAGCTCGCCCAGGGCGAGTACGGCCTGGTGCTGGCCAACATCCTGGCCTCGCCGCTCAAGCTGCTGGCACCGCTGCTCAGCGGCCATGTCGCCCCGGGTGGCTGGCTGGTGCTCGCCGGCTTGCTGGAGCGGCAGGCCGACGAGATCGCGGCGGCCTACGCGGCCTGCACGCAGGGCCTGGTGCTCACGGTGGCCGACCGCGAGGACGGCTGGATCCTGATGACCGGCCGGCGCGCCTGAGCGCCGCCGCGCACCGACCGCACCACGCATGAGCCTGGCCACCCGCTGCAGCGCCTGCGGCACGGTGTTCCGTGTCGTCTCGGACCAGCTGCGCGTCTCCGAAGGCTGGGTGCGCTGCGGCCGCTGCTCGCAGGTGTTCAACGCGCTGGAGAGTCTGGTCGATCTCGAGACCGGCCTGCCCCGGCGCGACGGCAGCGCCGCCGCCGCGGGCGCCTCACTCGACATCGCCCAGCCCGCCGCCCGCCCCGGCGCGCCGCCGCTGCCGCCGCCGCCACCGCCGATGCCCGCCGAAGACCCGGTGGCGGTACAGCTGGCGCGCGAGTTCGCCTCGACCTCGGCGCCCGAGACCCGGCCGCCGCAGGCCTCGGAGCTCTTGATCTCGCCGCCGTCGTCGTTCCAGCCGCCACCGGCGATGGCCGCCGCCACGCCCGCCGTGGCGCCGTCCTTCGTGCGCGAGGCCGACCGCGCCGCACGCTGGCGCCGCCCCGGCGTGCGCGTGGCGCTGGCCGGTGTGGCGCTGCTGTCGGCCGCCCTGCTGGCGGCGCAGGTGGCCCACACCTGGCGCGACCGCCTGGCCGCGCGCGTGCCGGCGCTGGCGCCGCTGCTGGCGCAGGGCTGCGCCTGGCTGGGCTGCGAGCTCGGCCCGGCGCGGGCGCTCGACGCGCTCACGGTCGAAAGCTCCGGCCTCGTGCGCGTGGAGCGCAGCAACCTGTACAAGCTGCAGGTCTCGCTGCGCAACCGCGCCGAGCACGCCGTGGCGCTGCCCGCCATCGACCTGACGCTGACCGACGCGCGCGGCGAGCTGGTGGCCCGCCGCGTCGTGACGATGGCCGAGTTCGGCGCCGCCGGCACCACGCTGGCCCCCGGCCGCGACCTGGCCCTGCAGGCCACGCTGCAGGCCGCCGCGGCGGCCGACGGCGGCACGCGCGTCATCGCCGGCTACACGGTGGAGCTGTTCTACCCCTGAGGCGTCACGTCGGCAGCCGCGTCCAGCAGCTGCTGGCGCAGCCGCCGGTGCTGGATCTTGCCGGTGGCCGTGCGCGGCATCTGCCCTTCGGCCACGAGGTGCAGCCTGCGCGGCCGCTTGTAGCCGGCCATGCGCTCGCGGCACCAGGCCAGCAGCTCGTCGCCCGCCACCACCGCGCCGGGCCGCGGCACCACCACCGCGCAGACCGTCTCGCCCCACTTCGTGTCGGGCAGGCCGACCACGGCCACGTCCTGCACCGCCGGGTGGCCGGCGAGCACGGCCTCCACCTCGCTCGGGTAGATGTTCTCGCCGCCGCTGATGATCATGTTGCTCTTGCGGTCGACGAGGTGGATGAAGCCCTCGGCATCACGCCGCGCCATGTCGCCCACCGAGCACCAGCCGTCGCGGAAGGCCTCGGCCGTCTTCTCGGGGTTCTTCCAGTAGCCGCCGAAGACGTAGGCGGTGCGCGAGAACAGCTCGCCGACCTCGCCATCGGGCACCTCGGCGCCATCGGCATCGAGCAGCCGGATCGCGCCCGAGCCGGCCCACTCACGCCCCACCGAGCCGATGTGCGTGAGCTGCTCGTCGGGCCTCAGCACCGTCACCCAGCCGGCCTCGGTGCTGCCGTACAGCTCGAAGAGGCGGCTGTTCGGGAACAGCTGCATCACCGCGCGCTTGGTCTCGGGCCGCGCCGGGGCCGACGAGATGAGGAGCTTGCCCACGCGCGTGAGGTCCAGCCCCGCCTTCGTGGCCTCGGGCAGGTCGAGCATCATGATGTAGTGCGTGGGCACCAGCGACGTGAAGGTGATGCGCTCGCGGGCCAGCAGCGCCAGCAAGGCCGCAGGGTCGAAGCTGCGGCGGTCGTCGACCACGATGGTGGCGCCCAGCATCGCGAACGTGACCATGAAGTACAGCGAGTTCGCGTGGCACAGCGGCATCACGAGCAGGCCGGTGTCGTCGCGCGAGAGGCCGAACTCCAGCGCCGTGACCAGCGCGATCAGCGCGTTGCCCTCGTGGCTGCGCATCGCGCCCTTGGGGCGGCCGGTGGTGCCCGAGGTGTACATCAGCGCGAAGAGCTGCTCGCCGTGCACCGGCGGCAGCGATTGCGCGGCGGGCGCGCTGGCGATCAGCGCCTCGTAGGCCGTCCAGCCCGGGCGCGGCGCGTCGGCGCCGAAGACGAACCAGCGCTCCTGCAGCGCCGGCAGCCGCGCGCGCAGCGCCTCGGCCTCGTCGGCGAGGGCCTCCTGCGCGATCAGCGCGCGGGCTTCGGCGTGCTCGACGATGTACGCGATCTCGTCGCCCTTGAGGCGGAAGTTCACCGGCACCGCCACCAGGCCCGCGGCGGCGAGCGCGGTGTAGATCTCGAGCCACTCCAGCGCGTTGTAGGCCAGCAGCGCCACGCGATCGCCGGGTTGCAGCCCCGACGCGAGCAGGCCGCGCGCCAGGGCCTGGGCGCGCGTGTGCCAGGCGCCCCAGGTGAGCGCGCGGCGCGAGTCGCGTGCGGCGGCCCGCCCGGGCGCCAGGCGCGCGTGCGTGGCCACGGCCTCGGCCAGGGTCAGCAGCGCGGCCATGTCAGGCCCCGGTGGTGCCGGTCAGGCGCGCCTGCTCGGCCTCGTCCCAGGCGGTGAGCGCCTGGTGGTCGGGCACCCAGCCCAGGCCCTTGCCGGCGTCGGAGCTGAGCGCGTCCTGCGTCACCACCACGTCCAGCAGCACCGGGCCGCCATCGGGGGCGGCCAGGTGCGCCAGCGCCTCGTCCACGGCCTGCGCCAGCCGCGCGGCGTCGGTCACGCGCTCGGCGCGCAGGCCGAAGGCGCGGGCCATCGCGGCGTAGTCGCTCCAGGCCAGCGTGGTGCCGACGACGCGGCCGCCGTAGTTCATCTGCTGATCGAGCCGCTCGATGTTCCAGGCCGCGTTGTTCGACACGATGAACAGCACGCGCGCGCCATGCCGCGCGGCGCTGTCGATCTCCATCGCGTTGATGCCGAAGGCGCCGTCGCCCGTGCACACCACCACCTGGCGGCCCGGGTGCAGCAGTGCCGCCGCCACGCCGTAGGGCGTGCCCACGCCCAGGCAGCCGAAGGCGCCGGCGTCGAGGTACTGGCGCGGCGGCAGCCCCATACGCGCGAAGCTCAGCAGGTCGCCGCCGTCGGCGATGGTGATGGCGTCGGGCGCCAGGCGCGGCGCCAGCGCGGCGAAGATGCGGTTGGGGTGCAGGTGGCCGTCGGCGCCGGCCGGCGCCGTGGCCATGGCCTCGGCGTGGCGGGCCGAGCGCTTGAGGTGCTCGCTGCGCAGCGCCGCGGCCCAGGCGGCGTCGCGTGCCGGCGAGGGCGTGCCCACGGCGGCGGCCAGCGCCGCCAGCGCGCGCGCCGGCTCGGCCAGGATCTCGACCTCGCCGCGGCGGTTGTCGCGCAGTTCGTCGGCGTGGTCGGCGATGCGCACGAAGCGCGCCGCCTTGAAGACGGCCGGCGAGCCGTAGGCCAGCTGGTAGTCGAGCTTGCGGCCGACCACGAGCACGAGGTCGGCCTCCTGCATCGCCTTCGCGCGCACCGCGCCCACGCCGGCCGGGTGGCGGGCGTCGAGCAGGCCGCGGCTTTCCTGCGTGTCCAGGTAGACGGCGCCGGTGGCATCGAGCAGCGCCGCCAGCTCGGCGCCGCAAGCCCGCGCGCCGCGGCCGGTGATCACCAGCGGCCGCGCCGCCTGCCGCAGCAGCGCCGCGGCACGCGCCACCTCGTCGGCATCGGGCGCCAGGCGCCGCAGCGGGTGCGGGTGCAGGTGCTCGGGCAGCACGGCGCGGGCCGGCACGGTCTGGCGCAGCACGTCGGTGGGGATCTCCACGTACACCGGGCCGGGCGGGTTGCCGTCGCCCTGCGCCATGGCCCAGGCCTTGTCGAGGTCGCGCAGCACGCGCTCGGCCACGCGCAGCGTGCGCGAGGCGCGGGTGACGGGCGCCAGGATGGCCGCGTGGTCAATGCCCTGCAGCGGGCCGAGGTCGTCTTGCGGGCGCGGCGGGCAGCCGCCGATGAACAGCAGCGGCACGCGCTCCAGGTGGGCGTTGGCCATCGCGGTGACGCCGTTGGTCACGCCCGGCCCGGCGGTGGCCATGGCCACGCCCACGCCGCCTGGGCCGCCCAATGCAGCGTGGGCGTGAGCCATGTGCACGGCGGCGCCTTCGTCGCGCACGTCGACGATGCGCACGCCCAAGCGGTGCAGCCAGTCCCAGATGGGCTGGATGTGGCCGCCCTGCAGGCCGTAGATGCGGTCGACGCCGCGGGCGACGAGGAAGCGCGCCACCCATTCGGCGACGGTGGGCGCCTCGGTGGGCGCAGGGAAGCCGTGATGCATGCGAGGGCCCTCCAGAGCCGGCGGCGCCGCCGGCGGGCGCCCGTTGATCCGGACTCCGACTTTAGAACTCTGAATTCAGAGTTCAAACAGGGTTGTCCCGGAGGCCGCGCGGGCTACACTGCCGGCCGTGAAGCCGCTTGCCCCCGCCCCGTCGCTCGTGGACCAGGTGCACGACGCGCTGCTGGCCGAGATCAGCGCCGGCCGCCTGGCCGCCGGCCAGCACATCGTGCAGGAGCAGATTGCGGCGCGGCTGGGTGTCTCGCGCCAGCCGGTGCAGCAGGCGCTGCTGCTGCTGCGCAAGCAGGGCCTGCTGCGCGAAGCGCCGGGCCGCGGCCTGGAGGTGGCGCCGATCGACCCCGACGCCGTGATGCAGGTCTACGAGCTGCGCGCCGCCATCGAGGGCCTGGCCGCGCGCAAGGCCGCCCTGGCCGCGCAGGCCGACGGCGGCGAGGCCGCGCGCCGCGCCGGCGCGGCCTGCATCGAGGCCGGCCGCCGCGCGGTGGCGGCGGGCTCGCTGCCGCGCATGATCGCCGCCGACCAGCGCTTCCACGAGCTGCTCTACCAGCTCTCGGGCAACCCGCTGCTCGCCCCCGCGATGGCCGCGCACTGGACGGCCACGCAGCGCGCGATGGGCGAGGTGCTCACGCGCGACGAGCAGCCGCGCGACATCTGGGACCAGCACCAGCGCATCCTCGACGCCATCGTCGCCGGCGAGCCCGGCCGCGCCGAGGCCGAGGCCCGCGGGCACCTCGAACAGGCCGCCACCTTCATGGGCGAACGGCTGCGCAACCGGTAGTCCGACCGCCCCCGGGCGCACCGCGCGGGCGCCCCTGAGGCGACAATCGCGGGTTGGGCCGGCCGCGACAACGCGGGCGCCCCGTGCCTTCCCTCGCAACCCGGCGCCCCCGCGCCCCGTCCGGAGCCACCATGCCCGCGCTCATCTGCGGTTCCCTCGCCTTCGACACCATCACCACGTTCCCGGGCCGCTTTGCCGAGCAGATCCTGCCGGAGCAGGTGCACATCCTGAACGTGAGCTTCCTCGTGCCGACGCTGCGGCGCGAATGGGGCGGCTGCGCCGGCAACATCGCCTACAACCTGCAGGCCATCGGCGGGCAGCCCGTCATCCTGGCCGCGGTGGGCGTGGACGGCAGCGAGTACGTGGCGCGCGTGGCGGGCTGGGGCGCCGACACCACGCTGATCCACCGCGACACCGTGCTGCACACCGCGCAGTGCCACATCACGACCGACCGCGACAACAACCAGATCACCGCCTTCCACCCGGGCGCGATGAGCCATGCGCACCAGATGAAGGTGCCCGGCCGCGACGTGCGCTCGGACCTGGCCATCGGCATCATCGCCCCCGACGGCCGCGACGCGATGTGGCAACACGCGCACCAGATGGCCGACGCCGGCATCCCGTTCATCTTCGATCCGGGCCAGCAGCTGCCGCAGTTCAACGGCGAGGAGCACCGCGAGATCATCGGCCTGGCGCGCTGGGTGGCCGTCAACGACTACGAGGCGCGCATGCTGCAGGAGCGCACCGGCTGGACGCCGCAGCAGATCTCGCAGCTGCCCAACATCGAGGGCGTGGTCGTGACGCTGGCCGAGCACGGCTGCGAGCTGTGGATCCGCGGCGAGCGCATCGCGGTGCCGGGCGTGAAGGCCGAGCGCGTGCTCGATCCCACCGGCTGCGGCGACGCCTTCCGTGCAGCGCTGCTGTATGGCCTGGAGCGCGGCTGGGCGCTGCAGCGCTGCGCCGCGCTGGGCAACCGGCTGGGCGCGCTCAAGATCGCGGAGCGCGGGCCGCAGAACCACGCCGTCGACCCGGCGATCCTCGGCGAGGTCTGAGCGGGGCCGCCTCGGCTGCCCCTGTCGAATCAGCCGCCGCGCCGCCGCGCCACCCAGAAGGTGGCGCCTTCGGGGCCGTAGGCCTCGGCGTGCGGCGCCTCGAAGGGCAGCTCGAAGCGCTCGCCGGCGCGCACGGTGCGCGTGGCGCCCTCGCAGCTGAGCTGCAGTTCGCCGCGCACCACGTCGACGCGCAGCGCGAACGGGTGCGTGTGGGTGTCCAGCACCTGGCCCGGCGCCCACTCGCGCACCAGCACCTCCTCGAAGCCGGCGGCGCGGGCCTCGGCCTCGAAGGCCTC
>JAIXTY010000349.1 GCA_027483705.1 Rubrivivax sp.
ACCTCGCGCGGGTACTTGTAGGGCGCAATCGTCTGCTTGACGAAGTCCTGCAGCGCGGTGGTCATGGCGGCGTCACCCGCGTGGCCGGGCTTCAGCACCACGAAGGCCTTGACGATCATGCCGCGGGCGTCGTCGGGCGCGCCCACCACGCCGCACTCGGCCACCGCCGGGTGCAGCAGCAGCGCCGCCTCCACCTCGGGGCCGGCGATGTTGTAGCCGCCGGAGACGATCATGTCGTCGGTGCGCGCCTGGTAGACGAACTGGCCGTCGGCGGGGTCCACCAGGTAGGCGTCGCCGGTGAGGTTCCAGCCGTTCTGCACGTACTGCGCCTGGCGGACGTCATCCAGGTACTTGCAGCCGGTGGGGCCCCTCACGGCCAGGCGGCCCACCTGGCCCGGCGGCAGCTCGCGGCCGTCGTCGCCCAGGATCACGGCGCGGTAGCCCGGCACCGGCAGCCCGGTGGCGCCGCCGCGGGCCTGGTCTTCGCGCGCCGAGATGAAGATGTGGAACATCTCGGTGGAGCCGATGCCGTCGATGATCTCCACGCCCGTGGCCTGCCGCCACAGCGTGCGCGTGGCCGCCGGCAGCGCCTCGCCGGCGCTGACGCACTTGCGCAGCGTGGGCACCGGGTGCTGCGGCACCTGGGCCGCCATCGCGCGGTACGAGGTCGGCGCCGTCACGCAGACGGTGGCGCCGAAGCGCTGGATGGCCGGCAGCAGCACGTCGGGCGAAGCCTTCTCCAGCAGCACCGTGCTGGCGCCCGCGGCCAGCGGAAACAGCAGCAGCCCGCCCAGGCCGAAGGTGAAGGCCAGCGGCGGGCTGCCGATGAACACGTCGCGGGCCTCGGCACACAGCACGTGCGGCGGCCAGCAGGCGCAGGCGGCGATCAGGTCGCGGTGGAAGTGCATCGCGCCCTTGGGCACGCCGGTGGTGCCGCTGGTGAAGGCCAGCAGCGCCACGTCGGTGGCGGCGGTGTCGACGGCGTCGAAGGCGGCCGGCGCCTCGGCAATCCAGGCATCCAGCTCGGCCGGCGCACCCGCCGGGCCGTACAGCGACACGGTGCGCAGGCTGGGGCACTGCGCCTGTGCGGCGGCCAGCTCGTCGGCCAGGCGCGCGTCGCACAGGGCGTGGCTGATCTGCGCCTTGTCGATGACGACGGCCAGCTCGCGCGCACGCAGCATCGGCATCGTGCCCACCGCGATGCCGCCGGCCTTGATGACCGCCAGGAAGGCCACCGCCAGCATCGGCGTGTTGGCGCCGCGCAGCAGCACGCGGTTGCCGGGCACGACGCCCAGGCGCTGCACCAGCACCTGGGCGAGGCGGTTCACGCGCTCTTGCGTCTGGGCGTACGACCAGGCCACGCCGTCGCCCGCGAGGCAGGGCCGCGCGCCCCAGCCGCACGCCACGGCGGCGTCCAGCAGCGCGGCGGTGGCGTTCAGGCGTGGCGGCAGCTGCAGTTCGGGCCCTTCGAACACGAACTCGGGCAGCGCCTCGGGCGGCGGCAGGCGCTCCAGCGCGAAGCGGTCGACGTGGGCACTCGGTTCGGCGGCCATGAGGGATGTTCGAAGCCCGGGCCGGCGGTGTCAACGCGGGGCCGCACCTATGATCCCCGCATGGTCGACCGCAAGCTCTGGGACATCTCGCCGCCGGTGGGGCCGGGTGCGCCGGTGTTCCCGGGCGACACGCCCTACACGCAGCAGTGGGTGGCGCGCATCGGCCCGGGCTGCCCGGTGAACGTGAGCACGCTCACGCTCAGCCCGCACACCGGCGCGCACGCCGACGCGCCGCTGCACTACGACGACGCTGGTGCCGGCATTGGCGATGTGTCGCTGGAGCCGTACCTGGGCCGCTGCCGCGTCATCCACGCCATCGGCCGTGGGCCTCTGATCACGCCGGCCGACCTGGCCCACGCGATGCCGGGCCTGCCGCCGCGGGTGCTGGTGCGTGTCTACGAACGCTTCCCGGCTGATCGTTTCGACGACGCCCTGCCCGCCTTCGCGCCCGCCACGCTGGAGGCGCTGGCCGATGCCGGCGTGCGGCTGGTGGGCATCGACAGCGCCAGCGTCGACCCCGCCAGCAGCAAGACGCTCGACGCCCACCAGGTGCTGCGCCGCCGCGGCCTGCGCGTGCTGGAGAACCTGTGCCTGGACGGCGTGCCCGAGGGCGACTATGAGCTCATCGCGCTGCCCTTGAGGCTGACCGCCGCCTGCGCATCACCCGTGCGCGCCGTCCTGAGAGAACTTGCATGAACCGACAAGATGCCCTGGCGCTGGACGCCGCCGACCCGCTGGCCCCGCTGCGCGCGCAGTTCGACATCCCCGAGGGCCTGATCTACCTCGACGGCAACTCGCTGGGCGTGCTGCCGCGCGCCACCGCCGCGCGCGTGCAGCAGGTGGTGACGCAGGAGTGGGGCCAGGGCCTCATCCGCAGCTGGAACAGCGCCGGCTGGATGGCGCTGCCGGCGCGCGTGGGCGACAAGATCGCGCGGCTGGTGGGCGCCGGGCCGGGCGAGCTGGTGGTGGCCGACTCGACCAGCGTGAACCTGTTCAAGGTGCTGGCGGCGGCCTTGCACATCGTCAAGCAGGACGCGCCGGCGCGCCGAGTGATCCTGAGCGAGCGCAGCAACTTCCCCACCGACCTCTACATCGCCGAGAGCCTGGCGCGCGAGCACGGCTTCGAGCTGGAGCTGGTGGAGCCGCACGAGATCGGCACGCGGCTGGGCGCCGACACCGCCGTGCTGATGCTCACGCACGTGAACTACCGCACCGGCCGCATGCACGACATGGCCGCCGTCACGCAACAGGCGCACGCCGCGGGCGCGCTGACGATCTGGGACCTGGCGCACAGCGCCGGCGCCGTGCCGGTGGACCTGACCGCCGCCAACGCCGACTTCGCCGTGGGCTGCGGCTACAAATACCTGAACGGCGGCCCCGGCGCGCCGGCCTTCGTGTGGGCGCACCCGCGGCACGTGGGCCGGTTCTGGCAGCCGCTGGCGGGCTGGATCGGCCACGCGGCGCCCTTCGAGTTCACACCCGGCTATCGGCCGGCGCCGGGGATTGCGCGCTACCAGTGCGGCACGCCGGCGGTGCTGAGCCTGGCGGCGCTGGAGTGCGGCGTCGACACCGTGCTGGCCGCTGAACCACTCGGCGGCATGGCCGCGCTGCGCGCCAAGAGCCAGGCGCTGACGCACCTGTTCGCCGAGCGCGTGTTGGCCACCTGCCCGCAACTCACCTTGGCCTCGCCACAGGCCGAGGCCGAACGCGGCAGCCAGGTCTGCTTCAGCCACCCGGACATCGGCTATGCGGTGGTGCAGGCGCTCATCGCCCGCGGCGTGATCGGCGACTTCCGGGCGCCGGACATCCTGCGCTTCGGCTTCACGCCGCTGTACCTGCGCTACGTGGAGGCCTTCGACGCCGCCGAGCACCTGCGCGAGGTGCTCGAGCGCGACGAGTGGCGCCGTCCCGAGTTCAATCAGCGCCACGCCGTCACCTGAGGAGCCTGGCCATGAGCGGCTGCCCCGTCCACGCCTCCGACGCATCCAGCGTCGACGGCGCCGAGCTCGATTTCGCCGGCCACATGAGCTACGGCGACTACCTGCACCTCGACGCCGTGCTCACCGCGCAGCACCCGCTGAGCACCGCGCACGACGAGATGCTGTTCATCGTGCAGCACCAGACCAGCGAGCTGTGGATGAAGCTGATGCTGCACGAGCTGGCCGCCGCCATCGCCGCCGTGGCCGCCGACAACCTGCCCGTGGCCTTCAAGATGCTGGCGCGGGTGAGCCGCATCATGGAGCAGCTGGTTCACGCCTGGGACGTGCTGGCCACGATGACGCCGCCCGAGTACAGCGCGATGCGCGAGTCGCTCGCCAAGAGCAGCGGCTTCCAGAGCTGGCAGTACCGCTGCATCGAGTTCCGCCTGGGCAACAAGAACGCCGCGATGCGCCGGCCGCACGCGCACCGGCCGGACCTGCTGGCCATCGTCGACGCCGCCTACACGGCGCCCAGCCTGTACGACGAGTCGCTGCGCCTGCTGGCGCGCCGCGGCCTGCCGGTGCCGGCCAGCCACACCGAGCGCGACTGGACGCAGCCCTACGCCGAAAGCCGCGAGGTCGAGGCCGCGTGGCTGCAGGTGTACCGCGCGCCGCGCGAGCATTGGGACCTGTACCAGCTCGGCGAGGAACTCACCGATCTGGAAGACGCCTTCCGCCTCTGGCGCTTTCGCCACGTCACGACCGTGGAGCGGGTCATCGGCTTCAAGCGCGGCACCGGCGGCACCGGTGGCGTGAGCTACCTGCGCAAGATGCTCGACGTGGTGCTGTTCCCCGAGATCTGGCGCCTGCGCACCGACCTCTGACTTCGACGAGAAACCCGATGAAGAAGAACCTGCTTGCCAAGTTGCCGATCACGCAGCGCTGGCCCGCCCGCCACCCCACGCGCATCCAGCTCTACTCACTGCCCACGCCCAACGGCGTGAAGGTGTCGATCGCGCTGGAGGAACTCGGCCTGCCCTACGAGGCCCACCGCGTGGACTTCGCGAAGAACGACCAGCTCACGCCCGAGTTCCTGTCGCTCAACCCGAACAACAAGATCCCGGCGCTCATCGACCCCGACGGCCCTGGCGGCGAGCCGCTGGCGCTGTGGGAATCGGGCGCCATCCTGATGTACCTGGCGGCCAAGACCGGCCGCTTGATCCCCGCCGACGCGGCTGCGCGCTGGCAGGCCACGCAATGGCTGATGTTCCAGATGGGCGGCGTCGGGCCCATGTTCGGCCAGCTCGGCTTCTTCCACAAGTTTGCTGGCAAGGACTACGAGGACAAGCGCCCGCGCGACCGCTACGTGGCCGAATCGCGCCGCCTGCTCGGCGTGCTGGATGCGCAGCTCAAGGGCCGCCACTGGCTGCTGGGCGATGAGCTGAGCATCGCCGACATCGCCGTCTTCCCCTGGGTGCGCAACCTCGTCGGCTTCTACGACGCGGGCGCGCTGGTGGGCTGGAGCGACTTTGCCGAGGTGCAGCGCGTGCTCGCCGCGTTCGTGGCAAGGCCGGCCGTGCAGCGCGGGCTGCTGGTGCCCGCGGCGCCGACGTGAGCCGCGCGACACCCCGGCAGCGCGCACGCACGGCCCGCCCCCGCCTCGTCGACAGCCTCGTCGCGGCGGGGCCGCTGATGGTCGGCGGCCTCGTGCTGGCGCTGGTGCTGCTGCTGGGGCTGGCCTGGTGGGCGCTCGACCCCACGCCGACCAAGCGCCTGGTCATCGCCACCGGCCCCGAGCAGGGTGCCTATGTCGAGTTTGCCCGCCGCTACAAGCCGCTGCTCGAGGCGCAAGGCGTGGCGGTGGAACTGCGCCCCAGCCAGGGCACGCGCCAGAACCTGCAGTGGCTGCGCGATCCGGCGTCGGGCGTGCAGGCGGCCTTCGTGCAGAGCGGCGTCGACGGCGACGACAGCGCCGACAGCGATGCCGCGCCCACGCTGCTGTCGCTGGGCAGTGTGGCGCCCGAGCCGCTGTGGCTGTTCTACCGCGAGGCCGCGGCGCGCACGCCGCCGACGCGGCTGTCCGAGCTCGAAGGCTGGCGCATACACACCGGCCCCGCCGGTGGCGGCACCGGCACGCTGCTGCGCCGCCTGGCGGCCGCCAACGGCCTGACGACACCGCCCGTGCCGGCCGACCAGCGCGAGGCCGTGCACGCCGTGGTCGAGCTGGTGCAGGGCCGCATCGACGCGCTGGCCATGGTGTCGGCGGCCGACGCGCCGCTGGTGCAGTACCTGCTGCAATCGCCGGGCGTGAAGCTGTTCGACTTTGCGCAGAGCGAGGCCTACGCGCGCCGCTTCGCCTTCCTGACGCCGCAGCTGCTGCCACGCGGCGTGGTCGACCTCGCCACCGATCAACCGCCGGCCGACGTGCGCCTGGTGGCCGCCACCGCCTCGCTGGTGGTGCGGGCCGACCTGCACCCGGCGCTGCAGCAGCTGCTGGTGCAGACCGCGGGCGCGGTGCACGCCGGTGGCGGCTGGTTCGCGCGGCCGGGCGCCTACCCCAACCCCGAGGCCAGCGAGTTCCCGCTGTCGGACGAGGCCGCGCGCCACTACCGCAACGGCCCGCCGTGGCTGCAGCGCCACCTGCCGTTCTGGCTGGCGAACGTCGTCGACCGCATGTGGCTCGTGCTGCTGCCGCTGGTGGCGGTGCTGCTGCCGCTGTCGCGCGTGCTGCCGCCGCTCATCACGCTGCGGCTGCGTTCGCGCGTGTACCGCTGGTACGCGCACCTGCGTTCGCTCGAGGCCGAGCTCGACGGGCCGGGCGCCGACCTCGCGTCGCTCGCCGAGCGCCTGGACCAGCTGGACCGCCAGACCGAGAAGATCGGCGTGCCGCTGGCCTACGCCCACGAGCTGTACGACCTGCGCGCGCACATCCACGGCGTGCGCAAGCGGCTGGCGCAGCGCGTGGCCGGTGCTCAGCCCGCGGCGTCGTAGGCGCGGCGCAGCCAGCCCACCAGCGCTGCATCGACCTCGGCCACGCTGCCAAGGCGCGTGGTGGCCTGGCACATGCCACCGGGTGGCACCGGCTTCAGGCGCGGATCGGCGGGCAGGTCCTTGGCGTTCAAGCCGATCTCCACCAGCGCCTTCGTCGCCGGGCCCACCATCGCAAACTGCTTCTGGCGCCGCAGGCTGATGTAGCCCTTCTTCGGCGCCACCTCGAAGGCGCCGAACGAGCGCACGGTGGCCATCACCGCGTCGTGCAGCGGGCGCAGGCCGGCCTTGGCGCCGGCGTAGATCTCGTCGAGCGGATCGCCCGCGGCTGCGGCCGGCGCGGGCGCGGAGCCTGGCCCGGTGCCGAGATCGGGCACGGGCTTGTCGACGAACAGGGCCACCGTGTTGGCGTCGCCATAGCCCAGGCCGAACTGCGCCATCAGCCAGCTGCGGCGCTCGCCGTGCTTCTGCAGGCCGCTGGCAGCCAGCGCGGCATGCAGCTCGGCGATGGTCTTGCCGGTGCGGTCCTGGATGTTGCGCAGCTGCGTGTTCGTGGCGGCGACGGGGTCAGCCATGGGAGCCTCCGGGCGGTGCTTGGGGTCGAAGCGGCCAGTGTTCGCTGCGCGTGCGGGCCGGCAGCACGAACTCCATCGCGTCGAACAGGCGGTAGATCAACCGGGTGCCTCGGCTCGGCCGTCCGGTCTCGCAGATGGCCTGCAGCGTGGCCAGGATGCGCGGGCCGCCGCTGGCCATGCTCTTCGACGTCTGGGTGCCGGCGGGCAGGTTGATGACGCGCAGCGTCACTTCCACGCCACCGGCCATCGGCTTGAGCTCGTAGCTGACGCGGCACACCGGGTCGTCGAACTGCGTGAAGCGGTGTGTGTGCACGAAGCGGTGCGGCGGCTCGAACACCTCGACGCAGCCATCGACGATGACGTGGCGGCCACTGCCCGTGCGCATCTGCATCGCCGTGCCTGGCTGCAGCGCGCCGGCGCTGTGCAGCCAGGCGTTGAAGATCGCGCCCTGGGCCTCGCCCTGCTTGGTGAGCTCGTGCCAGACGCGCTGGACGTCGGCCTTGATGAAGATGCGGAACACCGCATCGCCGCCTGCTGCCGGAGCCTCGTCACCCATGTCGCCGCACCTTGGTCGGTGCGCTCGCAGGGCGCGACGGGAGGGCGCGCACCTCCGCCCCCTCGGCGCTGTACTTCAGCCGCGTCAGCTGCGCGGCCCAGTAGGCGCTGTACTCGGTGGTCCAGCGCTCGTGGATCAGTTGCAGCGGCGTCGGGTCGAACCACAGCCGCCGCTCGCGGCCCTCCTTGGCGGTGATCAGCAGCCCGCCCCGCTCCAACGCCGCCAGGTGCTTCATCACCGCGTGGCGGCCCAGTTCGCCGGCGAAGAACGCACAGACGCGGTTCACGTTGCAACCACCTTCGAGTTTGAGCAGATCGAGCATGCGCCGGCGCCAGGGCGAGCTGAGGGCGAAGAAGGTGGCATCGAGCTGGTCGTCCGCCATGGGTACATCGGGTTTATGTGCCTTCATGGTCACCTATTGCCGATGCGCGCGTCAAGGGGGCGACTCCTAGAATTCGCGCTTTCGCTTGCCGAGGCCACCGCCAATGGACACCCGCACCTCCCCGATCCGCCTGCGCATCACGCAGCTTCGCGACGTGCTGGCGCAGCACGGCGTGCACGCGCTGCTGGTGCCCAGCGCCGACCCGCACCTGAGCGAGTACCTGCCCGGCCGCTGGCAGGCGCGCGAGTGGCTCTCGGGCTTCACGGGCAGCATGGGCACGCTGGTGGTCACGGTGGAGGGCGCGGCCCTGTTCGCCGACAGCCGCTACTGGACACAGGCCGAGAACGAGCTCGCCGGCACCGGCATCGCGCTGGAGAAGATCGCCACCGGCGCGTCGCTCGCGCACATCGACTGGCTGGCGCGCCACGTGCCGCCCGGCGCCACCGTGGCCGTGGACGGCCAGGTGCTGGGCCTGGGCCAGCACGCGGCGCTCAAGGCCGCGCTCGACAAGGCCGGCGTGCTGCTGCGCACCGATCTCGACCCGGTGGACGCCATCTGGCCCGAGCGCCCCGCGCTGCCGCCGCAGCCGGTGTACGAGCACCAGGCGCCGCACGCCACGCAGAGCCGCGCCGCCAAGCTGGCCGCCGTGCGCCAGGCGATGGCCGCTCACGGCGCCACGCACCACCTGGTGAGCACGGTCGACGACCTGGCCTGGATCACCAACCTGCGCGGCAACGACGTCACCTACAACCCGGTGTTCCTGGGCCACCTGCTGCTGGGCCTGACCGGCGGCACCCTCTTCATCGGCGACGGCAAGGTGCCGGACGGCGTGGCCGCTGCGCTGCAGGCCGATGGCATCGCGCTCGCGCCCTACCCCGCTGCCGCCGCCGCGCTGGGCGCCCTGCCTTCCGGCAGCACGCTGCTGATCGACCCCAAGCGCGTGACGCTCGGCCTGCGGCAGGCCGTGGCGGCCGGCGTGGCCGTGAAAGAGGCCATCAACCCCAGCACGCTGCACAAGAGCCGCAAGAGCGCCGCCGAGGCCGCGCATGTGCGCGAGGCCATGATCGAGGACGGCGCCGCGATGTGCGCCTTCTACGCCTGGTTCGAGGCCGCGATGGCCCGCGGCGAGCGCATCACCGAGCTCACCGTGGACGAGAAGCTGAGCGCCGAACGTGCCAAGCGGCCCGGCTTCATGGGCCTGAGCTTCTCGGTGATCGCCGGCTTCAACGCCAACGGCGCCATGCCGCACTACCGCGCCACCGAGGAGCACCACGCCGTCATCGAAGGCGACGGCCTGCTGCTCATCGACAGCGGCGGCCAGTACCTCGGCGGCACCACCGACATCACGCGCGTGTGGCCCATCGGCACCGTGAGCGCGGCCATGAAGCGCGACTACACGCTGGTGCTCAAGGGCACGATGAACCTGAGCCGCGCACGCTTTCCGCGTGGTACCGCCAGCCCCATGCTCGACAGCCTGGCGCGCGCGCCGCTGTGGGCCGAGGGCATCGACTTCGGCCACGGCACCGGCCACGGCGTGGGCTACTTCCTGGCGGTGCACGAAGGCCCGCAGAGCATTAGCAAGGCCGTGCCCGCGCCCGAGATGGCGATGGAGCCGGGCATGATCACCAGCATCGAGCCCGGCGTGTACCGCGAGGGCCAGTGGGGCGTGCGCATCGAGAACCTGGTGCTCAACGTGCCGGCCGTCAACGCCGAGGGCAGCACCTTCGCCGAGTTCCTGGCGTTCGAGACGCTGACGCTGTGCCCCATCGACACGCGCTGCATCGACCGCAGCCTGATGCGCGCCGACGAGATCGACTGGCTCAACGGCTACCACGCCACCGTGCGCGAGCGGCTGGCGCCCAAGGTGAGCGGCGATGCGCTCGCCTGGCTGATCGAGCGCACCCAGCCGATCTGAACGCCGATCTGAGCGCCGATCTGAGCACGGGCATGGGCGCCTACGCGCTCGGCATCGACCTCGGCGGCACCAAGATCGAGGCCCAGCTGCTGGGCCCCGACGGCGCCTGCGTCTGGCGCGACAGGCAGCCCACGCCGCAGGGCGACTACGACGGCACGCTCGCCGCCATCTCGGCGCAGGTGGCCGATGCGCGACAGGCGCTGCAGGCCATCGCGCCCGGCGCCACGTTCACCATCGGCGCCGGCACGCCCGGCACGGCGGCGGCCGGCGGGCTGATGAAGAACTGCAACTCCACCTGCCTGAACGGCCGGCCGCTGGCGGCCGACCTGGCGGCGCGGCTGGGCCAGCCGGTGGTGCTGGCCAACGACGCCAACTGCCTGGCCCTCTCGGAGGCCACCGATGGCGCCGGGGCCGGCGCCGCCGTGGTGTTCGCGGTGATCCTGGGCACGGGCGTGGGCGCCGGTATCGCGGTGCACGGCCGCGTGCTGAACGGCGCCAACGGCCTGGCCGGCGAGTGGGGCCACAACCCGCTGCCCTGGGCGGCGCCCGACGAGCCCGCGTGGGCCTGCTACTGCGGCCGTCACGGCTGCATCGAGACGCTGCTCTCAGGCCCGGGCCTGGCGCGCGAGCACGCACAGGTGAACGGCGGCCCGGTGCGGACCGCCGTGCAGCTGGCCGAGGCCGCGGCCGCCGGCGACGCTGCGGCACAGGCCACGCTCGAGCGCCACGCCCACCGGCTGGCGCGCGCGCTGGCCGCCGTGATCAACCTGCTGGACCCCGACGTGGTGGTGCTGGCTGGGGGCCTCTCGCGGCTGCCGGGGCTGCCGGAGCGCGTGCAGGCGCAGTGGGCGCGCTGGGTCTTCGGCGCCTCGGCCAACGATCCGGTGCGCACGCGGCTGCTGACGAGCCACCACGGCGACGCTTCGGGCGTGCGCGGCGCGGCCTGGCTGGGGCGGGAATCGATGCGAGGCCGGCTCCGAAACGCGGAGTGAGTGTTGTTTTTATCATCTCAAAGATGATTAAAACGATAACTTGGGTTATCATTTTGGTTTTGCTGCGCACGGCGGCCCGCCGCCGCCCCGGCAGACCCCAGCCCTCCCCCTTCCGCCACACCCATCATGTTCAAGCTCTCCAACCTGCCCATCGGAACCCGCCTGGCTCTGGGCTTCAGCATCCTCATCGGCGCCGCCGTCACCATCGCCGTGGTGGCCCGCATCGGCCTGGCCGAGGTGCAACGCGACTTCAAGCTGCTCACGGAAGACCGCCTGGTCAAGGTCGAGCGCATCGAGCACGTGAAGGAAAACGTCGGCCACATCGCCACCTCGGTGCGCAACATCGTGCTGCTGGACGACGAGGCCGCCACCCGCGCCGAGGCCGATGCCATCCGCCAGGCGCGTGAACACAACGGCAGCGCGCTGGCCGCGCTGGACAAGTCCATCACGTCCGACAAGGGCCGGGCCCTGCTGGAGGCCGTCAACGCCACGCGCGCGCCCTACAACGATGCCGTGCAGCAGGTGTCGGAACTCGGCCTGCAGGGCCAGGACGCCGCCGCCATCGACCTGATGGTGAAGACGCTCAAGCCCGCTCAGGAGCGCTACTTCGTCGCGCTGGACAAGCTGATCGACTACCAGCGCGAACTGATGAAGGCCTCGGCCGTGGAGACCGCGACGACGGTCAGCCAGGTCGGCCTGCTGCTGCTGCTGGTGGCCGGCGGCAGCGCCCTGGTGGGCGCGGCCCTGGCGTGGGCGATCACACGCTCGATCACGCAGCCGATGGCCCAGGCGGTGGCGATCGCCCGCACGGTGGCTGCCGGCGACCTGCGCTCGCACATCGAGGTCACGCGCGCCGACGAAGCCGGCCAGCTGCTGGCCGCGCTGAAGGACATGAACGACGCCCTGCTGCGAACCGTGACGCAGGTGCGCGGCAACGCCGAGAGCGTGGCCACGGCCAGCAGCGAGATCGCCCAGGGCAACACCGACCTGTCGCAGCGCACCGAGGAGCAGGCCAGCAACCTGCAGCAGACCGCGGCGTCGATGGAGCAACTGACCGCGACGGTGAAGCAGAACGCCGAGACGGCCCGCCAGGCCGAGCAGTTGGCCAGCCATGCCAGCCGCTCGGCAGCCGAAGGCGGCCAGGTGGTGGGCCGCGTGGTGGCGACCATGAACGACATCAGCGAGAGCAGCCGGCGCATCGGCGACATCATCGGCACCATTGACGGCATCGCGTTCCAGACCAACATCCTGGCCCTGAACGCCGCGGTGGAAGCCGCCCGGGCGGGCGACCAGGGCCGTGGCTTCGCCGTGGTGGCCGGCGAGGTGCGCACGCTGGCACAGCGCAGCGCCGAGGCGGCCCGGGAGATCAAGTCGCTGATCGGTGCCTCGGTCGAGCGGGTCGAAGCCGGCAGCGCGCTCGTGAACGACGCGGGCCGCACGATGCAGGACATCGTGGGCCAGGTGAAGCGCGTGTCGGATCTGATCGGCGAGATCAGCGCCGCCAGCGTGGAGCAGACGCAGGGCATCGGCCAGGTCGGCGACGCCGTGACGCAGCTCGATCAGGTGACGCAGCAGAACGCCGCGCTGGTGGAGGAGAGCGCCGCCGCGGCCGAGAGCCTGCGCCTGCAGGCGGTGCAGCTCAACGACGCGGTGTCGATCTTCCAGGTGCCGGGCAGTGCGGCCGCGGTGCCGGCCAGCGCAGCGGCGCCGCGCACGCCGGCCCGGGACACGCGTGTTCCGGCATCTCGTGCCCCGGCGGCCAGCACCGCCCCGGGCCCGGCCCTGGCCACGCCCGACGGCCAGTGGGCCGCGTTCTGACACGAACCCGGCCACGCGCGCGGCGCGTGGCCCGGCCGGTCAGCCTCGGCCGTGTTTGGCGATCAGCGCCTTGGCACTGGACAGCAGCTGCGCGCCCTTGAAGCCGCGCTTGTCCATGTCGGCCACCCACTCGTCGTCGACGCTGGCCGAGCGCTTGATGAAGTCCTCGGCCTCGGCCTTGGTGAAGGTGTGGATGGTGTTGCCGCGGTCGGACGCGCTCTTGCGGCCGTTGGGGTCGTTGCCCTGCTGCGTGCGGCCCAGGAAGGCCGAGGCGGCCATGCCGGAGTTGGCGTCGATCACCTTCTTGAGGTCGGGCGGCAGGCCGTCGTACCTGGCCTTGTTCATCGCCATCACGAAGGTGGTCGTGTACAGCGCCGGCATGTCGCTCGGGAACTCGCTGTGGAATTTGGTCAGCTCGTGCACCTTCACCGACGGCACCACCTCCCAGGGGATCACGCAGCCTTCGATCGTGCCCTTGGTCAGCGCGTCGGGAATCTGCGGCAGCGGCATGCCCACCGGCGTGGCGCCCACCGAGCCCAGCAGCTTGTTGACCAGGCGCGTCGGGCCGCGGACCTTCATGCCGCGCAGGTCGGCCGCGGTCTTGATCGGCTTGGCGACGGTGTGGATGACGCCCGGGCCGTGCACCTGCAGCGCCAGCACCTGCGTCTCCTTGAACTCGTCCGGCGCCTGGGTCTGGAAGTACTCCCAGTAGGCCTTGGAGGTGGCCTCGGCGTTGTTCATCATGAACGGCAGCTCGAAGACCTCGATGCGCGGGAAGCGCCCGCCGGTGTTGCCCGGCAGCGTCCAGATGATGTCGACGACGCCGTCGCGCGCCTGGTCGTACAGCTGCACCGGCGTGCCGCCCAGCTGCATGGCCGGGTAGGCCTCGAACTTGATGCGGCCGCCGGAGTCCTTCTCGACCTTGTCCATCCACGGCTTGTGCATCGTGAGCCAGACGTTGCTCATCGGGGCCATGAAGGTGTGGAACTTCAGCGTCACGGTCTGCTGGCCGAAGGCGGCCAGCGGGGTGCCGAGCGAGGCCACCGCGGCGGCGGCGCCTTGGACGAGGGTGCGGCGTTTCATGATCGTGTCTCCGTCGGGTGCAGGGTGTTCGGACGCGGGGCGCGCCGGGCCCGGCGAAGGTAACGGCCGGGCATGACCCTGGCCCACGAGACTTTCCCTGATGGGCCGGCGCGTGGCCGGTGCGGCGCCGTGGCGCGCCGCGAGACAATCCCGGCACCCTAGCGCGCTCATGCCACCGTGTTCCGCACCCTGCGCAGCCACCACCTGCTGGCCAGCGGCATCGTCTTCGCGGCGATGCTGGGGCTGCTGCTGTGGAACGCCCACCACCTGATGCGCGAGACGCTGCAGCAGCGCTTCGTCGACGAACAGCGCGTGGTGGCGCCGCTGCTGGTGGCGGCCCTGGGGCCGCTGCTGGCCGCACGCGACTACGCCGCCATCGACCAGCTGCTGCGCGACAACGTCGCGGCCGGGCAGCTGGTGTACGTGGCGCTGGCCGACAGCCGCGGCCGTGTCGTGGCGCAGGCCGGCCGCCCCGCCGGTGCCGACGACACGCTGGCCGCCCCAGTGGTGCTGGCCGGCCGCCCGCTGGGCGAGGTGCGCTTCGTGCTCGACACCGCGGCGCTGGCCACGGCCCAGCACCGCCTGCAACGCAACGGCCTGGCCATCGGTGCCGGCGTGCTGGTGGTGGGCCTCTTGCTGCTGACGCTGACGATGGGCTGGCTCAGCCGCGAGTTCCGCAGCCTCGTGCTGGCCACGCGCCGCATGGCCGAGGGCGACACGGCCGCCCGCCTGGCAAGCAGCCGAGTGCAGGAGCTCGACGAGGTGGCGCGCGCCTTCAACCAGATGGCGCAGGCGGTGGAGTCGCAGCTCGGGGCGCTGCGCGACCAGCAGCTGTTCATGCGCGGCGTGCTGGACACGCTGTCCGAGGGCTACCTGATCGTCGACCGCGACAACCGCATCGTCGACTGCAACGAGACCTTCCTGAAGCTGCACGGCATGCAGCGGCCGCAGGCCGGCCCCTTCGACGCCAAGCTGACCGGCGCCCAGCTGTACCTGCCCGACGGCGCGGCGCTGCCCGAGGAGCAGCGGGCCACGCGCGCCGTGCTCGCCAGCGGCCAGCCCCAGCGCAACCGGCTGCTGCGCATCCAGCGCCGCGACGGCAGCGAGTCCTGGGTCAGCGTCAACGCCACGCCGCTGCGCCGCGCCGGCGACGAGCGGCCGCACGCCGCGCTGGCCACGCTCACCGACGTCACGCGCCACGTCGAGGCCGAGCGCTCGCTGCGCGCCGCCAACGAGTCGCTGGAGCAGCGCGTGCTCGAGCGTACGGCCGAGCTCGAGCGTGCGCGCGACGAAGCTGAGCGCGCCAGCCGCGCCAAGAGCGAGTTCCTCTCGCGCATGAGCCACGAGCTGCGCACGCCGCTGAACGCCATCCTCGGCTTCACGCAGCTGATGGCGCTGGAGCGCGAGCGCCTGGCCCCGGCCGACCTGGAGCGCCTGAAGCAGATCGAGACCGCCGGCTGGCATCTGCTGTCGCTGATCAACGACGTGCTGGACCTCTCGCGCATCGAGGCCGGCGCGATGACGACCTCGGCCGAGCCCGTGGAACTGCAGCCCGTGGCACGCGAGGCGCTCGAGATGGTGCAGGGCGCGGCCGCGGCGCGGGGCATCCGCCTGTCGATGCCGCCCGGGCCCGAGGGCGACGGCGGCACCTGGCTGCGCGCCGACCGCAAGCGCCTGAAGCAGGTGCTCGTGAACCTGCTGTCCAACGCCGTCAAGTACAACCGCGACGGCGGCGAGGTCGAGCTGCTCGTCGAGCCGGCCGCGGGCGGCCGCCGGGCCTTCGCGGTGCGCGACACCGGGCGCGGCTTCGAGCCGGCGCAGCTGGCGCGCCTGTACCAGCCGTTCACGCGCTTCGGCGCCGAGGGCGAGCGCATCGAGGGCACGGGCATCGGCCTGGCCATCACGCGCCGCCTGGTCGAGCTGATGCAGGGCCGGATCACGCTGCAGACCGAGCCTGGCCGCGGCTCGGTGTTCCGCGTCGAGCTGCCGGCCGACGAGGCGCCGCCACCGCCCTCCACCGCCGAGGTCGCGGCGCCGCCGCCGACGCTGGCGCTGCAGCCGCGCCGGCTGCTCTACGTGGAGGACAACCCGTCCAACGTGGAGCTGCTGCGCCAGGTGCTGCAGGCGCGGCCGTCGTGGGCGCTGCAGGCGGCCGCCGATGGCCTCGAGGGCCTGGAGAGGCTGCAGCAGGGGCGCTTCGATGCCGCCATCATCGACATCGACCTGCCCGGCATCGACGGCGTCGAGCTGTGCCGCCGCGTGCGGGCCGATCCGGCGATCGCCGCGCTGCCGCTGCTGGCGCTGAGCGCCAATGCCATGCCGGCCGACGTGCAGCGCGCCCGCGCCGCCGGCTTCGACGGCTACGTGACGAAGCCGATGGACGTGGCGAGCCTGCTGCGCCGGCTCGACGCCCTGCTCGCCGACCGGCCCGTGAACGGAGACACCGCGACATGAACCCAAGCGATCCGGCCCTCCCGGCCCTACCGGCGCGCCGGGCCCTGCTGGCCCTGGCGGCCCTCAGCACCGTGGCGGGCGCGCGCGCGCAGACGCCGCCGTCGCCGTCACCGCCGCTCGTGCTGGCGCTGGCGCCGTTTCTGTCGCCGGGCTCGCTGCTGGCCACCTTCGAGCCGCTGCGCGCGCACCTGCAGCAGCGGCTGGGGCAGGCGGTCGAGACGCTGACCGCGCGCGACTTCCGCAGCCTGATGGAAAGCACCCGGCGCGCCGAGCACGACGTCGTGCAGCTGCCCGCGCACCTGGCGCGGCTGGCGATGCGCGACTGGGCCTGGCAGCAGGTGGCGGCGCCGCTGGAGCCGGTGACGGTGATCGTCGCCGTGCGCGACCGCGGCAGCGTGCGCGACGCCGCCGGCCTGCGCGGCCAGGCCGTCGCCATGCTGGACCCGCTGTCGCTCACCGCCACGGTGGGGCGCCGCTGGCTCGATCAGCAGGGCCTGGACGACGCCGTGACGGTGCAGGCGATGCCGTCGATCAACAGCATGCTGTTTGCACTCGACCGCGGCGAGGTGGCCGCCATCGTGGCCGGCGACACGCAGGTGAACGCCGTCATCCCGCCCACGCCGCGCGGCGAGCGCGTGCTCGCCCGCGTCGAGGGCATCCCGGCGCCGCTGTACCTGGCGCGGCCCACGCTGCCGGCACCGGCGCTGCAGGCGCTGCGCAACGCCATGCTGGCCTTCGAGCCCGACCCGGCCCGGCCGCCGACCGCCGCGAACTCACGCCTGGGCCTCTTGACGCCGGCCCGGCTGGCGGCGCTGGACGCCTATGCCGACATCGCGCGGCGCGCGCTCGCGCAGCCGGTGCCGCCTGCGAGGCCCTGAGACCGGCCCGCACCTAACCGACGAACTGAACGACCCACAGCGCGATCGACGGCACGAACAGCACCAGCAGCGCGCGCAGCGTGTCGGCCACCAGGAAGGGCATCACGCCGCGGTAGCTCTCGGCGATGGGCACGGTGCGCGCGAGGCTGTTGACGACGTAGACGTTCAGCCCCACGGGTGGCGCCAGCAGCCCGAAGCCCACGGTCATCAGCACCATCACGCCGAACCAGATGGCCACGCTCTCCTTGGGCATGCCGAAGTCCAGGCCCATGACCATCGGGAAGAAGATCGGGATCGTCAGCAGGATCATGCTGAGCTCGTCCATCACGGCGCCGAGCACGACGTAGAACAGCAGGATCGCGCCCACCACCGCCACCGGCGCCAGGCCCCAGCCCTGCACCACGCTGGCCAGCTGCCCCGGCACCTGCGTCAGCGCCAGCGCGGCGTTCATCAGGTCGGCGCCGAGGAAGATGAAGAAGATCATCGCCGAGGCCGCGGCCGTGCCGTAGAAGGCGTGCGCGAACTTGGCCCAGGTGAGCTCGCGCTTGAGCAGCGCCGCCACGAAGGTGGCCGCCACGCCGATGCCGGCGCCCTCGGTAGGCGTGAAGATGCCGCCGTAGATGCCGCCGAACACCACGAGGAAGATCGCCGCGATCGGCGCGATGCCCGACAGCGCCTTCAGCGTCAGCGCCGGCGCCTCGTCGCGCTCGGGCGCGTGGCCCGGCACCAGGCGCACGTACACGGCGATGGCCACCATGTACATCAGCATGGCCAGCAGGCCCGGCACCATGGCGGCGGCAAACAGCTTGGCGATGTTCTGCTCGGTGAGGATGGCGTAGATCACCAGCGGCACCGACGGCGGGATCAGGATGCCCAGCGTGCCGCCGGCGGCCAGCGTGCCGGTGGCCAGGCGGCCGGAGTAGCCGTGCTTCTTCATCTCGGGCAGCGCCACCTGCGTGATGGTGGCCGCGGTGGCGACGCTGGAGCCGCAGATGGCGCCGAAGGCCGCGCAGGCCAGCACCGACGCCATCGCCAGGCCGCCCTTGAAGCGCGCCATGACGGCCGCCGCGAACTCGAACAGCGCCCGGCTCAGCCCGCCCTGCGTGGCGAAGTTGCCCATCAGGATGAACAGCGGGATCACGCTCAGGTCGTAGCTCGCGAAGCGCGCGAAGGCCTGCGAGTTGAGAAAGCTCGCCAGCGGCAGCCAGCCGGCCTGCAGCACGTAGCCCAGCACGCCGGCGCAGAACATGGCCGCCGCGATGGGCACGCGGATGGCCATCAGCACCAGCATGCTGCCGAAGATCAGCAGCGTCAGCACGATCGGGTTCATCGCGCGGCCTCCGGCTCGGCGGCGACGGCGTCCGGCGCCGGCCGGTCGAAGCCGCGCAGCGCCTGCACGAAGGCGATCACCGCCGCCAGCGCCAGCCCCGGCACGATCCCGCAGTAGACGATCCACTCCGGAAAGCCCAGCATCATCGAGCCGGTCTGCGAAGTCCAGGCGCTCAGGCCGCCGAGGGCGCTGCGCCAGGCCAGCAGGCCCATCACCAGGGCCACGATGAGCGCGCCGAAACGGTCGAGCGCCTCGCGCGCGGCGTCGCTGGCCCTGGTGGTGAAGAAGTCCACGATGATGTGGCCGCGCTCGCACTGGCACCAGGGCATGAAGAGCGCGATGGCCGCGCCGGCGGCCGAGCCCGAGAGCTCGAAGTCGCCGACGATCGTCCAGCCGGTGGTGTTGCGGCCGACGACGCTGACCACCGTCATCAGCGTGATCAGCGTCAGCAGCACGCCGGCCAGCACGGCGCAGGCCTTGGCGAGGATCTCGAGCACACGCATCGGGAAACGGCTCCGGGTTCAGTACTGGCGGGCGGCCACGCGGGCCACGAGGCCCTCGTGCGTGGCTTCGATGACGATCTGGCACGACAGCCGGCTGCCGGGCTCGCGCGGGGCGGCGGTCAGCTCGAGCATGGCTGCTTCGTCGGCCGTGGGCGCGGGCACGCGGCTGCGCCAGGGTTCGTCGAGCATCACGTGGCAGGTGGCGCAGCTGAGCGTGCCGCCGCAATCAGCGACGATGGCCTCGACGCTGGCGGCCACGGCCGCCTGCATCAGGTTGCGGCCCGCGCGTCCCTCGATCGTGACCGTGTGGCCGTCGGCGTGGACGAGGTGGATCGTGGGCATCGGGGTTGGCAGGGCGCGCGGCGGATTGTCGGCCCTGCTTGCGGGGCTGCGAACCCCGGCATTCCCGACTAGCTGCCATGCGGCTGCGGCATGGCCGGGCCGGCGGGCATGCGGCGTTCAGAAGCGGCCGAAGAGCTCGCGGCGGTCCCAGGCCGCGGTGTCGGCGGCGGCGGCGCGGCGGGTGATCTCGGCGCGGCGCACGGCCTCGTGCACGCGCCGCATCGGCTCGCCCAGGCCCTCGCACAGCACCGGGTCGGCGGCCAGCGCGTCCAGGGCCTCGGCCGGCGTGGCCGGCAGCGGCGCAGGTTGCGGCTCGTAGGGCGCGCGCACGGCGGCGCCGGGTTCCAGCTGCCGGGCCAGGCCGTCGAGCCCGGCGAACACCTGCCCGGCCAGACACAGGTAGGGGTTGGCCAGCGGCTCGCCCAGGCGGTTCTCGATGCGTGTGGCGGCGTCGCCGGGCGCGCCGATCACGCGCAGCATGGCGCCGCGGTTGTCGAAGCCCCAGTGCGCCGCGGTGGGCGCCATCGGGCTGCCCTTGAAGCGCTCGAAGCCCACGGCCGTGGGCACGCTCAGGCCCGCCAGCCCGCCCGCGTGCGCCAGCAGGCCGGCCAGCCAGTGCGTGCCGGTGTCGGACAGCACGGCGCGCGCCTCGTTCGCGCCGCCGCCGGCCGAGCGGCGCACGAAGGCGTTGCGGCCGTCGGCACCCACCAGCGACTGGTGCAGGTGCCAGCCGCTGGCCATGGCCCCCGGCAGCGGCGGCCTGGCGATGAAGCTGGCGTGCCAGCCCGCACGCGCCAGCGCCTGGCGCACGCCGTTGCGGAAGGCGAGCATCTGGTCGGCAGCGGTCAGCGCGTCGGTGGCCGCGAACACGGCCTCGACCTGGCTGGGCCCGAACTCCACCTCCAGGCTCGCCAGCGGCAGGCCCAGGCCGGCGGCGGTGTGGCGCACGATGGCGAACACCTCGTGCGCGCGGTCGGCCCAGGCCTCCGACAGCAGCCCGTGGCCCGGGTGCAGCGCGTGCACCGCGGCCGGTTCGGCCGGCCAGCCATCCACCGCGGCCGGCAGCGGCGCGGCGTCGAGCCGGTAGACGTGGAACTCCACCTCCAGCCCGACGCGCAGCGTGTACCCCGCCTCGGCCAGCCGCGCCAGCGCGCGCTGCAGCACGCCGCGCGGATCGGCCTCGACGGCGCGGCCATCGGGCCAGCGCGGCGTGGCGCGCAGCCAGCCGGTGCGTGGTGCCCAAGGCAGTTCGACAAAGCTTTCGGCGGCAGGCCACAGCAGCAGGTTGTTCGCCGCGCCGAAGCCCGGCAGGCCGTCGAGCGCACCGGGCTCGAACACCGACAGCGCGGTGCGGTCGGCGCTGTCCTTCAGCAGCAAGGTGCTGACCATGCCGACGCCGTGCTTCAGCGCCGAGGCCAGCGCGCGGGTGCCGAAGTGGCCGCCCACCACCAGCGTCTTGCTGCGGTAGCTGCCGTGCAGATCGGCCCAGGCGATGCGCACCTGCTCCAGGCCCGCGGCCTCGACGCGGGCGAGCAGCTCGCCGTCGGTCATGCCGGTGTCGCCGCGGGCTGGCGCCAGGGGGCGGCGTCGCGCAGCGCCCGGGCCTTGTCGGCCCAGTGCGCCTGCCAGCCCTGGGCGGGTGCGATGCAGTCGATGGTGACGGGGCCGGTCACGGCCGCGGCCGCGTCGGGCGCCAGCGCCATCGGCGGCACGCCGCCGGCCTCGACAGCATCGATGGCCGCCAGCAGCGTGCGCCGGTTGGCCATGATGACCTTGTCGCTGGTGCCCAGGTGCTCGCGGGTGCGGTCCTGGATGGCGCCCATGCTCTCGACGGCCCACTGGTCGTGGCGGTTGATGTCGTCCTCGCCCAGGCCCAGGAAGGTGCGCGTGCGCTGCTCGGCGGGGTCGAAGGCCCAGTCGTCGTGGCGGCCGTGGCGCGGCACGTAGTCGGGCAGCTGCAGGTGCGGCAGGCGCTGCGCGCGCATGGTCTCGTGGTCGAGCGGCGCGCCAAAGCTCGTGAAGAAGCTGTACCAGTAGGTGTGCGTGTCGTCGATGGGCACGTGCCACTGCGTGATGGTGAGCGTGTCCGACAGCGGGATCACGAAGGTCTGCGGGAACAGCGAGTTCGTGACGCGCACGTGCGTGTGGCGCTCGTCGATGAGCCGCAGCGTGGTGATGCGCACGAGGCCCGGCGCCAGCGCCTCGTGGTGGATCTCGGGGCTGCAGCGCTCGCGCATCACGCGGGTCATCGGCCAGCGCTGGCCGTCGACATCGCCCACGCTGGCGCTGCGGAACTGGCGGCCGTAGGCGTCGGCCGCGGGGTCGTCGTCGAGCATGCGGTGCAGGAAGCTCGGGTGCGCCGGGTCGATGCCCACCTCCACCGCCTGCAGCCAGTTGCAGTGCCACTGGCCCTTGAAGGCGAAGGCGTGGCTCGCGGGCGCCACGAACGCATCGAGCGCCGGCAGGGCCGGCGGCTCGCTGCCCTCGGAGCCGAGGTAGGCCCAGACCACGCCGGCCACGACCTGCGTGGGGTAGCGGCGCTGGCGCACGCGCTGGCACAACGTGGAGCCGACGGGCTCGGCCGGCGTCTCCAGGCAGCGGCCCTCGGCGTCGAAGGCCCAGCCGTGGAACGGGCAGCGGATGCGGTCGCCCTCGTGGCGCGCAAAGGCCAGGTCGGCGCCGCGGTGCGGGCAGTCGCGGTCGAGCAGGCCCCAGGTGCCGTCGTCGGCGCGGAACAGCACGAGGTCCTGCCCCAGCAGCCGCACCGCCTTCAGCGGGCGCTGGGCCATGCGCGCATCGAAGCGCGGATCGAACTCGTCGAGCAGCGCCGCGGGCTGCCAGTAGCGCCGCAGCAGCTCGCCACAGGGCGTGCCGGGGCCGACGCGGGTGATGCGGTCGTTGAGGTGGGCCTGCATGGGCCCGCAGTCTAGTCAGCGGGCGTCGCGGCGCGAGAGGATCTCCCCCAGCCCGAAGGCCGCCAGATGGCCCAGGCCCAGCGTCAGCAGCAGCAGGCCCACGCCGGGCGTGCTGAGCAGCTCGGTGCCGGTGGCGTGGGCCAGCAGCAGCCCGCCGGCCACCACCACGGACACCACGCCCAGGCGCAGCGAGCCCATGCGGCGCAGCCGCTCCTCGCCGGCGAACAGCGCCGCCACCGCCTCGGGCGTGCTGCCGCCCTTCCAGAACAGGTAGCGCAGCCGCGCGTCGACCAGCAGCTTGAGGGCGTAGACGACGCTGAAGAACAGCGCCAGCGGAACGACGATGCCTTTGTCCATGGAACGGGGTCCGGTTGGTCCTGAGGCGTTGGATACAGGCCGCCGCGCCGCGGTTGCAACCGCCGGCGCCGCGCGCGTATCCAACCGCGTCATGATCCCCGAGAACGATGCGCGATGACGCCCCGACTGCCGACGAGCGTGGCGCCGACCGCGAGGCCGACCGCGCCCTGCTGTCGGCCATCGCCCGCGGCGAGCGTGGCGCCTTCGAGACGCTGGTGCGGCGGCACCAGCGCCTGGTCTGGCACGTGGTGCAGCGCCTGGTGCGCGACCCCGAGGACACGCGCGAGCTGGCGCAGGAGGTCTTTCTGCGCGTGCACCGCACGCTGCACCAGTTCCGCGGCGACAGCCGGCTGTCGACCTGGATCGCGCGCGTGGCCTGGACGATGGCCGTGCGCCACCTGCAGGCGCGGCGCATCGAGCTCGTCGACACGCACCCGGCCTCCGACGGGGCCGACGACGACGGCCCGCTGCCACCGGCCGTGCGCGACGCCGCCGACCCGCTGGACCTGTTGTCGCAGCTGGCCGATGCGCAGCAGGTGCAGCAGTTGCGCGCGCAGATCGAGCGGCTGCCGCCGCTGCAACGGCTGCTGCTCACGCTGTATCACCTGCACGAGACGCCCGTGGGCGAGATCGCGGCCATCACCGGCCTGCCCGAGGGCACGGTGAAGAGCCACCTGCACCGCAGCCGGCGCCAGCTGCGCGAGTGGCTCGCACCGACCGTGCAGACCCCCGACACCGACCGAGACCCAACATGACCGACGCCCTCAACACCGCCGACGACCGTGCCGACCGCCTGCTGGCCCGGGCCCTCGCCCTCGAACCACACGACGGCCCGCCGCCCGGCTTCGTCGACAGCGTGATGGCGCGCCTGGCGCCACGGCCGCCCTCGCCCTGGGTCGAGCGCGGCCTGGCGCTCGGCGGGCTCGGCGCGCTGGGTGCGGCCGCCGCCTGGGCCGCGGCCACGCAGCCGGCGCTCGGGGCCGCCTGGGAAGCCCTGCCCGCGCTGCCGGCAGCCCCCGCGCTGGGCTGGACCGCGCTGGCGCTGGTGCTGCAGGCCGTGCTGCAAGCCCGCCGCGGAGCGGCGCGATGACCGCGCGGCGTTGGCGCGCGCTCGGCCTGGCGCTGCTGCTGTCGGGCACGCTGGCCACGGCCACCGCCGCCACACCGGCACTGGACCGCGCCGCCACGCTGCTGTCCAGCCTGGAGCGTGAAGACCTGGCCCACGGCAGCGCCGCCGTGCAGTGGGGCGACGCCGCACCTTGGACACGGGCGCTGGGCCTGGCCCGCCTGCCCGCCACGCGGGCCACGGCAGCCACGCGCTACCGCATCGGCTCGATCAGCAAGACGATGACCGCGGTGATGGTGATGCAGCTGGCCGAAGAAGGCCGCATCGCGCTCGACGAGCCCATCGCACGCTGGTTCCCCACACTGCCCGCGGCCGAGCGCGTGACGGTGGCGATGCTGCTGCGCCATCGCGGCGGCTACGGCGCGCTGGAGCAGCTGCCGGCCTTCCAGACGCAGTGGGTCTTCACGCCGCGCAGCACCGACGAGATGCTGGCCATCATCGCGCGGCTGCCACGCGCCTTCGATCCCGACAGCCGCGCCGCCTACAGCAACGCCGGCTTCCTGCTGCTGGCCTTCATCGTCGAACGCGCCGGCGGCGAGCCCTACGCCCGGGCGCTGCAGCAGCGCATCGTGCAGCGCGCCGGGCTGCAGGACACGCTGTTCGACACCGCCCGCCCCGCCCCGCAGGACGCGTTGTCCTTCGAGTGGCGCGACGAGCCCACCGGCACAGCCGAAGGCCGCTGGACGGCGCTGCCGCCGTCGGAGCTGAGCATCCCGCATGGCGCCGGTGGCGTGCTGAGCACGCCGGCCGACCTGGTGCGCTTCATGCGCGCGCTGTTCGACGGCCGTCTGATCACGCCGGCCTCGCTGCAGCGCATGCGCGAGGTGCGCGACGGCTTCGGCCTGGGCCTGTACCGCGTGCCCGGCCCCGGCCCCGAGGCCTGGGGCCACGAAGGCCGCATCGACGCCTTCGGCTCGATGCTGCTGCACGCGCCGGCCTCCGCCACCACGCCCGCCGTGACGCTGGCCTGGCTGGGCAACGCCCACCGGCTGCCGCGCGACGACGTCGTGCTGGCGCTGCGACGTGCCGTGTTCGAGCCCGCCAGGCCGTTGCCCGACTACCGGCCGCGCCCGCTGCGCGTCCGCTTCGACGCCGAGGTCGTGCCCACGGGCGGCGAGCCGCCGGCCACGCGCCTGTCGCTGCGCGGCAACGCAGCGCCGCTCTCGTGGTTCCGCGACACGCCGATGCAGCGCGACCCGGCCGATGCGTCCGGCACGCGCTGGACGGCCACGCTGACACTGACCGTGCGCGACGGCTTGCCTGCCGAGTACAAGCTGCTGGTCGGCCAGGAGGGCTGGGAGCGCGGCGGCAACCGCCGCCTGCCCGACACCACCGGCCAGGCCGCGCTGCAGGTGCGCGATGTCTACGGCCACGACGCCGCCCGGCTGGCGCTGCGCGACGCCGTGCTGGCCGCCGACGGGCGATTCTTCGACGCCTTCAACGCCCGCGATGTGGCGGCGCTGGCGCCGCTCTTCAGCGAGCGGCTGGAGTTCTTCCACGACCGCGGCGGCTTCAGCGACAAGGCGCAGAACCTGGCGCAGCTGCGCGCCAACTTCGCGCGGCCGGCCGTCACCGAGCGCCGGCTGCTGGGCGGCAGCGAGGTGCAGCCGCTGGGCGACTTCGGCGCCGTGCACCTGGGCCGGCACCGCTTCTGCTCACGCCCGGCCGAGGCGCCGCCCGAGCGCGCCGAGTGCTCGGTCTACCGCTTCACACACGTGTGGCAGCGCACGGCCGCGGGGCTGGAGCTGCTGCGGGTAGTGAGCCTCGATCACTGATTCGGGGCGGGCGTGGGCGCGGGCGCCGCCGCCGATGCCGGTGCCGGTACCGATGTGACATCGGCCGGCCGCGGGCGCACATCGAGCACCACGGTGTGCGCAGCCTTGTCGTGCAGGCACTGGCGGTTGGGGTCCCACAGCGCCTGCACGAAGCCCAGCCCGCCGGTGGCCAGGCCGGCCGCATAGCCGCCGTAGCGCTTGAGCGTGCGCAGCGGCGTCAGCGGCCGGCCAGAGAGCTCGACGATGCGCAGCTTCATCACCGCCTTGCCCACCGTGCGGCCCTGCCAGAACGCCGGCAGCAGCGAGAAGTAGACGATGCCCCAGCCGAAGCCACGGCCCACCTCGGTGACGGCGGCGTCGATGCGGTCGGCCAGCGAGCGCGGGCGGTGCTCGCGGCGCAGGTGGCGCAACTCGTCGACCAGCTTCTGCAGCTCGGCGGTGGCCGAGGCCGGCGCCGAAGCCGGCACAGCCGCCGCCAGCGCCGACGCCACCTCGGCCGCCACCGAGGCCGCGCGCGAAGGCCCCACCACCGCGGCGATGCCGCTGGCCGCCGAGGCCGCGGCCGCGGCGGCTTCGCGCGCCTCGTCGGCGTCGGCGGGGTCGAGCACGCGCTCGGCACGTTCGAGCGCGTCTTCGCTTTGCGCCATCCACGCGTCGGGTGTGTTCGGCCGCACGGCTGTCCAGGCCACCGCCAGCGCCGCCACGGCCAGCACGCCCGCCACGCCACGCGCCAGCCAGGGCCGCGCGCCGTCGGCCGCCAGCGCCTGGTGCACATGCCAGGCCAGCAGCAGGAGCGCCAGCGCCAGGCCCCAGGCGGTGAACTGCGACAGCAGGCCCACCATCGCCAGGTCGATACCCAGCGCCACCGCGCGCCGGCCGGGTGACGCCAGCGGCGCGCCGATGAGCGCCGGCGCCACCGCCAGCGGCTCGGCGCTGACGGTCGAGCCCGCGCGCGTGAGCGAGAGCTTCACCTCAGCTCAGGCTGGAAGCCAGGGCATCGAGCTGATCGGCGCACACGCCCCAGCCCTCGTGGAAGCCCATCTCGGCGTGGCGCCGGCAGCTGTCGGCGTCGGGGTGGCGTGCCACGGCTCGGTAGAGGGTGCCGCCGCCGGGCGCGTCGGCGAAGGTCCACACCGCCGTCATCGGCATCCAGGGCTGCGCCGGCCGCCAGCCGCCGAGCAGCAGCGAGGTCGTGACGAGCCGCTCGCCCGGCATCACCTCGAGTACGCAGCCGGGGTTGTCGCTGACACCGCCGTCGGGGCCGCGCATCGTGGTGTGGAAGGCGCCGCCGGGGCGCAGCTCCAACGCATGCAGCTCGGTGATCCAGGGGCGCGGGCACCACCATTGCACAAAGAGCGCCGGCTCCGCCCAGCAGCGCCACACCGCCGCGCGGGGAGCGTGCAGGGTGCGTTCCAGGACGAGATCGAGGGCCGGGTCCAGCGGTGGATCGATGGGCTGCATGGTGTCCGGGCCGTGGACGGCCCGCAGGGCAGGGATTAGTCTCGGGGCCGATGATGCCGCGATCTGCCATCGGGAGCGGGCTGGGCCGCTGCGCCGCGGCGCTGTGCGCGCTGGGCGCCGCCGGTGCCGCGCTGGCCGCGCCCCAGGCACCCGCCCGGCCGGCCGGCGGCGACGTGACCGTGCTGCGCGCCGAGGTCGGCCTGCTGGGCGCCCGTGACGAAGCCGGCCGCCAGCCCTTCCGCCCCGGCACGCTGCTGCCGCTGCGCGACGGCCAGGAGTTCGCGTGGCGCCTCGTCGTGAAGACGAACAAGCCCTTCGTGCGCGTGCGCGAGGAGCTCACGCTGCCCGCCGAGCCGCGCACCTGGGGCGACCCCGAGCCCGACGTGAAGCGCCGCACCTCGCCCGACGGCCGCACCGCCATCACCGAATGGCGGCTGGCCCCGGTGGACGGCGTGCTGCAGTCGGCCTGGACGGTGACCACCGGCGACCCCCCCGGCACCTGGGTGCTGCGGCTGACGGTGGAAGACCAGCCGGTGCGCGAGTTCCGGCTGCAGGCGCGCTGAAGCCTCAGCGGCGCAGCCGGGCCTCGAAATCCGCCGCCGGCAGCGGCGGCGCAAACAGGTAGCCCTGGAACTCGCGCACGCCCAGCTCCATCAGCCAGGCCTGCTGCGAGACCGTCTCCACGCCCTCGGCCACCGGGCGCAGCCCCAGCGTGCGGCACAGGCCCACGATGGCACCGGTGAGCCCGCGCTCGTGCTCGGGCGCCTGCACGAAGCGGCGGTCGATCTTCAGCGTGTCGAACGGAAAGCGCTGCAGGTAGGCGAGGTTGGAGTAGCCGGTGCCGAAGTCGTCGAGCGCGAGCGACAGCCCCAGCGCGCGCAGCGCCCGCAGCGTCTCCAGCGGGCGGTCGTCTTCGCCGATCAGCATGGACTCGGTGATCTCGAGCTCCAGCGCGCTGGGCGGGCACTCGGTGCGCGCCAGGGTGTCCTGCAGGTCCTGCAGCAGCCAGGGGTCGGCAAACTCGCCCGGCGAGAGGTTCACCGACAGCTTGAGCTGCCAGCCCGCGGCATGCCACGCCGCCTGCTGCTGCGCCGCGAGCTCGAAGACCTGGCGGCCGAGCTCGCGCATCTGGCCCATGGCCTCCAGCACCGGGATGAACTCGCCCGGCAGCACCCAGCCGCGCTGCGGGTGGCGCCACCGCACCAGGGCCTCGGCGCCCAGCGTCTGGCCCGGCTTGGGGCCCACGCGCGGCTGGAAGAACAGCACGAACTCGCGCTCGGCCAGCGCGCGCCGCAGCTCCTGCTCAAGCTGCGTGCGGGCGCGCAGCTGCTCGCTCAGACCGGTCTGGTAGAAGGCCAGCGCATCGCGACCGCCGGCCTTGCCCTGGTACATGGCGAGATCGGCGTGCTGCAGCAGCGTCTCGAAGTCCTGCCCGTGGTCGGGGAACACGCTGGCGCCCACCGTGGCCGACAGCTGCGCCGGGCTGCCGCCCAGCAGGTAGGGCTGTGCCAGCAGTTGCCGCAGCCGCGGGTGGATGCGCTCGATCTCGCTGCGCACGTCGGGCGCGCACAGCAGGATCAGGAACTCGTCGCCGCCGAAGCGCGCCACGATGTCGTCGCGCCGCACCGCGCGGCGCAGCCGCTCGGCCACCTGCACCAGCAGCGCATCGCCGGCGGCGTGGCCCCAGGAGTCGTTGACGTCCTTGAAGCGGTCGAGGTCGATCAGCACCACGGCGGCCTGCAGCGCCGGCTGCGCGGTGGACTGCAGCACGCGCCGCGCCAGCCGCTCGAAGGCCTGCTGCGCGAACGAGCGGTTGGGCAGGCCGGTGAGCACGTCGTGGTCGGAGAGGTAAAGCGCCCGCGCCTCGCTCTCCTTCAACGGCGTGACGTCGGTCTCGCTGACGAGCATCGCCACCTCGCCGGTGACGGCATCCAGCCCGCGCCGCGCCGACACCTCGTGCCAGCGCTGGCCGGCCGCGGTGTTGACGGCCATGGTCAGCGTCACGTGGCCCTGGCTCGCGAGCTCGGCGGCGAGCCGCTGCCAGGCGTCGGCATCGACGAAGCGTTCGGCCAGCTGCTCGCCGGCGTCACGCACCGACGCGCGCGCCGCCGGGTTGCGCCACAGCGGGCGGCCGTCGGGCGCGTACAGCGCGATCATCATCGGCGTGTGCAGCAGCGCCTCCACCGAGCGAAGCGACTCGGGCGACGCGGTGCCGACGGGCTCGCCCTGGCACAGCATGGCCATGCGGCCGTCGGCCAGGCGGTAGCCGCAGAAGTGCACATGCAGCGAGACCGGCCGGCCCTCGGGATACAGCGTCCACTGCTCGTTGAAGCGCGCGTCGTGGCGCAGGAAGTCGGCCTGGTACTGCGCCAGCCGCGTGGCCACCGTGGGCGACATGTCGGCGCCCATGTCGCGGCCGCACAGCTCGGCCAGGCTCTCGGCACGCCAGACCTGCAGCGCGGCGTCGTTGGCCCAGTGCACGCGGCGGCGGTCGATGTCGAACACCCACACCGGGGTGCGCACCAGGTTCAGCGCCTGCAGCGGCGCAGGGCCGTCGCCCGGGGTGGCCTCGGGACCATGCATGCGAGCGCCCCGGGTTCAGGCCGGCAGCAGCTCGGCCAGCGGCGGCATGGCCAGTGCCGACTGCACCCGGGCGATCCAGGCCAGCACGGCCGGGTAGGGATCCAGCGCGATGCCGCCTTCGGGCGCCAGGTGCGTGTAGCCCAGCACCGCGCTGTCGGCCACCGTGCAGCGCTGGCCGACGACGAAGGGGCTGCCGGCGAGGTGCGCGTCCAGCCGCTGCAGACCCGGCACGGCGCCGGCCTGCCAGCCGGCGATCTGCGCGGCGCGGGCCTCGCGTTCACCCGGCAGGATGTGCGTGAAGAAGCGCGCCGGCGAGATGAACGGCTCCAGCGCCGTCTGCTCGAAGATCATCCACTGCACGACCTGCGCGCGCTCGATCGGCGCATCCGGCAGCAGCGGCGAGCCCTCGGCCAGGAACCACGCGATGGCGTTGGACTCACCCAGCCCCTGCCCGTCGGCCGTGACGAGAAACGGCAGCTGCCCGCGCGGGTTGATCGCCAGGAAGGCGGGCTGGCGGCTTTCGCCGCCGAGCACGTCGATGCGGCGGCGCAGCAAGGGCAAGCCCTGGTGGTGCGCCACCAGGGCCGGCTTGGCGCTGTTGCCCGAGCCGGGGGTGTAGTAGAGGGTGTGGTGCATCCGCTGTCTCCTGCGCCATCAGGTCCACTTGGGGTTTCGACACCACGGGCTCCGTCCTCGAGCCCCCCACCCCACTCAGCGCACCCGCGAGCGTGACCGAACCGACGCCTTCCGGGGCGGCTGCGTCGCGTGAATCCTCACATCAGCACGATGTCGTACTGCTCCGGATTCATCCCCGCCTCCGCGCTCAGCGAAATCGGCTTCCCGATGAACTCGCTCAAGCCCGCCAGGTGCACGCTTTCTTCATCGAGCAGCATCTCCACCACCGCCGCCGAGGCGATGACGCGGAACTCCTTCGGGCTGAACTGGCGCGCCTCGCGCAGGATCTCGCGCAGGATGTCGTAGCACACGCTGCGCGCCGTCTTCACCTGGCCGCGGCCCTGGCAGGTGGGGCAGGGCTCGCACAGCATGTGCGCCAGGCTCTCGCGCGTGCGCTTGCGCGTCATCTCCACCAGGCCTAACGGGGTAAATCCGCTCACCGTGGTGCGCGGGCGGTCGCGGCTGAGCTGCTTCTTCAGCTCGGCCAGCACGGCCTGCTGGTGGGCCTCGTTCGTCATGTCGATGAAGTCGGCGATGATGATGCCGCCCAGGTTGCGCAGACGCAGCTGCCGCGCCATCGCACCGGCGGCCTCGAGGTTGGTCTTGAAGATCGTGTCGTCGAAGTTGCGCGCGCCCACGAAGCCGCCGGTGTTGACGTCGATGGTCGTCAGCGCCTCGGTCTGGTCGATGATCAGGTAGCCGCCGCTCTTGAGCTCCACGCGCCGCGCCAGCGCGCGCGCGATCTCCTCCTCGATGCCGAAGAGATCGAAGATCGGCCGCTCGCCGCGGTAGTGCTCCAGCTTGCCCACCGCGCCCGGCGTGAACTCGCCGCCAAAGGCCTGCAGCGCCTCGAACTGCATGCGGCTGTCGATGCGGATGGTGGCCGTGTGCTCGTTGGGCAGGTCGCGCAGCACGCGCTGGGCCAGTGTCAGGTGTTGGTGCAGCAGCGTGCACGGCGGCTGCCGCGTGGCGCGTTCGCGGATGGTGGCCCAGGTGCGGCGCAGGTAGCGGATGTCGTCGGCCAGCTCGCCGTCGCTCGCCTCCTCGGCGTTGGTGCGCAGGATGAAGCCGCCGCCCCCATCCTTGCCGCTCTCAGCCGCCAGGGCCGTGACGCGCGCGCGCAGGCTCTCGCGCAGCTCGGCGCTGCCGATCTTCTGGCTGATGCCGATGTGGTTGTCGTGCGGCAGGAACACCAGCATGCGCCCGGCGATGCTCACCTGCGTGGACAGCCGCGCGCCCTTGGTGCCGATGGCGTCCTTGATGACCTGCACCGTCAGCGTCTGCCCCTCGAACACCTGGCGCTCGATGGGCACCAGCGGCGCGTCGGTCTTGGGGCCCGGGTTCAGGTCGGCCACGTGCAGGAAGGCGGCGCGCTCCAGGCCGATGTCGATGAAGGCGCTCTGCATGCCGGGCAGCACCCGCACCACCTTGCCGATGTAGACGTTGCCCACCAGGCCGCGCTCGAGCGTGCGCTCGATGTGCAGCTCCTGCACCGCGCCGTTTTCCACCACGGCCACGCGCGTTTCCTGCGGGGCCCAGTTGATCAGGATGTCCTGCACGCTCATCGGCGTTGTCTCCGCATGTCGTTCGGGTTCAGGGCTTCTTGCTCAGAGCGCCAGCCGCACGCCGGCGGCGCGCAGCAGCTGCGTGGTCTCGAAGAGCGGCAGCCCCATGATGCCGCTGTGGCTGCCGTCGATGCGCTCCACCCAGCCGGCCAGCGCGCCCTGGATGGCATAGGCCCCGGCCTTGCCCATGGGCTCGCCGCCACGCACGTAGGCCGCGAGCACGGCCGGCGGCAACGGTGCCAGGCGCACACGCGAGTCGCTGCGTGCGGCGTGCGTGCGCCGGCCGTCGTGCACGGCCACCGCCGTGTGCACGCGGTGCCAGCGGCCCGACAGGCGGCCCAGCATCGCGGCGGCCTCGGCACCGTCGGCCGGCTTGCCCAGGATGGCGCGGCCCAGGGCCACGGTGGTGTCGGCGCACACGATGGGCGCCGGCGGCAGCCCGCGGCGCCGCAGCCGCTGGCGCGCCGCGGCCAGCTTGGCGGCGGTGACGCGCTGCACGTAGTCGGCCGGCGCCTCGCCGGCACGCGTGGCCTCCAGCGCCTCGGCGTCCTCGTCGGCGTCGGGCAGCAGCAGCTCGAAGCGGGCGCCGATCTGCGCCAGCAGCTGCTGCCGGCGCGGGCTCTGCGAGGCGAGGTAGACGAGGTCGTGGCGAGGCTCGGGCATGCCGCATTGTGGCGGCCGTGGCGACGCGCGGGTCTCAGGCCTTCACGATGCGCCGCGCCGACGCCGGCAGTGCCGGCCGTGCCGCATGCGCCTGCTGGGCGATCCACACCGCCAGGTCGTCTGCCGCCATGGGGCGGGCGTAGAGGTAGCCCTGCAGCTCGTCGCAACCGGCCTCGCGCAGCAGCGCCGCCTCGGCGTCGCGCTCCACGCCTTCGGCCACGATGGTGAGGCCCAGCGTGTGGCCCAAGCCCACGATGGCGCGCACGATGGCGCGGGCGTTGGCGTCGCCCAGGAGGTCGTGCACGAAGCTGCGGTCGATCTTCAGGCGGTCGCAGGGCAGGCGCGACAGGTAGGCCAGGCTGGAGTAGCCGGTGCCGAAGTCGTCGATCGCGATGCTCACCCCCAGGTCGCGCAGCGACTGGATGCGTGCGTGGTGCGCGCCGTCGCGCTCCATCACGACCGACTCCGTGAGCTCCAGCTCCAGCCGCGCCGGCTCCACGCCGTGGCGCTGCAGCGCGTCGCGCACGGTGTCCACGAGCCCGGCGTCGCCGAGCTGCCGCGCCGACAGGTTGATCGACACCTCGAAAGCGGCGAGCCCGGCATCGCGCCAGGCCGCGATCTGCGCACAGGCCTGGTCGATGACCCAGGCGCCGATGGGCACGATCAGCCCCGTCTCCTCGGCGATGGGCACGAACTCGGCCGGCGAGATGGGCCCGAGCTCGCGGTCATGCCATCGCAGCAGGCCTTCCACGCCGCGCATCGCGCCGCCCTGCGCGGCCACGCGCGGCTGCCAGTGCAGCCTGAGGCTGCCGTGCTCGTGCGCATGGCGCAGCCGCGCCTCCAGCTGCAGGCGCACCTGGGCGCGCTCGGTCATCTCGGGGCTGAAGAAGCACACCAGGTCCTTGCCGCCGGCCTTGGCCTCGTACATGGCGGTGTCGGCGTGGCGCATCAGCGTGTCCAGGTCGTCGCTGTGCTGCGGGTACATCGCCACGCCGATGCTGCACGACACGTGGAGCGCCACGCCGCCCACCGGATGCGGCTCGCGCACGCGCGGCACCAGGCGCTCCTGCACGATGTGCGCCACCTCGTCGGCATCAACCACGCCATTGAGCACCACCACGAACTCGTCTCCGCCCAGACGGCTGACGGTGTCACCGGTGCGCACCGACTGCAGCAGCCGCCGCGCCACCGAGCGCAGCAGCTCGTCGCCCACGTGGTGGCCCAGCGAGTCGTTCACGTGCTTGAAGCGGTCGAGATCGATGAACAGCACGGCCACCTGCTTGCCGCTGTAAGCGGCCAGCTGCATGGCCTGGCGCAGCCGCTCGGTGGCCAGCGCGCGGTTGGGCAGTTCGGTCAGTACATCGTGCTCGGCCAGGAAACGGATGCGCTGCTCGCTGGCCTTGCGGTCGGTGATGTCGATGGAGGTGAAGATGCAGTGCGAGACATCGCCCTGGCTCTGGCGCACCTGGCTCACCATCACCCAGGCCGGGTACTCGCTGCCGTCACGCCGGCGCAGCGTGCGCTCGCCCTGCCAGATGCCGCGCTGCGCCAGCGCCGGCCACAGCGGCGAGCCGGTCGCGAACAGGCTCTCGCCGAACACGCGGACCGGGCGGTCGCCCACCAGCTCGGACAGCTCGAAGCCCGTGTGCCGCGTGAAGGCGTCGTTGATCGTGAGCACGCGCCGTTCGGCATCGACGATGACGATGGCCTCGCCCGAGGCCTGGAACACCTTGGCCCACAACGCCAGCCGGCGCTCCATCAGCTTGAGGTGGTTGATGGGTGCAAAGCCCGTCAGCACCGCGTCGTGCCCCTGGAAGCGCACGCGGCGCGCCGACAGCACGGCCCAGGCCGGCTCGGCGCCCAGCTGCCAGCGCACCTCGAATTCGTCGACCGCGCCGCGGTCGGACAGCTGCTGGAAGAAGCGTGCGCGCACCGCGGGTTCCAGACCCTCGCGCCAGGGGTCGCTGCGGCGGCCGGCCAGCCAGGCCTCGGCCGGCGGGTTGGCGTGCAGCACCTCGTGGCCGGGGATGGCCGTCACCACCAGCGCGATGGGCATGCTCTGCACCAGCTCGCGCTGCGCCTCGGCGGCGCGCGCGCTGGCGGCCAGCTCCTTCTGCAGCTCGCGCTCGTGGTCCAGCTGCGCGAGCATCTCGTTGAAAGCCTGCACGAGATGCCCGATCTCGTCCTGGCTGTCCCATTGCGCCCGCAGGCCGTGGTCGCCGCTGGTGCGCACGCGGTCGGCCACGCCAGACAGGTGCTGCAGCGGTCTGGCGATCTGCCGCGCCACGAAGGTGACGGTGGCCAGGATCGCCAGCAGCAACGCCAGCGCCGTGCCCAGGTGCAGCGCCATGCGCTCGAAGAGGCGGTCGATGCGTTGCGTGAGCAACCGGTCGAGCGCGATCTGGGCGGCACGCCACGACAGGCCCAGCGAGTCCAGCGTGCCGTGCCAGGCCTGGGCCACACTCACGTCGTCGGGGGCGGCAGAGCCGCGGGCGCCGGCGGCCAGCCGCACGTCGACACGCTCGCGCACGGCGGCGCGCAGCGTGTCCAGCCGGACCAGCAGCGCGGCCTCGGCCGGCTGCAACGACGCCATCAGCAGCGGGCCGCCGGCGGCGTAGGCTTCGGCATGGTCGTTGCGCACGGCGCTGATGGCGGCGTCGAGCCGACCCTCGGCCACAAGGTGCCGCGTGCGCATCTCCTCCAGCGGGCCGGCCTGCGGCTCCGCCACCGACGCCAGCGCCTTGGCCACCTGCAGCAGCTCGGGGTAGCGCAGCGCCAGCAGCGACATCGTGTAGTAGCTGTCGCGGTCGGGGTCGAGGATCAGGTTGGACTGGTTGGCCACACGCGTGACGAGCTCGTGGCCGCCCGCCAGCACGTTGTCGACCGGCGCACGCGCCGCACCGGCCTGCTCCAGCAGTTCGGCAAACGCCACTGCCAGCGACGCACTGCCCATGCCGTGGCCATGGGTCGCCTCGGCACGCAGCACAGCACCTGGCGCTGCGGCCAGGCGGGCCGCGGCGTCGGTGTCGCCGGCGGCCACGCGCGCGGCGTCGAGCATCGGGTCGCGCAGTTCGGCGATGTAGGCGTTGCCCTGCACCTCCTTCCGCGCGAAGTCGATGGCGATGTACTTCTCGTTGATCAGGATGTAGGAGACGAAGATAACCGCCGAGAGGTCGAGCACGTAGATGAGCATCAGCTTGCGGCTGACGCTCAGTCGGGCAACGAGCCTCGAGAACAGGGACCGGGTCTGGGGCATGGCGTGGCGCGAGGGGCGCGGAACACCCGCGCGCAATCCCGCTTTCTCGGCGGGCTGGCAGGCCGCTTGAGCAGGATTCGCGCCGCGCGGCGCGCCGTGCGATCGCTCACGGATCAGCGGCCCCGCGCCGGTGCAGCGCACGCGGCTGGTGCTATTCGCGGTGGTACGGATGCCCCTCAAGGACGCTGTGTGCCCTGTAAAGGGCCTCCACCAGCAGCACGCGGGCCAGCGCGTGCGGCAGCGTCAGGTCGCTCAGGCGCAGGGTCTCATCGGCGGTCTGCTTGAGCGCCGGGTCCAGGCCGTCGGGGCCGCCCACCAGCAGGGCGGCGTCGCGGCCATCGTCGCGCCAGGCGCGCAGGCGCTCGGCCAGCTGCAGCGTGGTGTGGCGGGTGCCGCGTTCGTCGAGCACCACGCGGCGCGGCCGGCCTTCCTTGGCGAGCACGGCTTCGAAGCGCTGCGCCTCGGCGGCCATGCACTGCGCGGCGGTCTTGCCGCTGCTGCGCGGCTCGGCCTTCAGCTCGCGCAGCTCCAGCCGCATCTCGGGTGGAAAGCGCTTGGCGAAGTCGGCCCAGGCGGCGTTGCCCCAAGCGGGCTGGCGCTGGCCGACGGCCACCACCAGCAGCTTCATCAGGCCCGGGTGGCCTTCTTCGCGGCCGGGGCCTTGCGGGCGGGTGCGGGCTTCTTCGCCGGCGCGGCCTTCCTGGCGGCGGGGGCCCTTTTGGCCGCAGAAGGAGCCTTCTTCGCCGCGGCAGGGGCCTTCTTGGCGGCAGCCGGCGCCTTGCGCGCGGCGGCGGGCTTACTGGCGGCGGCCTTCTTGGCGGCGGCCTTCTTGCGGGGAGCGGGTTCGGGTTCCGGCTCAGGCTCGCTGGCCTTCACCAGGCCCTTGGGCGCCTCGCCGGCCTTCATGCGCACCGGCTTGCCTCCCCAGATTTCCTCGAGGTGGTAGTACTCGCGCACCGTGGGCTGCATGATGTGCGCCACCGCGGCGCCGCAGTCGACGATGATCCACTCACCGTTGTCCTCGCCCTCGGTGGAGAGCACCTGCATGCCGCGGCTCTTGACGCTGTCGCGCACGCTGGCGGCCAGGGCCTTGGTCTGCCGGTTGCTGGTGCCGCTGGCCACGATGACCCGCTCGAACATCGAGCTCAGGTGCTCGGTGTTGAACACGGTGATGTTCTGGGCCTTGACGTCTTCCAGGCCATCGACGATGGCGCGCTGCAGCTTGCGGATGTCCAGGTTCAGCTCCTCGGATCGCCGGTGTAGAGGCGGTGGCGGGCAATATAGCGCGCCACCTCGGGCGGCACCATCAGCGAAAGGTCGTGCCCCTGCGCGGCAGCGGCCCGGATCTGCGTGCTGCTGATCGCCAGCATCGGCAGCGGCACCATGCGGTGCGGGTGGGCTTGCACCTCGGGGTCGGGCACCCGCGCCTCGCCGGGGCGGTTGGCCACGGCCAGTTCCACCAGGCCCAGCAGCACCCGCCAGTCTTTCCAGGTGTGCAGGTTGGCGTACTGGTCCTGCCCGATCAGCAGCACCCAGGCGTGCCCCGGCTCGGCGGCCTGTAGCGCATGCACGGTATCGAGCGTGAAGCTGGGGCCGGCGCGGTCGAGTTCGATGCGGTCGAGCACGAAGCGCGGCTCGTGCGCGATGGCGGCCTGCACCATGGCCAGGCGGTGCGCGGCGGGGCTGACGGCGCGCCCGCCCTGCTTCTGCCAGGGCTGCCCGGCGGGCACCCAGCGCACCACATCGAGCGCCAGCGCATCGAGCGCGGCATGGGCCAGCGCCACGTGGGCGCGGTGCACGGGATCGAAGGTGCCGCCGAAGAGGCCGATGCGGCTCAAGCGGGGCTCACGGCGCCATCACGCCGCCAGCCAATCCCGAGGCGGCAGGAAGTCGGTGTACAGCTTCGCCTCGGGGCTGCCGGGCTCGGGCTTCCAGTCGTAGCGCCACCTCACGATGGGCGGCATGCTCATCAGGATGCTCTCGGTGCGGCCATCGCCGTGCAGGCCGAAATGCGTGCCACGGTCCCACACGAGGTTGAACTCGACATACCGGCCGCGCCGGTAGGCCTGGAAGTCGCGCTCGCGCTCGCCGTAGGGCAGCGCACGTCGGCGCTGCACGATGGGGCGGTAGGCCGGCACGAAGGCGTCGCCCACGGCGCGGATGAGCGCAAAGCCGCGCTCGAAGCCGCCGTCGGTGAAGTCGTCGAAGAAGATGCCGCCGATGCCGCGCGCCTCGGCCCGGTGCTTGAGGAAGAAGTACTCATCGCACCAGGGCTTGAAGCGGGCGTACAGATCGCTGCCGTGCGGAGCCAGTGCGTCGGCGCAGGTGCGGTGGAAGTGCACCGCGTCTTCCTCGAACGGGTAGTAGGGCGTGAGGTCCATGCCGCCGCCGAACCACACTACCGGCTCGCCCTGCGCGGGGAACGCCGCCAGCATGCGCACGTTCATGTGCACCGTGGGCACATAGGGGTTGCGCGGGTGCATCACCAGGCTCACGCCCAGGGCCTCGAAGCGCGCGCCGGCGAGTTCTTTCCGGTGCTGCGTGGCGCTGGGTGGCAGCGCCGAACCCTTGACGTGGCTGAAGTTGCAGCCGCCGCGCTCGAGCACGCCGCCCTCTTCCACCAGCTGGCTCAGGCCGTCGCCTTCGAGCTTGCCGCCGGCCGGCCGCTGCCAGCCATCGCGCCGGAACGGGGTGCCGTCTTCCTCTTCGAAGGCCGAGACGATGCGGCCCTGCAGGCCCAGCAGGTAGTCGCGGACCGCGGTGGTGTCGACCATGGAACTCCCGTTCAGTGTTTGATGGCGCGGTGGCCGATGTCGTTGCGCCAGTGCGCGCCGTCCAGGCGCACCTGCCGAACGGCGGCCAGCGCCTGCTGCTGCGCCACGCGCACGCTGTCACCCAAAGCGGTGACGCACAGCACGCGGCCGCCGCTGGCGCGCAAGGCTTCGCCGTCTTGGGTCGTGCCGGCGTGGAACACCTGCAACTCGGGCGTGGACGGCGGCAGCGCGGTGATGGCGTCGCCCTTGCGCGGGCTGGCCGGGTAGCCGTGTGCGGCCACCACCACGCCCAGGGCGGTGCGGCGGTCCCATTGCAGCTCGACGCTGCCGAGCTGGCCTTCGGTGGCGGCCATCAGCAGCTCGAAGAGATCGCTCTTCAGCCGCATCAGGATGACCTCGGCCTCGGGGTCGCCCAGGCGCGCGTTGAACTCCACCGTGCGCGGGTGGCCCTGCGCGTCGATCATCAGCCCGGCGTACAGGAAGCCGGTGAACGGATGGCCGTCCTTGGCCATGCCGGCGATGGTGGGCTGCACGATCTCGCGCATCACGCGGGCGTGCACGTCGGGCGTCACCACCGGCGCCGGCGAGTACGCGCCCATGCCGCCGGTGTTGGGGCCGGTGTCGCCCTCGCCCACGCGCTTGTGGTCCTGGCTGGTGGCCAGCGCCACGACCTCGCGGCCGTCGGAGACGACGATGAAGCTCGCCTCCTCGCCGGCCATGAACTCCTCGATCACCACGCGCTCGCCGACGGTGGTGAGCATGTGGTCGATGGCGGCGTGGGCCTCGTCGTCGCTCATCGCCACCACCACGCCCTTGCCCGCGGCCAGGCCGTCGGCCTTGATGACGATGGGCGCGCCGTGCTTGGCCACGTGCGCGTGCGCCGCGGCGGCGTCGGTGAAGGTGGCGTACAGCGCGGTCGGGATGCCGTGGCGGTGCATGAAGTCCTTCGCGAAGCTCTTGGAG
>JAIXTY010000035.1 GCA_027483705.1 Rubrivivax sp.
CGCCGCCGCCGCGCAGCTGGCGTGGCTGGAGCAGCAGCTCTCGCGCACGCCGGGCAGCGACGGTGCCGAGCCCTTGGTCAGCCTCGACGGCGGCGAGGTCTCGCGCCTGACCGTGGGCCTGTCGGAGCACGTGCTGCGCGTGCGGGTGACGGGCTGGACGTACCGCATCGGCGGGCTCGTGCGCCAGCGCGGGCTCACCGAGCAGGGGCGGCTGGTCGATGCGCGCCTGGACTACTGGGGCCCGCCCGATGCGGCGCGCAAAGAGCACCTGGAGCGTGTGCGACGTTGCCATGGCGTGCCGCCTGAGTCGAACGACGAAGCCACGGACTGCCACCCGCTGGCCGCCCGGCTGCCGTGGCTGAAGACGCGTGGTGGCGAAGAAGGCAACAGCTTGCACGTGGCGCTGGACAGCCAGGCCCCGCCGAGCTCGGCGCCGCCGTCGCCGGGCCCATGGTGGAACCAGATCTGGCGCCACCTGCAGAGCCGCAGCCAGGCCAAGGACGAAGGTCTCGACGTCCGCTACGGCATCTGGGCCGCTCCCGGCTGCCGCAGCGTGCCCTGCAAGCCGCCGCTGCCCGCCGAGCTCGAGAGCCTGCTGGAGCGGTATCACGCGGTGGCGTCGGTCGAGCACATCCGGGTCGAGGGCATCAGGCCCGGGCTGCTGCAGATCGGCGAGAAGCCCACGCACCGCTCGCCCTGGGGCGGGCTCTTCTTCGGCTACCAGTACGACTACCGCAACAAGCACAGCTTCGGCATGCGCTACGTGTACGAGAGCGATCACGACTCGCGCTGGAAGCCGACCCGGGTGCTGCTGGGGCTGGCAGCCAACGAACCGCTGTCCGACCAACAAGGGGCGCGGCTGCTGGACGCCAAGTTCCTGTTCCTGCCGAGCGTCGACGTGGAGGCGCCCGACTTCAGCCTGAACCCCTACGCCGCCCGGCGCGTGCACCGCATCGGCGATGGCCGCTCGTCGCTGTCGTGGGTGGAGCACGGCATCTCGGGCACGATGAGCGGCCGGGTGTGGGTCAGTCCGGACCGCTGGATGAAGGGAAAGGAAGAGCTGGCCGTGTCGTGGGCGCTGTCGGCCACGCGGCGCTGGCTCGACATCGAGCGCGCCGAGCCGCTGGACGAATGGCGCCAGCGCCTGCAGGACCCCTCGATCGGGCTGGAGCGGCGAGCCCGCAGCAGCCTGGTGTTCACGCAGCGGGTGACGCAGCTGTTGGGTGAGGCCACGCTGCAGTACCCTGTGAGCGTGGCGCTGCACCGCACGAAGGGGCGCGACTTCTCCGAGGTGGTGGGCGACTTCCGCCTCGAGTGGCCGCACTCGCTGTGGGCCGAGAACCAGCTGGTCGCGGCCCGCGTGTTTGCCAGCCGCATCAAGCCGCTGAAGAGCGACGGCGGCGACGGCCGCCCGCCGGTGCCCGTGCCGCATGACGAGCTGTACAGCGCCGGCGGCCAGTACCCCTTCACCGAGCGCGCGGCCTGGGGCCGAAAGCGCTTTGACTACCTGGGCGCCGACCTCAACCAGCTGTGGGGTTCGCGCGCCTACGGGCTGGAGACGCGGGCGAGCCTGTGCCGCATCGACGGGCTCAGCTACTTCTCGCCCCATGCGCGCCTGCAGCTGGACGCCGTGCTGCAGGTGCTGAAGATCGGCTTCCCGCAAGACCCGGCGCGGCGTACCCGCAACGCCTACGGCCTGATCGGCAGCGCCTACATCCCGAGCCTGGGCTCGCTGCGGCCGCGCTTCAGCCTGGCGGCAGGGAGAGAGTTCGGTGGGCCGCCGCGGGTGTTTGCGTCGTTGGATGTGCTGATTTGAGGGGGCGGCGCTGCGGGGGGCTGCGCTGAATGGATGGGCGTGGCCGGATCGACGGCGGGTCGATGCTGTCGATGGCGCAACTCGGCGCCGAGACTGAGCGGCGCCTTGCGCAGGCGCAGCAGCTGTGCCGCCCAAACAAGCGCGCTGAATCGGGCGGCGTGAGTCGACGAGGGTGGACACGCTGCACCGCGATCAAGCTGCTTGCGTGGCGACCGGCGAACGTAGGATCGCAACAGGAGGTGACCATGAGCTTTCGCAATCAAGCACGTCGGCTCTCGATGGGTTTTGCCCTGTTGCTTGCCCTTCTGGCAGGCTGTGCCTCGGCTCCGCAGCCGGCTCCAGACGCCGTTGAGGACGTGATCGCTGCGGAGATGAAGGCCCAACGGGTTCCCGGGATCGCCGTAGCCGTGATTCGCAACGGTCAGGTGCTGAAAGCGAGCGGTTTCGGCTCGTCGAACCTGGAACACACGGTGCCGGTGTCTCGATCAACACTGTTCCAGAGCGGCTCGCTGGGCAAGCAGTTCACGGCAGTCGCCCTGATGCTGCAGGTGGAGGATGGCAAGCTGGCGCTCGACGACCCGATCACGCGGTTCTTCCCTGACGCGCCTCCGAGCTGGAAGCCCATCACGGTTCGGCACTTGCTCACTCACACTTCCGGGATTCCGGATTACGACGAACGCACGCTCGACTACCGCAAGGACTACACCGAGGAAGAACTTTCCCGCCTGGCCTTTGCCCTGCCGCTCGAGTTCGCGGCAGGCGCGCGCTGGAACTACAGCAACACAGGCTACGTGCTGCTCGGCATTCTGATCGGCAAGGTGTCCGGCAAGTTCTATGGCGACGTCCTGCGCGAGCGCGTCTTCGTCCCGATGGGCATGAAGACCGCCCGGGTCATCTCTGAGGAAGACATCCTGCCGCACCGAGCTGCTGGCTACCGGCTGGACGGCGGAGCCCTCAAGAACCAGGAGTGGGTGGCCCCTCGCCTGAACACGACGGCCGACGGATCGCTCTACCTGTCGCTCGACGACTGGATGCTGTGGGAGCAGGCCTTGCGCCAGCGCGCGGTGCTGAAGCCAGCCAGCTGGCAGCAGATCTTCGCACCGGTGCGACTGAACAGCGGACGGACCTACCCGTACGGCTTCGGCTGGGGCTTGCCCGATGGACGCGGGCCGGCGAAGTATCAGCACGGCGGCGCATGGCAAGGCTTCACGACAGCCTATCTGCACGTCATCGATGCCGATCAGTCGGTCATTGTGTTGTGCAACCTCGCCGGTGCCGATCCGATGCGCATCGCGGAGCTCATTGCACAGATCTACTTGCCCTCGATGAAGCCCGCGGCGCTGAACGTGTTGCCCGACCCCGACCCACCGCTGACGGAGCGCGTGCGGGCGCTCGTCGAGGCGACCGCGTCGGGTCGGCTTCAGGAGTCGTCCTTCGAGTATCTGCGGGTCGGTTTCTTCCCCAACGGAGCCGCTGCCTACGCCAAGATGCTGCAAGGACTGGGGCCCGTGCAACGGATCGAGTTGCTCGAGCGTTATGCGCTCGGCGACGACACCGTGGTGAACTACCGCGTGCGGTTGGGCTCTCGACTCTTCCAGGTTCGACTCACGGTCAACCCAAGCGGGCTCTTTTCTTCCTATTCCCTGCGGGCCGATTCCTAGGGCGAAGGCGTTCAGTGACGAGCGAGCCGGAAGCTGCCCGTCATGAAGTCCTTGCGTGGCCGGCTGTGTGGGTCTGGCAGCACATCAGACAGCAGCCGTTCGGGGCTGCTGTCGCCAAGGGATCATGTCAAGCTGCTACAAGCCGACGTTATCGCGCGCCGGAAGGTTCTGTCGCCGCTGCTGCCACCTACTCGTCGACGCCGATGCCTCCCGAAGCTGCCCAGCCAAGCACCCCGAGCCTGAACGTCGGTCAGTTGCTGCGCTTGCACGGCGAAGCATCGGCCGCCGTGCTCCTTTTGCTCGTCTCCTTGCTGAGCTTGACGCCCTTGCTGGGGGTGAGCCTGCTCATCTTGCTCATTGCCCCCCGTTGGCACAGGCCAGACTTGGCGGTCCCTATCCCTGCTCGGCTCGCTGGACTGCCGCTGGGCGAGAGTTGGTCGTCGCGGCTCCAGGCTTTGCTCGCTTTCGTACAGCGATGGGCCAAGCGCTGGCTGCGCCAGCGCTGGATCCTGCTTCTGGCCCCGGCCACGCATCAAGCCTGGGGCTGCTGGATTGGCGCCATGGGTTTGTTGCTCCTGCTGCCGCTGCCATTGGCGAACGTTTTCCCCGCATTGAGTCTGGTGCTGCTCAGCCTGGCCTGGGTAGCGCGTGACGGGCTGGCGCTGGCAGTTTCCGCAGCACTTGGCGCCGCCGGCTTGGGCTATGTGCTTCTCATGAGCCATCTCTTGCTGGTCCTGGCGCAAGACGGCCTGGTGTGGCTACGTTCCGCCATGGCGGGACTTGTGCCGACCTGAGAGGGCGAAGGAACTCCAAGGAGGTTCCCGGGCTCATCTGCCGGCTTTGCCGGCGCGGCAGGAGAAGAAAGGCTCAGAGTTTTCGGGTTCATGGTGCAACAGGCGGCGCAGGTTCGTCGCCCGCGGCGCTCCCAACCGGATGGCCGCAAAGCCCCCCACTGGTGAGTGGCGGGTGGTGGCCGGACTGAGACGAACGAGCTCTGCCTCGGCAGTGGCCGTTCAGCGGCGCCAGGGACTGGCTGTGCGACCGCTTCCGCGGAGGGCTGTGACCGACTCAGTCCGGCCATGAACAGACAATGATGACAGGCAGCTTTCGGCCGGCTCGTCGCTGAACACAGGCGCCCTGAACCTCAATCCAAAGGGCGTGGCGGGGAGAGCGCCCCCCTTGGGATGACGCCGGGTCGAACCCGGCGAGCTCGAAAGCCCACTGTCGCCGGATGCGTTGCGGCATTGCGGCAGGCTGTCTCGCGCAGGCGAGCCACCTTCCTTGGTGTGCTGTGCCAGAGCAAGCTCAGTTCACCACCTGCAAAGACCGACCGGACCGTCGGCGGTGGCGGCCACCTATCAGTTAGGCTTTGCACATGAACCTTCGCCATCGCGCGACCACTGTCAGAGCCATCACCGGCCCACGCCGTCTGCCTCGGATCGCAGCCGCCCTAGCGGCCGCCCTCGCGTTGGTGGCTTGCGGCGGCTCGGGAGGTGGTCCGGCTGCCGGCCCCGACGGCCCGGCCACGGGGCCCTTGGGGCCGCCTGACAACGCTCGCTACTACCCGCTGGTCGAGGGCGCCCGGTGGATCAATACCCAGGGGCAGCTGGTGCGTGTGGAGGGCCCGGACCTCGAAGCAGGCCCGGATGCCTGGCGGGTGTTGCTGCTCAATGGCCCCACGCCCAGCAGTCAGACTTTCCGTCTGAAGCCGAACGCGGTCGAGTTTGTCGGCACGCGGGCGAGCGATCCGTTGTTTCGTGCCCTGGGCGACTTCGTGCTGCTGCGGCTGCCTGTGCGCACCAACGACACCTGGCTGCAGTACGACAAGGTGGTGGACAACGTCGTCGACGTGGACAACGATGGTCGTCCGGACCGCTTGGCGATTCGGGCGACCAGCACCGTGCTGGGCTACGAAGCCGTCACGGTGGCGGCCGGCCAATTCGTTCGCGCCCTGAAGGTACGCACCGAGAGCAGGCAGACGGTCCGGTTCGCGGCGACGGGGGCCGAAAGCTCTGGCGTGGTCGTCACGGACGCCTGGTACGTCGCGGACCTCGGCCGCGTGCTGAGCGTGAGCAGTCAGCAGTCACCACCCACGCAACTGGGCCGTGACGAACTGCTGGCCTACCGCGTGGGCAATCTGCGGACCGACACCCAGTCGCCGGTCATCCGGTCGACCTGGCCGGCCCCGGGCGAAACGACGGCGCGCACGAACGTGGCCGTTGACTTCAGCGAGCCGATGGACACGCTGAGCACGCCGGTGCCCATCACCTTGACCGGGCCCGACGGTAGCCCTGTGGCCGGCACGACCCGGTGGGACGGGCCCAACCGCCTGATCTTCCAGTTTCCAGAGGCGCCGCTCAGCGGCACCTACAGCGTCCGACTGGACCCGAGGCTTGGCGACTGGTTGGGGAACACGGTGGAGTCGGGCCTCAACTGGCAAACCACGCTCGACCTCAACGGCCCACGCCTGACCAACTCATCTCCAGCGGCCGGCGCCACAGAGGTGCGGGTGGACAGCGCCATCGAGATCGTGCTGGATGAACCCGCGGAGTTGGTCAGCATCCAGGTCAGTCAAGGCGAGCGATTCCTGTCTGGAACCCTCACGGGTTCGGGTCGTGAATGGCGGTTCACGCCCCAGATACCCTGGTTCCGGGCTGCGAGCTACGAGGTGGTGGTGGCAGGTTTTGACCTGCTTGGCAACCGCTTCCTGGAGCGCTATGGGTTCGACACGGAGGTCGGACGCTTTGCCGCCGAAGACGCCCCTCTGGCGTCGCCGGGCCACTCGCACATCGCCACCGCCGATGTCGATGGCGATGGGCGCAGCGATGTCGTGGTGTTGCGCAAGGTGAACGGCTCAAGCGACGAGGAGTTCATGCTCTTTCGCCAGCGCGCGGCCGGGGGCTTCGAGGCCTCGCGCATCGGCCCGGCCCCGTGGCTGACCAAGCGCTTCGAGCTGGCGGACATCGACGGTGACGGGCGGATCGACCTTCTGCCCAGCCAGGCCACCGTGTGGTGGCGGCAGCTGGGCAGCGGCCAGTTCGAGGCCCAGGCACTGCCCAGCCCCCAAAGCGACGTCTCCGACGCGTTCATGCTGCGTTCGGCCGGGGGACGACGCGACATCGTGAGCAGCCTGGACTGGCGACCGCAGGTGATGCGGCAGACGGCCCCGGGCGTGTTTGCGCCCGCGGAGCCGCTGGAGACGCCGCAGCCCGGCCAGGAGGGCGTGGCCGACGTGAACGGTGACGGTCTCGACGACATCGTCGCGGCCAACCAGGACGCGGCAGGCCGCGGCATCCTGTTGATCGTCTACCAGGGCCCGGACGGCCGGTTTGGCAGCGTGCAGTCGCTGCCGGCCGGGTCCCTGCCGGAGTGGCTGCCGCAGTTCGTGCGCGTCGTGGACATCGACCTCGACGGGCATCGCGACCTGGTCTTCAGCCTCGGCGGGGGGGTCTTGTCCAGCCTGCGGGTCATCCGCCAGACCGCGCCCGGCGTCTTTGCCGCCGCCACTGGCCCGGACGACGCCGGCAGGTGGGCCGAGGTCGCCGACATCGATGGAGACGGCCGGCCGGACCTCATCAGCGCCGGTTTTGGCTTCGTGGCCCTGCACCTGCAGCGGCCCGATGGCAGCTTTGGACCTGGCGAGCTCTACCACGACGCGCGCTTCAGCTGGCCGACCGACGCCCAGCCCCGGATCGCAGTTGCGGACTTCAATGGCGATGGCCGTCCCGACATCTGGGCGGGTGGAGTGCTGTGGCTGCAACGTGGCACCGGCCTGGCTGCCATGGGTCGTTCGATGGGGAGCCGCCGTTCTCCAAGCTGGCCACTCTTGAACGCTGTGATTCGCTAGGACGCCGAGCGCCGGACGCCGTGCTGCCTGCCTCAATCGCCTTGATGGTTGCCCGCCGCGAAGACCCCCCCCTCCTGCCGTGAGGCTTCATGCAGGTGACTGTGGGATGTCGGAACGGCAGCTTTTGGGCAACAGGATCGGGACTGAGGATGTCGGCCAAGGGTCGAATTGAGCCTGTCGTGGCGTTCAGAAGCAGCCGTTCGCGGCGAGAGCCCGAGCAGTAGCGAAGTCGAGATCGGCTGTAGGCCAAGTCGCTGACGCGCATACCGCGGCCGGCCTCAGAGGCGTGCGTCAGCTTGATGGCACTTGCCGGAAGCCCGTGCGCCGTCGGCCGCTGTCTGCAACCGCTGCAAGGCAGTCCCACAGGCCCCGCTAGCGGCCAGTCGCCACCTGCGCGTGCCGCCTCAGACTGGACGGATCCGCCATCGCCACCTGGCGAGGTCCGAGCCTCCCGCCGAGCCCACAAGCGTCGGCCCCCGCGAAGGCAAGCTGCGTTCCGAAACGCGCACGATGCAGTCGATGAGCGGCCAGACGCGCGAGGTCACGCACCGCTACGCCGCCGAGCTGCGCGATCCGTCGTCAGCCGAGCCGCGGCCGGCGTTGAGTATGCACAGCACCGGGGGCTTCGAGAACAACCCGCCGCTGGAGTTCGAGGCGCGGCGCAGCCCTGTGGCGGCAGCCGCCTCGGCACCGAGCTGATCGGCCTCGGCGGCCCCGGCTGCGCTCAGCCGATCTCTTGCGCCGCCATCAGCTCCAGCGCCTTCACCAGCGCCGAATGGTCGGCCTCGGCCAGGCCGTTGGCCGCGCACACCTGCATCAGCTGTGCGGCCTGCGCCGTGCCCGGCAGCGCCACGCCCAGCGCCTTGGCGCCTTGCAATGCGAGGTTCAGGTCCTTCTGATGCAGCCCGATGCGGAAGCCGGGGTTGAAGGTGCGCTTGATCATGCGCTCGCCGTGCACCTCGAGGATGCGGCTGCTGGCGAAGCCGCCCATCAGCGCCTGCCGCACCTTGGCCGGGTCGGCCCCGGCCTTGGCGGCGAAGACCAGCGCCTCGGCCACGGCGGCGATGTTCAGCGCCACGATGATCTGGTTGGCCACCTTCGTGGTTTGGCCGTCGCCGCTGCCGCCGACGTGGGTAATGTTCTTGCCCATCAGCTTGAGCAGCGGCTCGGCGCGCGCAAAGGCCGCCTCGCTGCCACCCACCATGATCGTCAGCGATGCCGCCTTGGCGCCCACCTCGCCGCCCGAGACCGGCGCGTCGAGGTAGTCGGAGCCCAGCGCCTGGATGCGCGCCGCGAAGTCCTTGGTGGCCATCGGCGAGATGCTGCTCATGTCCACCACCAGGCTGCCGGGCTTCAGGCCCGCGGCCACGCCGTGAGGGCCGAAGAGCACGCGCTCGACATCGGGCGTGTCGGGCAGCATCAGGAAGACGATGTCGCTGGCCGCGGCCACGGCCTCGGCGCTGGGGGCCGTGCGCGCGGCCGTGGCGGCAATCGCCTCGGGCACCTTGCTGCGCGTGTGCACCGTCATCGTGTGGCCGGCAGCGACCAGGTGGCCGCACATCGGCGCGCCCATGATGCCGAGGCCGATCCAGCCGAGGGTGGGTGCGGTGCTCATTGCCAGCTCCTCAGCCAATTGAGACCGGCTTCGGTGCCGGCGGCGGGCTTGTACTCGCAGCCGATGTGGCCGGTGTAGCCGATGCGCTGCAGGTGCGCGAACAGGAACTCGAAGCGGATCTCGCCGGTTCCCGGCTCGTGGCGGCCCGGGTTGTCGGCCACCTGGATGTGGCCGATGCGCGGCAAGAGGCGCTCGATCGTGGCCGCCAGCTCGCCCTCGGTGCGCTGCTGGTGGTAGACGTCGTATTGCAGCTTCAGGTTCGGCGCGCCCACCTCGTCCATCAGCGCGACGGCGTCGTCGCTGCGTTGCACCAGGAAGCCCGGCACGTCGAAGCGGTTGATGGGCTCCATCAGCAACTCCAGCCCCGCCTCTTGCAGCACGCCGGCCGCAAAGCGCAGGTTGTCGACGAGCGTGCGGCGCGCGTCGGCCTCGCTCACGCCGGCCGGAACGCGGCCGGCCAGGCAATTGAGGCGCTGCGTGCCCAGCGTGGTGGCGTAGCTCACGGCCTTGTCGACACCGGCGCGGAATTCGGCCACACGCGTCGGGTCGCAGGCGATGCCGCGGTCGCCGGCGGCCCAGTCGCCGGCCGGCAGGTTGTGCAGCACCAGCTTCAGGCGGTGGCGGGTGAGCTCGTCGCGCAGCACCGCCGCGGGCTGCTCGTACGGGAACTGCAGCTCCACCGCCGTGAAGCCGGCGCGGGCCGCCAGGCCAAAGCGCTCCAGCAAGGGCGCCTCGGTGAACAGCATCGAGAGATTGGCACTGAAACGCTTCACAGATTCACTCCAGCAGACCGGCCGCCACCAGGCCCTCGCGGCCCTCGGGGTGGCGGCAGTCGATGTCCTCGAACTCGTTGATCTTGTCGATCTCGGTGCCCATCGCGATGTTGGTCACCTTCTCGAGGATGCATTCCACCACCACCGGCACGCGGTACTCCGCGGCCATGCGCCGGGCTTCTTCGAAGGCGCTGACGAGCTTCTCGGGATCGGTCACACGCAGCGTCTTGCAGCCCAGCCCTTCGATGACCTTGGCGTGGTCGACGCCGTAACCGCGCAGCGTGGGATCTTCGACGTTCTGGTTGTCAAAGGCCAGCTGCACCGCGAAGTCCATGTCGAAGTTGCGCTGGCTCTGGCGGATCAGGCCGAGGTAGCTGTTGTTCACCAGCACCTGCACGTAGGGCAGGCGGAACTGCGCGCCCACGGCCAGCTCCTCGATGAGGAACTGGAAGTCGTAGTCGCCCGACAGGCCCACCACCGTCTTGGTGGGGTCCGACGCCGCCACGCCCAGGGCGGCCGGCACCGTCCAGCCCAGCGGGCCGGCCTGGCCGCAGTTGATCCACTGGCGCGGGCCGTAGACGTGCAGGAACTGCGCGCCGGCGATCTGGCTCAGTCCGATGGTGGTGACGTAGACCGTGTCGCGCGGGAACACCGCGTTCATCGCCTCGTACACGCGCTGCGGCTTGATGGGCACCTGCTCGAAGTGCGTCTTGCGGTGCATCAGCCGCTTGCGCTCGGCGCAGCGCTCGGCCCACTCGGCGTAGTCGTTCAGGCGGCCGGCGGCCTTCCACTCGCGCGCCACTTCCACGAACAGCTGCAACGCCGCCTTGGCATCGCTGACGATGCCGTAGTCAGGCGCGAACACGCGGCCGATCTGCGTGGGCTCGATGTCCACGTGCACGAACTTGCGGCCCTTGGTGTACGTCTCGACGCTGCCGGTGTGGCGGTTGGCCCAGCGGTTGCCGATGCCGAGCACGAAGTCGCTCGCCAGCATCGTGGCGTTGCCGTAGCGGTGGCTGGTCTGCAGACCGCACATGCCGGCCATCAGCGGGTGGTCGTCGGGGATGCTGCCCCAGCCCATCAGCGTGGGGATCACGGGCACGCCGGTGAGCTCGGCAAACTCCACCAGCAACTCGCTCGCGTCGGCGTTGATGATGCCGCCGCCGGCCACGATGAGCGGCTTCTTCGCGGCCATCAGCATCTCGAGCGCCTTCTCGACCTGCTTCTTCGTCGCCGCGGGCTTGAACACGCCCAGCGGCTCGTAGGTGTCGATGTCGAACTCGATCTCGGCCATCTGCACGTCGAACGGCAGATCGATCAGCACCGGCCCCGGGCGGCCCGAGCGCATCAGGTGGAAGGCCTGCTGGAAGGCGCGCGGCACCTGCGCCGGCTCCATCACCGTGAGCGCCATCTTCGTCACCGGCTTGGCGATGCTCTCGATGTCGACGGCCTGGAAGTCTTCCTTGTGCATGCGCGCCCGCGGCGCCTGGCCGGTGATGCACAGGATGGGGATGCTGTCGGCCTGCGCCGAATAGAGGCCCGTGATCATGTCGGTGCCCGCCGGCCCGCTGGTGCCGATGCACACGCCGATGTTGCCGGCCTTGGCGCGGGTGTAGCCCTCGGCCATGTGGCTGGCGGCCTCCACGTGCCGGGCCAGGATGTGGGCGATGCTCTGGCGCTCGCGCAGCGCGGCGTACAGCGGGTTGATCGCGGCGCCGGGCACGCCGAAGGCGACCGAGACGCCTTCCTTCTCCATCACCAGCACGGCGGCCATTGCGGCCTTCATCTTTGCCATCGTCGTGTCTCCTGTCGGTGGTTGCCTGATCTGCTGCGCATCGTCCGCCCGCGGCCGGCGCGCGGGAAGACCAGCTCGCCGATAACCGCCATTCCATGGTGGAATGACGACATGGACCGCATCCAGGGCCTGCAGCTCTTCGTCCGCGTCTGCGAGACCGGCTCGCTCACCCGCGCCGCCACCGACCTGGGCGTCACGCAGCCCACGGCCACCAAACACATCGCATCGCTCGAAAAACGACTGGGCGCACGCCTCTTCCACCGCAGCACGCGCGGCGTCACGCCCACCGAGGTGGGCGCGGCCTACTACGACCGCTGCAAGGCGATTGCACTGCAGCTCGAGGAGGCCGATCACCTGCCGGCGCTGATGAGCAGCCGCGTGCAGGGCACGCTACGCATCAACAGCTCCGTGGCCTTCGGCCGCCGCGTGCTGGTGCCGATGGTGCTGCGCTACATGCAGCAGCACCCGGACGTGACGGTGGATCTCGGCTTCGAAGACCGCTACGTCAACCTGGTGGAGCAGGGCATCGATCTCGCGCTGCGCATGGGCCGGCTGGCCGACTCCTCGCTGGGCGCGCGCTACCTCGGCACCAACCCCTGGGCGGTGGTGGCAGCACCGGCCTACCTGGCCGAGGCCGGCACGCCCAAGAAGCCCGACGACCTGGCACGCCACCGCGCGCTGATCTACAGCACCGTGCAGGGCGACGAGCGCTGGCACTTCACCGGCCCCGACGGCCGCGCCGCCAGCGTGGGCGTGAAGGGCCCGCTGCGCAGCAACAACCTCTCGGCGCTGCTGGCCGCGGCGCGCGCCGGCATGGGTGTGGCGGCGCTGCCGCTGTACGTGGCGCAACCCTCGCTGGCGCGCGGCGAGCTCGTGCCGCTGCTGGAGCGCCACGCGCTGCCGGTGCAGCCCATCCACGCCGTGTTCCCCAGCCCGCGCCAGGTTCCGGCCAAGGTGGTGAGCTTCGTCAACTGGCTGCAGGGGCAGTTCGACGAAGGCTGGTGGGCGCGGGCCGGCTGAACGCGCTGCTGGCCCGGCGAAGGCGCGGCGCTACATTGGGTGGTGGCACGCCCGCGAAGACCGCCCGCCAAGAAGGCGATCGGGCCGGTGCCGCCAGGGAAGGAGCAGCACGATGGAGCGCTTGTCGGGTCTTGCCGCTGGGCTGCGGCCAGGGGCGAAGGTTCTGCTGGCGCAGGGTCTGGCGCTGGCACTGGTGCTGGCGATGGCGGTCACCCCCACAGCCGGCCTGGCGCAGGAGCCCAGTGATGCCGGCAAGGCTTGCCGCCTGCACCAGCTGACGCTGCCGCTGCACACCGTGGAGCAACGGCCGCTGGCCACGCTCAAGCTCAACGGCACCGAGGTGCAGATGCTGGTGGACAGCGGGGCCTTCTACAGCATGCTGTCGCCGGCCACGGCGCGGCAGCTGAACCTGCCCCTGCGTGCCTTGCCCGGCAGGCTGCGCATCAGGGGCCTCACCGGCGAGATCGACGCGCAGCGCACGGTGGTCGAGCAGGTCGGCCTGCTCGGCGCCATCCTGCCCAACATCGAGTTCCTGGTGGGCGGCAACGAGCTGGGGGCCGGCATCGACGGCATCCTCGGGCGCAACGTGCTGGCGGTGGCCGACACCGAGTACGACCTCGCGCAAGGCGCCGTGAAGCTGAGCTTCGCAAAAGGCGCCTGCACCGACGCGGACTTCGCCCACTGGGCGGGCAACGCCCCCGTGATGGTGGTGCCGCTGCTCACGCGCCACCGCGCCCGGGGCGATGCACAGCGGCTTGACGCGCTGCGTGTCATTGTCAAGGTCAACGGCGTCCGGCTGGTGGCGCTGCTGGACACGGGGGCGCCGTCTTCGTCGCTCTCGCTGAGCGCCGCGCGCCGCGCCGGCATCGAGCCCGCCCGGATGCGCCCGATCGGCTACACCGGCGGTGCCGGGGCCGGGCGTGCACGCGCGTGGCGGGCCCAGGTGGATCTGGTGGAGATCGCCGATCAGCAGGTGCTTCGAGACAACCAGCTGAGCGTCATCGACGTCGACAGCGACGACCACGACATGCTGCTCGGGCTGGACTACTTTCTCGCGCACCGCCTGTACGTCGCCAGGCAGACCGGCCAGCTGTACATCACCTGGAACGGGCGGCCCGTGTTCCCGTCGGGCAGTGGCCAGGAAGGGCCACTCGACCTGCGGCAGGCGGCGCTGCCGGCCGCACCCGCCCCTGACGATGCCGACGCGCTGGCGCGTCGAGGCGCCGCCTCGCTGGCTGCGGGCAAGCTCGAGCCGGCGCTGGACGACCTGAACCGCGCCATCGCGCTGGCGCCGGCGGCGGTGCACGTGTTCACGCGGGCCCGCATCCAGCTCGCCCGGCGCAACCTCGCGGCGGCGCGCGCCGACCTCGAGGAGGCGCTGCGCCTGGATCCGGCGCTGGACGAAGCCCGGCTGTGGCGGGTGCGCTCGCTGATGCCGCAGGCCGACGGCGCATCCCGGGCCCTGGCCGACCTGGCTGTGCTCGACCAGCGCCTGCCGCCGGACAGCCACTTTCGGCTGGAGATGGCCGGCCACCTGGCCCGGCTGCGCCGCGCGGACGAGGCCCTGCGCCAGTACGCGCTGTGGATCGACACCCACCCGCAGGACGCACGCCTGCCCGACGCGCTGAATGCGCGCTGCCTGCTGCGCCTGCGTGAACAGCGCGAGCTGCCGCTGGCCGTGAAGGACTGCGAAAGCGCGGGCGACAACGACAGCGCCCTGCCGGCCCATCGCGACCATGTCGGCTGGGCTCACCTGCACGCCGGCAACGATCAGCTGGCGCTGCGTCGCTTCGAGCGCGCCACGCGCAAGGACGCCTCGGCCGTGGCGCTGTTTGGCCGCGGCATCGCCCACCAGCGGCTGGGCAACACCGACGAGGCCGAACGTGACCTGCAGCGCGCGCGCGAACTCGACCCCCAGGTGGAAGAGCGACTGGCGCGCCTGGGCCTGTGGCGGCCGGCCGCGGCTCCGGGGTCTTGAGGGGCTTGGCGGTGTTGAGGGTGTGCGGGCCCGGTCGCGGCCCGCCGGCCGGCTAACGCGGCGCTAACGGGGCGCTGCCTAGGATCTTCCGAATCCGTTCCGGTGGGACGGCTCCAGGAGGATCAGGAATGTCTGCCCAAGTTCGATCGCTGGCTGTTGTGTTGGCGGGCCTGGCGCTGCCGCTGGCCGTGCTGGCCCAGACGCCGGCCTACCGTGCCCAGGTGGAGGCCGGCAGCGGCACGCGCAACGTCAGCGGCCCTACCGATCGCAACAACGTCAGCAACGACACGTTCGCATCCGTCCTCAGCCGCTCGACCGTGGCCGAGTCCGGTCCCTCGGTGGGCTCGACCGGGAGCAGTGCCGGCACGGCGAAGACCGGCCTCGGCCGCATCGAGTTCTTCGGCACGTCGTCGGGCAGCACCACGGCCTTCCGCGCGCCCAGCGTGGGCAGCGGTCGGGTCGGCGGCTACGCCGCCATCGGCGACAACTTCACGCTCCTGGCTCCGGGCTGTGCCGCCTGCACAGGCGCCTTGGGCATCATGACTTTTGCGATCCAGTTCGATGGCCGTACCACCGCCGCGGGCACCGCCACCGGCGATCTGATCGGCAACAGCACGGGCATTGCCGGCGGCTCATGGGAGGGCTACAGCGAGTGGCGTTCCTTCGTCAACCTGCAGGCGCCCGCGGCATGGTCGGCGCCGATGCCGTCGACCATCGATGCCACCGCCACCGGCCGTTTCATCGACGGCACGAATGTCAGCAGCCCGGGGTTCACCGCCACCGGCCTGGCGGTGGGGATCCACACCTTCGAGATGGCCGTCAGGTTCGGCTCACCGGTCTACCTGCAGTGGCAGGCCGACATGGACGCGTGGAGCAGCGCCAACTCCTCGGGCAACGAGGCCACCCTGGCCGCGCAGTCCACCTCCGAGCTCGCGTCGGCCGTCAGCTGGGCCGGGATCACCGGCCTTCGGCTGCTCGATGGCACGCCGGTCGCGGCCTACACAGCGCTCAACCCGAATGGCATCGACTACGGCCAGTCCTTCGTGACCGCCTTGCCCGTGCCGGAGCCTTCGAGCGCCGCCCTCGCCCTGGCTGGCGCCTTGACGGTGCTGGGGCTGGCCCGGCGGCGGCTCGTCAGGCCCGACTCGACAGCGCCGGCAACTCGCATTTGACGGCGGTGTGCTGCAAGGGCCGTTCGACGAGGGCTGGTGGGCGCGCACAGGCTGGCGGCAAGCTGGTGGACTAACGCGGCGCTAACGATGCGATGACTAGGATTTTCGGAATCGGTTCCAGTGGAATTGCCCAAGGAGTTTCAGCCATGTCCACCCAAGTTCGATCGCAGGTCGTCACGCGGGCCATCGCGCTGGCCAGCCTGGCGGTGCCACTGGCGGCCCTGGCCCAGTCGCCGGCCTACCGCGCCCAGATGGAAGCCGGCAGCGGCACGCGCAACGTCGGCGGGCCTTACGACGGCAACAACGTCAGCAACGACACGTTTGCGGCTGTCATCAGCCGCTCCACGGTGGCCGAGTCCGGTGGCCCAGTGGTGTCTCAAGGCAGCAGCGCGGGCACCGCGCAGACCGGGCCCGGCCGCATCGCGTTCTTCGGCTCCTCGTCGGGCAGCACCTCGGCTTTCCGGGCGCCGAGCTTTGGCAACGGGTGGACCTCGGGCTATGCGGCACTGAGCGACAACTTCACGCTCCTGGCCCCCGGCTGTGCCGCCTGCACAGGCGCCCTTGGGGTCATGACCTTTTCCGTCCAGTTCGACGGCCGTGCGAGCGCCGGGGGCACCGCCACCGGGGATCTGGTGGGCAATGCCACGGGCATCGCCGGTGGTTCCTGGGAGGGCTCCAGCGAGTGGCGCTCCTTCGTCAACGTGCAGGCGCCAGCGGCGTGGTTCGCCCCGCTGCCCGCCTTCGTCGATGCAGCCGCCACCGGCCGCTACCACGACGGCACCAACGTCGCGAGCCCCGGGTACTCGTCCACCGGCCTGGCGGTGGGCATCTACACCTTCGAGATGGCCGTGAGGTTCGGCTCGTCGGTCTTCCTGCAGTGGCAGGCCTACATGGGCACCTCGAGCAGCGGCAACTCCTCCGGCAACGAGGCCAACCTGGCGGCGCAGTCCGCCTCGGAGCTCAGTTCTGCCGTCAGCTGGGCCGGCATCACCGGCCTGCGGCTGCTCGATGGCACGCCGGTCGCGGCCTACACGGCGCTCAACCCGAACGGGATCGACTACGGCCAGTCCTTCGTGGCCGCGCCGCCGGTGCCGGAACCTCCGAGTGCCGCTCTGGCCCTGGCCGGCACGGTGGCGGTTCTGGGGCTCGCCCGGCGGCGGCTCGTCAGGCCTGGCTCGCCAGCGCCAGCAACTCGCGGTTGACGGCGTTGTGCTGCAGGAAGCTGTCGCGGTAGGGCGGCGGCACCTGCAGCTCGCCGATCTGCAGCACCCACGCGCGGCCGGCGTCGAGTGCCTCGCGCGCGTCGGCGGCCAGGCCGGCCGCGGTGAAGGCCCGCGCGGCGACCAGCCAGCGTTCGGCGGGATACAGGTTATCGGCCGTGATGTCGTCTGCGGCTGACAGCACCCGGCGCACATGCGCCACCGCGCGATCGGGCTCGCCGGCCGCCAGCGCGAAGTCGGCCGCGCGCGTGTGCGCGCTCAGCGCCGCGCCGTCGAAGTGCAGGGCCGTGCACTGGCGCGCGATCTGCTCGCAACGGGTCAGCGCCTCGGCCGGCGGCAGCGTGCGCGCATGGTCCAGTGCCACGAGGGCCTTCACCAGCGTGCGGCCGGTGAGCGGCGCTTCGGCCTGCGCGCGTTCGAAGGCTGCCCGTGCGCCCGGCTGCTGCAGCGCCAGCAGCAGGCGCCCGTGCAGCTGCGACACCCTGGCCTGCAAGGGGGCCGGCACGGGCGCGGCGCGGGCGGCTTCCAGCGCCTGCCAGGCGCGGGTGTGCTGCCCCAGCTGCATCCACAGCCAGGCCATGTGGCCGTGCACCACGGCGGCCCGGCTCGGGTTCTGGTGCATCGAGGCCAGGGCCACGTCGCCGGCGTCCAGGGCCTGCGTGTAGCGTGCCAGGTCGCGAAGCAGCGCCAGCTCCATGGTGTCGAGGTTGTAGGTGGCGCCGCGCGCGTCATCCACGGCCAGGGCATGGCGGCGGGCCTGCTGGGCATGGTCGAAGGCCTGCTGCACACGCCCCGTCGACTTCAGGTTGTGGCTGAGGTTGGCGCAGATCACGGCCGCCATGTCCCACCGCTGCAAGGCGACCACCTCATCCAGCGCGCGGCGATGGAATTCGGACGCCTGGATGGGCTGGTCGGCGTTGTCCAGGCACGAGGCCAGGTCGGCGAAGTAGGCGGCGCGGTCGCCGGGCTCGACCAGGTGCGCCAGCGCCCGCGGCAGGGCCGGCTGCAGCAGGTCGACGGCGCGCTGGCTGTCGCCGCTGTAGGACGCACACGCCGCCGCGCAGCGCAGGGCCTCGATCTCGCGCACCGTGTCGCCCTGGTCGCGCGCCAGCACGGCGGCCTGCTCGGCGCGTGGGGCGGCCTGGGCCAGCTGCCCGGTGGACATCAGGTAGTCGGCCTGCGCCAGCAGCGAGCGCAGCTGCTGGCCCGGCCCCACGGCCAGGCGGCCGAGGCGCTGGAACACGGCGTCGTCGATGCGCGTGCGGTCGACCACCATCTGGGCCTCGAAGTTGCCGAGCGCCAGCTCGAAGGCCTCGGCGGGAGCCAGCCGTTCGGCGATGGCCAGCGCCTGCTCGCGCAGCGCGATCTCGTCGCGCTTGCGCAGTGCCTGCCGCGCGCGTTCGGCCGCCTCGCGCAGCGCGGCCAGGGCTTCGGGCTCGCGGCCGGCGTCGAGCCAGTGCTGCGCCACGCGCGCGGGCTCGTGGCCGCGTTCCTGCAGGCTCGAGGCGATCTCGGCGTGCAGCTGCCGGGCCACCGGCGCCGGCACCGAGGCCCGGGCGCTGTCGAGGATCAGGTCGTGCGCGAAGGCGCCGTCGCGCAGCAGCTGCGCGTGCTCCAGTTCGGCCCAGGGGTCGGCCAGGTCGATGGCACGCTCGCCGAGCACGCGCGACGCGAGCTCGATGCTGAAGTCCGCGCCGGCCACCGCGGCGCAGCGCAGCAGGCGCAGCGCCGCCACCGAGAGCTGGCCGATGCGGCGTTCGATGAGGCTTGCGACGCCGGGCACCGGCGGCAGGCGGGTCGCCAGGTCCGGGCCCGCGCCCTGGCTGAGCCAGGACTTCAGGGTCTCGAGCAGGAACAGCGGGCTGCCACCCGAATGGCGCTGCAGCATGGGGGCCGCCGCGTCGGCATCGAGCCCGTCGATGGCCAGCGACGCCAGCAGCTCGGCCACCTGCGCCAGCGTCAGCGGCTGCAGCGGCCAGGCGAGCAGGGCACCGTGCTGCGCCGCCAGCAGCTGGCGGCCGGCTTCGCTCAGCTCGGGCTCGCGCGCCGCGAACAGCCAGCGGCAGGCCGACTGCGCCGCGGCGAACTGCAGCAGCTCCAGGCTGGCGTCGTCGGCGAAGTGCAGGTCGTCGAAGATCACGCCCTCCACGCCGAGCGCGCGGCTGTCGAGCAGCGCCACCACGGCGTTGAAGAAGCGCGTGCGCTGCGCGGCGGTGGTGATGCCCGCCGAGGCCCCCAGCTCGGGCAGCAGGCGCGCCAGCTCGGCCCGCACGCCCTCGTCCAGCGCGGCCAGCGCGCGCGCCGGCACCTGGCGCAGCAGCCGCGTGGCCGACGCGTAGACCACGCGCGCATCGCCGGGCCGGGCGCCGGCCAGCAGCACGGCACCCCGGTCGCGCGCGAAGTCGCCGACCAGGCGGCTCTTGCCCATGCCGGCCTCGCCGAGCACGCAGGCCGGGCGGCCGGCGTCCCACGCGCCGTGCAGCGCAGCCCAGGCGTCCTCGCGGCCCACCAGGCGCGGCGGGCGCTGCACCGACATCGGCAAGCGCTCGCTCGCCGCCGGCGCCGCGCGCGCCGAGGCCTCGAGCGCGCTCAGCAGGGCCAGCGTCTCCGCCGACGGCCGCGCGCCCAGCTCGTGCTTGAGCTGTTGCTCGCAGCGGTCGAAGGCCAGGAGGGCCGCGGCGCGGTCGCCGGCCAGGTAATGCAGGCGGATCACGCGGCGGTGCGCCAGCTCGCTGAGCGGCTCCAGCACCAGCAGCTCGCGGGCGTGCGTGAGCGCGTCGCCCCAGTCGCCGGCGGCTTCGGCCATCGCGGCCAGTTCGGCCAGCGACTGGCTCAGCCGCCCGCGGCGGCGCGATCTCTGCAGCTCCAGCCACTGCGCGAACTCGCCCGGCGCGATGTCGTCGGCGCGGGTCCCGCCGAGGATGGTGTCGGCGTCGTCGAGGTCATGGGCCACGCCTTCGGCCAGCGCGATAGTGCCGCCGCCGGCCAGCAGCTCGGCCCCGAGCGTGCGGCGCAGCTGGAACAGGCGCTGCCGCAGCGAGTTGCGCGCCGAGTCCACGTCTTTCTGCGGCCACAGCAGCTGGCCCAGGCGCGCGCGCGGCGTCGGCCCCTCGAGCGCCAGCCAGGCCAGCAGCGCGGCGTCCAGCGGCGCCAGGGGCTGCTCGGCGTGGTCGAGCTGGAGGAAGCGGCGTTCGCCGGCGAGGTGCAACTTCATCGGGTGGGCTGTTGAGGGTCACATTCTGGTGCTGCGCGGCGGATCCGCAGGCCCGGTCGGCAGCCCGGCGATCCAGCCGCGCAGCCGCATCGGCATCACCGGCTTGGGCAGCCAGGGCAGGCCGCTGGCGCGCAGGGCCTGCAGGCGATCGGGCGCGATGTCGCCGGTGATCACGAGCGCCGGCAGCGTGGTGCCCCAGGTGCCGCGCAGCGCATCCACGGCTTGCAGGCCGCTGCGGTGGCCGGCCAGGCGCAGGTCGGTGATCAGCGCGTGCACCGCCGGCCGGCCGGCGGCCTGCCAGGCGTGCAGCAACTCGGTGTCGTCGGCGCCTGTCAGCACGGCGTGGCCCCAGCGCTGCAGCAGCGCGGCCAGGCCCTCGCGCACGGCGCTGTCGTCGTCGATGACGGCCAGCATGCCGGGTGCGCCACTGGTGGCCGTGGTGGGTGCGGGTTCGGACATCGGGGCCGGTGCGGCGGCGTCGAGCGTCACGGTGGCCGTGGTACCGCGGCCGGCGTTCGAAGCCAGCTGCATCGAGTGGCCCAGCAGCCGCAGCATGCGCTGCACGATGGCTAGGCCCAGGCCGAGGCCGCGGGCGCGGTCGCGGCCGGGGTTGTCGGCCTGGAAGAACTCCTCGCAGGCGCGCGCCAGCACCTCGGGGGCCATGCCGATGCCGGTGTCGAGCACCTGCACCACCCAGCGCCCGGCTCGCGGCCGCAGCGCCAGCAGGACGCCGCCGCGGTGGCTGTACTTCAGCGAGTTGTCGAGCAGGTTGCGCAGGCAGCGCTCCAGCAGCACGGGGTCGCTGGTGGTGGTGGCGGCGGCGCCGCGCGCGGGCAGGTGCAGCACGAGGCGCAGGCCGCGTGCCGCGGCGCTGGCGGCGAGCTCTCCGTGCAGCCGCTGCAGCAGCGGCGCCAGCGCCACGGGCTGCGGGTTCACGGGCACGATGCCGGCGTCCAGGCGAGAGATGTCCAGCAGCACGTCGAACATCTGCGACAGCGCCTGCAGGCTGCCGGCCATGCGCTGCACCAGCTCGTGCTGCGCCGGGGTGCCAGCGGCGCGGGCTTCGATCTCCAGCGCCGCCATGTTCAGCGCCAGCGCCTGCACCGGCTGGCGCAGGTCGTGGCTGGCGGCGGCCAGGAAGCGCGTCTTCGCGGCGTTGGCCTCCTCGAGCGCGCGGTTCAGCGCATCGAGCCGCTGCTGCGCGTCTTCGGCCTGCTGGCGGCGCAGCCGCTCCATCGCCAGGCCGTGCTGCACCTCCAGCGCCAGGCGCCGTGCGCGCGCGCTGCGGCCCACCAGGGCTTCGTGCAGCGCAAAGGCCTCGCGCTGCCAGCGCAGCGCCGCGGCGGCGTCGCCCAGCGCCTCGCAGGCGCGGCTGGCCAGCTGCAGCAGGCGCAGCTGCTCGCTCGGCACCTGAGCCGGGTCGGTGCCGTGCTCGGGGTTCTGCAGCCAGCCCTCGGCCAGCGCACGCAGCTCGGGCCACTTCGCCTGGCGGGCCCAGGTGATGGCCTGCGCCGTGGCCCAGCTGAGCAGGCTTTCGCTGCCGGCGTGGCGCAGCGCGCGGCTCTCGTCGAGCAGGGCCTGCGCGCGCGTGGGCTCGCCGGCCTGGGCAAAGGCGTCGGCGTAGACGATGAGCCGCTGCTCGCGGGCGCGGGCGTTGAGCTCGGCCTCGCGAGAGAGCAGCGCCTCGGCCCAGGGCCGGGCCTCGGCGCCGCGGCCCTGCACGACGAGCGCGTTCATGCCGTTGAGCGTGGCCATCGCCCAGGCCTGCGTGGCGCCGGCGGCCTCGGCCAGCGCCATGCCCTCGCGGCACAGGCGCTCGGCTTCCTCGAGGTTGTAGAGATCGGCGTGCAGGCCGCCGAGCTGGCCCAGGGCCAGCGCGCGCGCCGCCTCGTCGCCCCATTCCTGCGCCGCAGCGAGCAAGGCATAACGCTCACGCAGCGCGGCGTCGCGGTCGCCCAGCGCGTCGTGCGCCCAGGCCAGGCGCTGGTGGGTGCCGAAGCGCTCGCAGGCCGGGCGCGGGCCGCCGGGCCGCACGTCGTTCTGCGCCAGCAGCGACAGTGCTTCGGGCCAGCGGCGCGCCAGGCCCAGCAGCATGGCCTGCAGGTCGCGGCAGGCGGCCAGGCCGTGCGCATCGGCGGCCCGTTCGAAGCTGGCCTGGGCGCGCGCCAGCGCCGTGGCGGCGTCGTCGGGCCGGCTCAGGAAGCGCTGGCCCCAGGCCTGGTGCAGCCAGCCCCAGGCGGCGGCGGTGTCGTCGCGCGCGGCCCCGGCCGCGGCCACGATGCGCTCGCCCAGCGGCAGCAACTGCCGCGGCTCGCGGTGGTGCTGGCGCCAGGCCTCGTCGATGAGCGCGCGAACGGCGGTGTCCACGCGGCCCATCGTAGTGCCCGGCCGGCTCAGCGCAGGCGGGCGTGCTTCACCCGCACGACTTCTTCAGCGTCGACCTCGGCCCAGGCGGCCGTGGCCTGGCCGTGCGCGTTGACCCGAAGCGTGGCTGCGTGCTGCCGGAAGACGTTGCTCGCAGGTGCCACCATCACCGGCTCCGTCCAGCTGGCGGCGACGCGGCTGTAGCGCATCGCCTTCAGGGATTCGGGCACGCTCGCGGACGGTTTGTCGAGCCAGGCCAGCACGAGGTTGCCGCTGTCGTCGCGCCCGGCCAAGGGGGCACGCAGCCCCAGGCCGTTGCGGAAGTCGGTTGCGCTCTGGGCCAGCAGGGTGGCGCTGCTCCACCCGACGGAGGGCGTGAAGGTCCAGTGCCCGAGAACGGAGTTGAAGTTGGTGCCGTTGACGCTCACGCCGAACACGTCGATCCGGCCTTCGCCGTCGATCAGCAGCGCCGGGGCCGAGCCAAAGGCGTTGGCGGTGTAGGACCAGGTGCTTTCGAAGAGGCCCGCTTCGGTGAAGCTCACCCGCCGCGTGTAGAGGCGGTTGCTGCCGTCGGCGGCAGCCAGCACGGTGCGCCCGTTGACCGAGGCTGCCCAGTAGAGCTGCTCGTAGCGTTGGTCGAGGCCGAGGTCGGCTGCCGTGGGCCAGGTCGCCCAGTTGGTGGCGATGCTGTACTGCCAGCGGCCCGCGGCGCCACCACTGCCTTCGACGAACATGAACGCCACGGGACGGCCGCCACCCTCCATCAGTTGCAGGCGCGTGACGTCGGCGCTCTGGGCCTCCATCGCGGCCATGCTGCCGAGGCCGGAGTCCGGCGTGGCGCTGCCGGCCGGCACGTTGTACAGGCGCAGCACCGCGTCGCGGGGCTGGCCCGGTGCGCTGCGCTGCAACCAGGCGATGCCGAAGACGCCGGCACCGATCGTCACCACCGTCGGCTGGTCGGCCTCCAAGGCGGCATCGGAGACCGTGCCGATCAAGCTCCAGCTGCCGGCCGCCGAGGCCGATGCGCCAGGCCGGTACAGCGCGGCGCGCACGACTTGCCGGTCAGCGGCGCCTGAACCGGTGTTCGTCTCCAGCCACGTCGCGATCACTTCACCGGTCCAGGTGGAGGACATGCCGATGTGGCTGATCCGCACGCTCGTGTTGTCGGCGGCTATCGCGGTGTCGTAGGCCCAGGGGTCGGCATCGGTCTCCTTCGAGTGGCCCTTGAAGGTGATGAAGCTGCCCGCGCCCGAGCGGCTGTGGGTGCTGGCGATGTGCACGCGGCCGGCGGGGTCGGTGAAGCTGACCAGCTGGCCCGGACTGCCCAGGTTGGCGTAGTCCTGCCCGGGGTGTGCCGTGCCGGCATCGCGCCACGCCCGGCTGACGCGGTTCACGGTCGTTTCGCCGCTGAGCACCGCGCCGCTGGCGTTGCGCACCTCGACCTGCCAGGTCTCGCTGGGGTAGCTGGTGTTGAAGACGCTGGTCGGCACCGTGGCCGTGGCGGCGCTCCCGGCGCTGGCGAGTTCGACGCCGTTGCGCAGCCAGCGGTAGCTGAGCGCCGAGCCATCGGCGCTGCTCGCGCCGATGGTCAGGACACCGGTCTCGCCTTCGCGCACCGTGAGTGTGGTGGGCAAGGGTGTGCTGATCGTTGGAACGGGGGCTGGTGCGGGAGCGGGAGCGGGAGCAGGTGCCGGTGCCGGTGCACCCGCCACCGGCTCAGGGCCGGCTTCGTCGCCACCGCCGCAGGCCGTGAGGGCCAGCACGGCGGTGGCGATGGCCAGGCGGTGCCATCGGCCCTGGCGCAGGGCAGCAGTGGGTGTGGAAGTTGTCGAGGCGCTGAACGGATGCATGACGAAGACCCAGGTGGAGTGGCTGACCCCTTGGGCATCGGTAGCGCCAGGGGCCGGGCTCACTGGCCTGAAGGTCAGCCCCTGTCCATCGGGACCGGGGCTGACGTGGCCTGCGTCACGGCCGGATCCGTGGCAGCCGCTCGGTGGCGGCGCGCTGCAGCTTCTCGGCGGCCGAAGGCTCCGGGCGCGTCGGGGCCTCGGCTGGGGCGGTGGCCGTGGTGGCGGCGGACGACTGAGCCTGGCCCGCGGCTGCGCCCGCGGCGTAGTCGCTGAAGTCGACCTCGATCGTGATCCACGGCGAGTCGTCGCGCTCGTGGGCCAGGAAGTACACCGTCAGCAGCTTGCCCTGCACCGCGGCCACGTCGGCCTTGCCCTGCCGTGTGCGCACGTTCAGCCAGGGCGCGAAGTCGGGGCTGTGGAACACCCAGACGCCGTGTGTGCGCCACTGGTCGGCGCGCTTGAGCGGCGGGTTCAGGCGGCCGGTGAACTTGTGGTCCATGTCGGACTGCGCGTGCAGGCCCTCCCACAGCTCGGTGTTGTGCCACTCGCTGAGCGCGCCGAAGTAGTCCTTCAGCTCCACCGTCTGGCCGTCGACCTTGCGGATGATCTTGGCCCACTGCGACGGGAACGCGCCCCACACCGGCGTGCGGCGCTCGCCTTCGACCTTGGACGCCTGGTACAGCAGCGCGATGGCCTGCCCGGGCTTGAGGCGGTACACATGCTGCGGGCTCGGCGCCAGAGTCTGCTCGACCACCATGCCGCCGCTGACCTTGATGGTGTTGATGCCGCGCGTCATCTCCCAGGTCTTGAGCTGGCCCTGCAGCACCGTCCAGGGCCGCCAGGGCTTGTAGCTGCCGGCCGGGTAGGCCACGCCGCCTTGCGCCACGGCGCGGCCCGCGCCGCCCAGCCCGCTGGCCAGGGCCAGGCCGGCCAGCAGGCCTTGGCGGCGCTTCATGCCGTGGCCCGGCAGCGGCCGGCCAGCGCGGCCAGGCCCAGGCCGGCCAGGGCGAGCGTGCCTGGCAGCGGCACGCTGCCGCCACCACCAGCGCCCGGGCCGGCGAGGTAAGCCCACAGGCCGGAGTCGTTCAGCGCCGTCGGCAGCGAGGTGCCTTGGAAGGCGACCGCCCAAGTGGCCGTGCCAGCGCCATAGCTCGCGCTACCGCCGTAGCGGGTCACGGTGCCACTGCCCGAGTCGGCGTAGCCCATGAAGGTGGTGAACTCGCCGAAGCTGAGGCTGGACATCACAGCGCCCAGATCGTCGTACTCGCTGGTGGTGGACAGCGGGGTTGACGCCGTGAAGGCGTCGACTTCCAGCGAGCTTGCCCACTGGAACCCGGCGGCCGTGAGCGCGCTCATGAAGTCGCCGTAGTCGGCAAAGCGCAACGCGAAGCCCGTGCCGGTGAACTGCAGATGGTTGTCGAGGTCGGCCCAGACGCGGCCGGTGCTGGTGTCGACGAAAGTGCGGAAGCCGCCGACATCGGCGCCTTCGACGATGGCGGCCTGGCTGTTGCCGGCCAGGGTGAGCAGGGCGGCCGCGGCCAGGCGGC
>JAIXTY010000171.1 GCA_027483705.1 Rubrivivax sp.
GGTGGGATGAGACATGGTGGGCAAGGCTTCAGCGGGCGATGGTGTTCTCGCGGCGGATCTTGGCCTGCAATTGCAGGATGCCGTAGAGCAGGGCCTCGGCCGTCGGCGGGCAGCCCGGCACATAGACATCGACCGGCACGATGCGGTCGCAGCCGCGCACCACGCTGTAGCTGTAGTGGTAGTAGCCGCCGCCGTTGGCGCAGGAGCCCATGCTCAGCACCCAGCGCGGCTCGGCCATCTGGTCGTAGACCTTGCGCAGCGCCGGCGCCATCTTGTTGCACAGCGTGCCGGCGACGATCATCAGGTCGCTCTGGCGCGGGCTCGGGCGGAACAGCATGCCGAAGCGGTCGATGTCGTAGCGCGCGGCGCCGGCGTGCATCATCTCCACGGCGCAGCAGGCCAGGCCGAAGGTCATCGGCCACAGCGAACCGGTCTTGGACCAGTTGACGAGCTTGTCGACCGAGGTGGTGACGAAGCCTTCTTTCAGGACACCTTCGATACCCATGGCGCAGGGAACTCCGAAATGACTGCCGAACTGCGTGGAGCGACCGGGATGTTCATTCCCAGTCCAGCGCGCCCTTCTTCCACTCGTAGATGAAGCCGACCACCAGGATGGCCAGGAAGACCATCATCGCCCAGAAGCCTGACGCGCCGATGTCGTGCAGCGACACGGCCCACGGGAACAGGAAGGCGATCTCAAGATCGAACAGGATGAACAGGATGGCCACGAGGTAGTAGCGCACGTCGAACTTCATGCGCGCGTCTTCAAACGCCTCGAAGCCGCACTCGTAGGGGCTGTTCTTGGCCGCGTCGGGCCGGTTGGGGCCGAAGATGAAGCCCAGCACCTGGGGTGCCACACCCACTGCCACGCCCACCAGGATGAACAGGATCACGGGCAGGTAGGCTTGCAGGTCCATCTCGGTGTCAGTCCAACGTCAGCTGATGCTCGGGCATGAAAAAGCGCGCCTGGCTGACGACCCCTGTGCCCGGTTCGGCGACTTGCAGAGGCTGATGGCGCGGGGCGCGCTGTCGATGCGATTCCGATGCCGGAACGGACCGGGCGGAGGACTTGGTGCCGACGGCGAGACTCGAACTCGCACAGCTTTCGCCACTACCCCCTCAAGATAGCGTGTCTACCAATTTCACCACGTCGGCACGGGTCCCTTTTCAGGTCCGTTCTAGCGTCTTGCCTGTCCGGCTTGCGTGAGGTTGTGGCTCACCGGACAGCCTCGCATTCTAGCCACAAAAGAGGGGGTTTCCCCTCGCCGGCAGCGCGTGTCAGCGCGATGCGGCAGGCGCTGCCGGCTGGGCCGGAATCTGGCCCGGCGCCGGTGCGGTGGGCACGGCGGGGATGCTGCCGGCCGCGGGCGCGCTGGCGGCCGGGATCGGCGCGTCCAGCACGCTGGCGCCGGGCTTGGAGCGCGTGGCCTTGCCGGTGGAACTGGCGTAGGTGATGGCCAGCGTGCACAGGAAGAACACGGTCGCGCAGGCGGCCGTCGAACGCGACAGGAAGTTGGCGCTGCCGGTGGCGCCGAACAGGCTGCCCGAGGCACCGCTGCCGAACGAGGCGCCCATGTCGGCGCCCTTGCCATGCTGCACGAGGACGAGGCCGATCATCGCGATCGCCGAGAGCACTTGCAGGGCCAGCAGGAGGGTCAACCAGATTTGCATGATGGGTCGGGGACGAAGGTTCCGGGGGTCGCGGCGCCGCTCAGCCGGCGGCGCGCACGATGGCGATGAAGTCGGCGGCCTTCAGCGAGGCGCCGCCGATCAGGCCGCCGTCGATGTCGGCCTGGGCGAAGAGTTCGGCGGCGTTGTCGGGCTTGACGCTGCCGCCGTAGAGGATGCGCATGGCGTCGCCGCGGCCGGTGGCGGCCTGCAGCTGCGCGCGCAGCAGGGCGTGCACCTCCTGCGCCTGGGCCGGCGTGGCGGTGCGGCCGGTGCCGATGGCCCACACGGGCTCATAGGCCACGACCATCTCGGCCGCGCAGTGCGCGAGCTGGTGGATGACGACGGAGAGCTGGCGCTTCACCACCTCGGCCGTCTGGCCGGCCTCGCGCTCGGCCAGCGTCTCGCCCACGCAGACGATCGGCGTCACGCCGCGGCCCAGTGCCGCCTGCGCCTTGGCGGCCACCAGGGCGTCGCTCTCGGCGTGGTAGGCCCGGCGCTCACTGTGGCCCACCAGCGTGTAGCGGCAGCCCAGCTCCTGCAGCATGGCGGCCGACACCTCGCCGGTGTAGGCGCCCTGCGCGTGGGCCGAGACGTCCTGGGCGCCCCAGCGCACGTCGCTGGCGGCCAGCGTGGCCGCTGCGTCGGCCAGGTAGACAAAGGGCGTGCAGACGGCGACGTCGCAGGCAAACGGCCGCGCGGCCAGCACGCCGGCCAGCAGCTCGGCATTGGCCACGCGGCTGCCGTGCATCTTCCAGTTGCCGACGACGAGCTTGCGACGGGTGGTCATGGCGGGGCTTTCGACGTGCGTCAGAGGGTCAGGCCCAGGCGAGCACGATCTTGCCGACGTGCGTGCTGGATTCCATCAGGGCGTGGGCCCCGGCGGCGGCGGTGGGCTCGGCGGCCTGGAACACACGGTGGATCACGGGGCGCACGCGGCCGGCCTCGAGCCAGGGCCACACGCGCTCGCGCAGCTCGCGCGCGATGGCTGTCTTGTAGGCCACGCTGCGCGGGCGCAGCGTGGAGCCGGTGATGCTGAGCCGCTTGCGCAGCACGAGGCCGGCGTCGAAGGCCCCGGTGTTGCCGCCCTGCGTGGCGATGATCGCCAGGCGGCCGTCCTCGGCCAGGCACTGCAGCTCGCGCAGCACGTAGTCGCCGGCGACCATGTCGAGCACCACGTCGGCGCCACGGCCGGCCGTCAGGCGGCGCGTCTCTTCGGCGAAGTCCTGCGTGCGGTAGTTGATGCCGTGGTCGGCACCCAGCGCCACGCAGGCCGCGACCTTGTCGTCGCTGCCGGCCGTGACGATGACACGGGCGCCCTGCGCCTTGGCCAGCTGAATGGCCGTCACGCCGATGCCGCTGGAGCCGCCCTGCACGAGCAGCGTCTCGCCCGCGGCCAGGCGCGCGATCTGGAACACGTTCTGCCAGACGGTGAAGAAGGTCTCGGGCAGGCTGGCCGCCTCGACCATCGTCAGGCCCTTCGGCAGCGGCAGGCACTGGCCAGCCGGTGCCACGCAGAACTCGGCGTAGCCACCCCCGGCCACCAGCGCGCACACGGCGTCGCCCAGGCGCACGCCGGCCACGGCCAGGTCTTCGGGCGCGCCGGCCACCACGGTGCCGGCGATCTCCAGGCCCGGCAGGTCGCTCACGCCGGGTGGCATGGGGTACAGGCCCTTGCGCTGGAGCACGTCGGGCCGGTTGACGCCGCTGGCCTGCACCGCGATCAGCAGTTCACCTGGGCGCGGCTCGGGCTGCGGCCTTTCGCAAGGCCGCAGCACCTCGGGCCCGCCGGGGGCGGTGATCTCGATCGCGCGCATGCCGGGTTGTGGGCTCACTCGGTGGGCTTGGGCGCCTCGGGCGCCGGTGCCGAAGCCTCGGGGGCGGCGTCACCACCACCCTCGGCCGGCGCGGCGTCGCGGCGCGGGCGGTCGTCGCGATCGCGGTCGCTGCGCTCGCGGCGCGGGCGGTCGTCGCGGTCACGGCGCGGCGGGCGGTCGCCACGATCACCGCGATCACCACGCGGCTCGAAGCGCTCTTCCGGCATGCCCTCGGGCCGCTCGATCAGCGCCTTCATGCTGAGCTTGATGCGGCCCTTCTCGTCGGTCTCGAGCACCTTGACCTGCACGACCTGGCCTTCCTTGAGGAAGTCCTCGACCTTCTCGACGCGCTGGTGCGCGATCTGGCTGATGTGCAGCAGGCCGTCCTTGCCCGGCAGGATGTTCACGAGCGCGCCGAAGTCCAGGATCTTGGTGACCGGGCCTTCGTAGACCTTGCCCACCTCGGCCTCGGCCGTGATCTCGGCGATGCGCTTCTTGGCGAACTCGGCCTTCTCGGCCTCGGTGCTGGCGATGGTGATGGTGCCGTCTTCGCCGATGTCGATCGTGCAGCCGGTCTCCTCGGTCAGCGCGCGGATGGTGGCACCACCCTTGCCGATGACGTCGCGGATCTTCTCCGGGTTGATCTTCATCGTGTACAGGCGCGGGGCGAACTTGCTCACCTCTTCCTTGGCGCCGCCCACGGCCTCGACCATCTTGGACAGGATGTGCAGGCGCGCTTCCTTGGCCTGCGCCAGCGCCACCTGCATGATCTCCTTGGTGATGCCCTGGATCTTGATGTCCATCTGCA
>JAIXTY010000303.1 GCA_027483705.1 Rubrivivax sp.
CGTCGAGGCCGTGATCGAGACCTACCTGCGCGAGCGCCAGGCCGGCGAGCGCTTCGTCGACACCGCGCGCCGCCTCGGGCCCCTGCCCTTCCGCCAGGCGGCCGACCAGACCCGCCGCGCCACCGCCGCGGCCTGAGCCGCGAGCAAGGAACCGCCCATGCAGTTCATCCCCACCGACCAAGACGCCCATGCCGGCGCGCTGGTGCTGGCCAACGACGCCGACGTGCTGGCGCTGGCCGAGCAGATCCGCGGCCACGCCGCCGTGGCGCTGCAGTTCCCGAAGTGGACCGACGGCCGGGCCTACAGCCAGGCCGTGCTGCTGCGCGCCCGCGTGCGCTACGCCGGCGAGATCCGCGCCACCGGCGAGGTGCTGGCCGACATGCTGCCGCTGCTGCGCCGCTGCGGTGTCGACGCCGTGCAGCTGCGTGCCGACCAGCAGCAGGCCACCGCCGAGCGCGCTTTAGGCTACTTCAGCACGCACTACCAGAGCGTGCCGCCCGAGCGCGGCGCGCCCGCCGGGGCCGTGCGATGAGCGCCATCGACCTGTACGCCCGCGCCACGCCAGGCTTTGAGCAGCGCGTCGCCGCCACGCTCGGCCGCCTCGCCGACGCCGCCGCGTCGCACGCCGGCCGCATCGTGCAGGCCACCAGCCTGGGCGTGGAGGACATGGTCATCACCGACCTCATCGCGCGCCACCGCCTGCCCATCGCCATCGCCACGCTGGAGACCGGCCGCCTGCACGCCGAGACGCTGGCTCTGGCCGATGCCACCGAGCGCCGCTACGGCCTCGTGATCGAGCGCTTCCGGCCCGAGGCCACGGCCACGCTGCACTTCGTGCGCGAGCACGGCGAGCTGGCCATGCGCCAGAGCGTCGAGCTGCGCAAGACCTGCTGTGCGCTGCGCAAGCTGGAGCCGCTGTCGCGGCTGCTGCAGGGCCGCACGGCCTGGGTGACGGGCCTGCGCCGCGAGCAGAGCGATGCGCGCGCCGAGGTGCCGTTCGACGACACCGACGACGCCGGCCGCGCCAAGCTCAACCCGCTGGCCGACTGGTCACAGGCCGACGTGTGGCACTACGTCGAGCGCCACGGCGTGCCCTACAACGTGTTGCATGATCGCTTCTACCCGAGCATCGGCTGCGAGCCCTGCACGCGCGCCGTGGCACTGGGCGAGGACTTCCGCGCCGGCCGCTGGTGGTGGGAGCAGGCCTCGGCCAAGGAATGCGGGCTGCACGTGGCCGGCGAAGCCGTGAGCCTGCTGCCCGCCGCGTCGTCGACCCTGGAGCCCCAGACCCCATGAACGCCCTGCTCCCCGCCCTGCGCGCCGACCATGCGCACCACCTGGCCGACGGGCACCTCGACGCGCTCGAGGAAGAGGCCGTGTTCATCCTGCGCGAGGTGGCGGCCAGCTTCGAGCGGCCGGCGCTGCTGTTCTCGGCCGGCAAGGACAGCTGCGTCGTGCGCCACCTGGCTCTGAAGGCCTTCAAGCGCCGCGGCGCTGGCGGCGGCTTCGAGGGCCGGCTGCCGTTTCCGCTGCTGCACGTGGACACGGGGCACAACTTCCCCGAGGTCATCAGCTTCCGCGACAAGCTGGTGGCCGACAGCGGCGACCGGCTCGTCGTGGCCCACCTCGAGGACAGCATCGCGCGTGGCACCGTGCGCCTGGCCCACCCGCTCGAAAGCCGCAACGGCCACCAGAGCGTGACGCTGCTCGAGGCCATCGAGGAGCACCGCTTCGACGCGCTGATCGGCGGCGCGCGGCGCGACGAGGAGAAGGCGCGCGCCAAGGAGCGCATCTTCAGCCACCGCGACGGCTTCGGCCAGTGGCAGCCCAAGGAACAGCGGCCCGAGCTGTGGACCCTCTTCAACACACGCCACCGCCCCGGCGAGCACTTCCGCGTCTTCCCGATCAGCAACTGGACCGAACTCGACGTGTGGCTGTACATCGCCCGCGAGCGCATCGAGCTGCCGTCGCTGTACTACCGCCACGAGCGTGAGGTGATCCGCCGCAAGGGCCTCCTGGTGCCGGTGACGGCCGTGACGCCGCCGCAGGCCGGCGAGGCGGTGGAGCGGCTGCCGGTGCGCTTTCGCACCGTGGGCGACATGACCTGCACCTGCCCGGTGGAAAGCAGCGCCGCCGGCGCGGATGACGTGGTCGCCGAGACGCTCACCGTCACGCACAGCGAGCGCGGCGCCACGCGCATGGACGACCGCGCCAACGAGGCCGCGATGGAGCGGCGCAAGAAGGAAGGCTACTTCTGATGAACGCCCTGGCCACCCCCGAGCGCGCGGCCGTGCAGGCGCCGCTGACCACGCCGCGCGCCGCGCTGCGCTTCCTGACCGCCGGCAGCGTGGACGACGGCAAGAGCACCCTGATCGGCCGCCTGCTGCTGGACAGCCGCGCCATCCTGGCCGATCAGCTGGACCAGCTGCACGCCCGCGCCGCCGCGGCCGGCGCCGGCACCGCGCCCGACCTGAGCCTGCTGACGGATGGCCTGGAGGCCGAGCGCGAGCAAGGCATCACCATCGACGTCGCCTGGCGCTACTTCGCCACGCCGTCGCGCAAGTTCGTCATCGCCGACGCCCCCGGCCACGAGCAGTACACGCGCAACATGGTCACGGCGGCCGCGGGCAGCGACGCGGTGGTGGTGCTGGTGGACATCACCAAGCTCGACCTCGCCGCCGACGCCGTCACGCTCTTGCCGCAGACGCGCCGCCATGCCCTTTTGGCGCAGCTGCTGCGCGTGGACCACGTGGTGTTCGCGGTGAACAAGATCGACGCCGTGGCCGATGCCGGCGCGGCCTTCCGACAGGTGGCCGGCGCACTGCAGCGCTTTGCGGCCGACGCCGGCCTGGCCGTGGCCGGCATCGTGCCGGTGTCGGCGCTGCGCGGCGACAACATCGCCCAGCGCACGCCGGCGCCCTGGTACGACGGCCCGTCGCTGCTGGAGCTGCTGGAGGCCCTGCCCAACGCCCGCGAGCCGCAAGAGGCGCCGCTGGCGCTGCCGGTGCAGTACGTGGCCCGGCAAGGTGATGGCACCGGCGAGCAGCCGCGCGTGCTGTGGGGCCGTGTGGCCCGCGGCGAACTGGCCGTGGGCGACACCGTGCAGGTGTTCCCCAGCGGCGAGAGCGCCGTCGTGCAGGCGCTGCTGGGCCTGGACGGCGAGCTGCCCAGCACGGGCGCCGGCCGTTCGGCGGGCGTGGTGCTGGACCGCATGCTCGATGTCTCGCGCGGCGACTGGCTGCTCGCGCCCGGCAGCGTGCCGGCTGCGCGCCGCGTGCGCGCCACGTTGGCCTGGCTGGACACCGAGGCCGCCGTGCCCGGCCGCCGCTACCTGCTGCGCCACGGCCACCGCTGGGTGCAGGCGCGGCTGCGCGCGGTGCACCACCGGCTCGACATCCACACGCTGGCCCGCGACGAGGCCGAGCAACTGCGCGTCAACGACATCGGCGAGGTCGAGTTCGAGCTGCAGCAGCCGCTGCCGCTGCTGCCTTATGCCGACAGCCGCGTGGGCGGTGCGCTGATCGTCGTCGACCCCGCCAGCCACCGCACCAGCGGCGCGCTGCTGGTGCGCGAAGCCTTCGCGGAGGGCGCGTGATGGCCGGCCGCGTGGTGTTCATCGGTGCCGGCCCCGGCGCGGCCGACCTCATCACGCTGCGCGGCGCGGCCCGCCTGGCCGAGGCCGACGTGGTGCTGTTCGACGCCCTCACCGACCCCGCCCTGCGCGCACACGCACCGCAGGCGCGCTGGATCGACGTCGGCAAGCGCGGCTTCGGCTGCGCCACCGGGCAGGCGGCCATCGACGCGCTGCTGGTGGCGATGGCGCAGCAGCACCGCGTGGTCGTGCGGCTGAAGGGCGGCGACCCGAGCGTGTTCGGCCGGCTCGAAGAAGAGCTCTCGGCCCTGGCCGCCGCCGGCATCGACAGCGAGGTCGTGCCCGGCGTGACGGCCGCACTGGCCGCAGCGGCGCAGATGCAGCGCCCGCTCACGCGCCGCGGCCGCGGCCGCAGCGTCAGCCTGACCACGGCCATGACGGCCGACGCCGGGCTGGACGCCGGCAGCCGCCATGCCGACACCGAGGTGTTCTACATGGCCGGGCGGCAGCTGGGCACGCTGGCGCGCCGGCTGCGGGCCGGCGGCTGGGCGGCCGACACGCCGGTGAGCGTGGTCTCGCGCGCCGGCTGCGACGACGCCGTGGCCAGCGAGCACCGGCTCGACGGCCTGGCCTCGGCCTCGGTGCTGCACGCGGGCCGGCCCGCGGTGGTGACGGTGGGTGTCGGTGCCAGCGCCGTGGCGGGCGCGCGTCGGCCCCGGACCGAAACGGATGCCGCGCCAGCCGGGGCCGCGCCCCTCGCGGCCTAGAATGATCGTCTCCATGCGTGTTGCCCGGGCGACGAACCGGGCGCGCGCCACGCCAGTCTTCCTGCGAGCCGCTCCATGACCCACGTCGTCCTCGAATCGTGCATCCGCTGCAAGTACACCGACTGCGTCGATGTCTGCCCCGTGGACTGCTTCCGCGAAGGGCCGAACATGCTCGTCATCGACCCCGACGAGTGCATCGACTGCGCGGTGTGCATCCCGGAGTGCCCGGTGAACGCCATCCTGCCCGAGGAAGACGTGCCCACCGAGCAGCTGGCGTTCATCAAGCTGAACGCCGACCTCTCGCGCAACTGGCCGAGCATCACCAAGCGCAAGGCGCCGCTGCCCGATGCCGACGACTGGAAAGACCGCACCGGCAAGCTCCCTGAGCTGAAGCGATAGAACCCGCGTTTTTCTGCCCGCGCCCTGCTGCGCGGAACCCCCATGAGCACTGAACCCATCCAGACCGACGCCGTCATCATCGGCGCCGGCCCCGTGGGCCTGTTCCAGGTTTTCGAACTCGGCCTGCTCGAGATCAAGGCCCACATCATCGACAGTCTGGCCTACCCCGGCGGCCAGTGCATCGAGCTCTATCCCGACA
>JAIXTY010000194.1 GCA_027483705.1 Rubrivivax sp.
ATCGCCGCCATCGACGTGGCCATCGACGAGATCAACAGCCAGCGTGCCGAGTTCGGCGCGGTGCAGAACCGCTTCGAGAACGTGATCTCGAACCTGATGGTGGCCACCGAGAACCAGTCCGCCGCCCGCAGCCGCATCATGGACGCCGACTACGCCGCCGAGACCGCCAACCTGTCGCGCGCGCAGATCCTGCAGCAGGCCGGCAACGCGATGGTCGCGCAGGCCAACCAGCTGCCGCAGCAGGTGCTGAGCCTGCTGCAGCGCTGAGCCGCCAGGCACAAGCCGATACAGACCCGCGCCCGCGGCCCTCAAGTGGCACCGCGCGGCGCCGATATGGGCTCTGAGAGGGGGGCGAAGGCCCTGCCTCCGGAGCCCTTTCGCCGCTTGCGCGGCATCGCAACCGACAGGAGTCGCGCCGGACCGGGCAGTCACCGGGCCGGCACCGGGAGAACGCCATGGCCTCGATCACATCCCTCGGCATCGGCAGCGGGGTGGACGTCAACAGCATCGTCACCCAGCTGGTGGCGCTGGAGAGCCGCCCGCTGACGCAGATGCGCAGCGAGGCCAGTGCGCTGCAGACGCAGGTCTCCAGCTACGGCCAGCTGTCCAGCCTGTTCAGCAGCCTGCAGACCTCGGCGAGCAAGCTCACGAACCCGGGCCTGTGGACCCAGGCCCGCGCGGTGAGCAACGACGAGGCCACCGTGCAGGCCGTCGGCGGCAGCGGCGCGGCGCCGGGCAACTACCGGGTCGATGTCACCTCGCTGGCCACGGGGCAGACGGTGGTGGCGGCGGCGCCGCTCGCCGCCCCCAGCGCCGCCGTGGGCAGCGGCGTGCTGACGCTGCAGGCTGGCCGCTGGGACCAGCCGCCGATGAACTTCGTGCCCAAGGTCGGGCGCGATCCCGTGGACATCCCCGTCACCGCCGACGACACGCTGGCGACGCTGCGCGACAAGATCAACGCCACCGGCGCCGGCGTGACGGCGTCGATCGTCACCGATGCCACCGGCGCGCGGCTGTCGCTGCGCTCCGACGAGACCGGCGCCGAGAACGGCTTCCGGCTGTCGGTGGCCGACGACGACGGCAGCGACCTCAGCGACGGCACCGGCCTGTCGCGCTTCGCCTACGACCCCGCCGCCGGCACCACCGGCATGGACCGCCGCCAGGCCGCCGCCAACGCGCTCGCCCGCGTCAACGGCATTGAGGTCGAGTCGGCCTCCAACGAGCTCACCGGCGTCGTCGACGGCCTGACGCTGCGCCTGCGCAAGCAGGGCGCCTCGGCCGACGTGGCCGTCTCCAGCGACCGCGAGGCTGTCAAGACTGCCATCCAGGACTTCGCCACCGCGTACAACGCGCTGACCAAGGCGATTGCCGACCAGACCAAGTACGACGCCGCCAGCAAGACCGGCGGCCCGCTGCAGGGCGACAGCGCCGCCACCGGGCTGCAGCGCCAGCTGCGCAGCCTGCTGGGCGCGGGCTCCGAAGCGTCGACCGTGTTCCAGCGGCTGTCCGATGTCGGGCTCTCGCTGCAGCGCGACGGCACGCTGTCGGTGAACGCCACCAAGCTGGACGCCGCCACCGGCAACCTGGCCGAGCTGCGCAAGGCCTTCGCCGCCAGTGACGCCGACCCGGCCAAGGACGGCTTCGCACGCCGCTACGCCGACCTCGCGCAGCAGGTGCTCGGTGTCGACGGCAGCCTGACCACCCGCACCCAGGGCCTGCGCTCGCGCATCACGCAGAACAGCGAAGCCCAGCAGGACCTGCAGGACCGCGTCGAGCGCTTCCGCGCCCGGCTGGTGGCGCAGTACACGGCGATGGACGGCAACCTGTCGAAGCTGAACGCGCTGTCGAGCTACGTCACGCAGCAGCTCAACGCACTGTCGGGCAACAGCTCGAACAAGACGTAAACAGGGGCCCCGCCGGGGGCTTACCCGGGGTCGGCCGCTGCTCAAGCGCCGGCCCGACCGGGCCGATAACAGGGCATCCGCTGCATCCCCGAGCGACCTGCCCGATGTTCCAGAGCCCCTTCGCCCCTCGACCTGCCGCGGCCTTGCGCCCCGGTGTGCTGTACAGCCAGGTCGGTGCCGAGACCCGCATCGCCGGGGCCACGCCGCACCAGCTCGTCGCCCTGCTCTTCGAGGGCTACATGGAAGCCATCGCCCAGGCCCGTGGCGCCATCCGCGCCGGCAACCGGGCCGAGAAGGGCCTGGCGCTGGGCCGCGCGGTGCGCATCGTCGAGGAAGGCCTGCGCGCCGGGCTCGACCTGCGCGCCGGCGGCACGCTGGCGCGCGACCTCGACGAGCTCTACCGCTATCTCACGCAGCGCCTGACGCTGGCCAACCTGCGCGACGACGAGGCCGCTCTCGACGAATGCCGCCGCCTCGTCCTGCCCCTGCAGGAAGCCTGGGCCGCCATCGGCCCGGCGGTGAACGACAAGCCCGCCCGCTGATGCCCCCGCTCCCGAAAGCCCCGTTCCGCCCTTCCCGCCCAGGACGCGCCATGGATCCCCAGCTGCTCAACTACTACGAAGCCATCGAACGCGCCAGCGCCGACATGCTCAGCGCCGCGCGGGCCGGCCGCTGGGACGAGGTGGTCAAGCTCGAAGGCGCCTGCGTGCTGCTGATCAGCCAGCTCAAGCACGCCGCACAGGAGCCCGAGAAGGACCTCGCCGCCGACCAGGCCCAGGCCCAGGAGGCCGCGCGCATCAAGTCGCGCATCATGCAGCGCATCCTCGTCAACGACGCCGAGATCCGCCACCTGGCCGAGCCCTGGCTGCAGGATCTCGAGGACACGCTGTCGGGCAAGCGGCAGACGCTGCACTGACGGCAGCCACCGGTTCGGACGACGGCCATGTTCCAGGACACCCGTCCCGCGACGCTCGACGCCGAAGGTGGCGAGGACCCCTGGGGCCCGTTCCGCGTCAGCCATCCGCAGGAGTGCCTGATGCTGCTGCGCCAGCTGCGCGACGGCCAGCAGCCCGTGGTGCTCAACGGTCCCGACGGCTGCTCGCTCACCGCGACGCTCTGGTCGGTGGACGAGGCACGCCGCCACGTCACCTTCAGCGCCCAGCCCGGCATGCCGGCGCTGGACCAGCTGGTCGAGGCCGATGAAGGCGTGGCCGTGGCCTACATGGACAGCGTCAAGCTGCAATGGGAGCTCGGTGGCCTGGTGCTGCTGCGTGGGCCGCGGCTGTCGAGCCTGCAGAGCGCGCTGCCGCCTTCGATCTACCGCTTCCAGCGCCGCGGCGCGTTCCGCGTGCGCACGCCGGCGCGCCATGCGCCGGTGGCACGGATGCGCCACCCGTCGATGCCCGAGATGGCGCTGACGCTGCGCGTGCTCGACCTCAGCCTGGGTGGCTGCGCCCTGTGGTGCCCGTCGGACGTGCCGCCGCTGCAGGCCGGCACCCGCCTGGGCGAGATCGCCATCGAGCTGGACGCCACCACGCGCTTCGTGGCCGCGGCCACGCTGGCGCACGTCAGCAGCCTGGGCCACCACGACCGCGGCGTGCGCATCGGCTGCGAGTGGCAGAACCTGCCGCCGATGGCCGAACGCGCGCTGCAGCGCTGGATCGACGCCGCCCAGCGCCGGCGCCGCCTGATGGCGCTGGAGTGAGCCCGTGGCCACGTCCACACGCACCGCGCCGCGAAGCGGCCGCAGGGGCCGCAGCGGCCCGACCGGCGGCTTCACGCTCGTCGAGCTGCTGGTGGCCGTCGCGCTTGCGGCCCTGGTGGTGACGCTGGGCCTGGGCAGCTTCCAGGGCCAGAACCTGCGGGTCGGCCGCATCGACGCGGTGGAGGCGCTGACGCGCGTGCAGCTGGCGCAGGAGCAGTACCGCAGCGCCCACGGCCTGTACGCCGCCGACCTGAGCGCGCTGCACGGCACCGCGCCCACCAGCCCGCAGGGGCGCTACGCCATCGCCATCGACATCACCGGCGGTGAGGCCTACCGCGCCACCGCACAGGCCCTGGGCGAGCAGGCCCGCGACACCACCTGCGCGGTGCTGACGCTGGAGGTCCGCCAGGGCTTCGCACAGCCCGGGCCGCATGTCGGCTGCTGGAACCGCTGACGATGAACCCGCAGCGCCGCGGCCGCGGCTTCACGCTCGTCGAGATCGTCGTGGCGCTGGCGATCCTGGTCCTGCTGGGCGCCATCGCGGTGCCCGGCTACAGCGCCCGCACCGACCGCGAACGCCTGAACGCCGCGGCCGAGGCGCTGGCGGCC
>JAIXTY010000087.1 GCA_027483705.1 Rubrivivax sp.
CCTCCATCAGCAGGCCGCGGCGCACGGCCGCGTACAGCAGCGGCCGCGCGTTGGCCCCCTTGCTCGACGACGCCAGCAGCAGCGCCAGCCAGCGCTTGAGGCGCGCATAACCGAGCATCATGATGGCGTGGCCGAAGCTCGTGATCTCGGCGCTCAGGCCGAAGGCGGGTGAGTTCAGGTAGCGCAGCAGCCGGAAGGCCAGCGTGGGATCGCGCTTGAGCACGGCCTCCAGGCGCTGCACGGGCTCCTCGCGGTCGACGCCCTGGATCAGCTCCATCACCACCTGGATGTCGGTGGCCACCTTGCCGCGGCCGGCCGTGGCGGGCATCGGGTCGTCGAAGGGCCAGCCCTGCACGGCCACGGCGCCGCGCTGGAACGCGGCCTCGGCCTCGGCCGCGGTGCGCACGCCCGCCTGCACGGTGCTGACCTGGCGCACGCCCGGGCTCGGCGGCGTGGCCGAGCGGCGGTCTTCGGCGGCCTCCACCAGCGCGTGGCTGAAGCAGGCCAGCACCTCCGGCGGCACCGGCACCAGCGGCCGGCCCTTGATGAGCAGCACGCCGCCGGCGGCGCGCAGGGCCCGCAGGGCCTCGGCGTGCGCAGGCTCGGTGGCCATGAAGGCCGGCACCTCGATCATCAGGTGCGGCTGCGGCGTGACATGCAGTGCGGCATGCAGCAGCCCCTCGCCGGCGAAGTTCAGCGACACCGGGGTCAGCGCCGACGTCTTGGCGCTGGCGGTGTCGGCGGCCTCGCGCGGCTGCAGCGGGCGCACCGTCAGGCGCAGATCGTCGGCTCTCGCGGGCGCGGGCCACACCTCCTGCAGGGCCTGCAGCAGCGCGGCCACGTCCGGCGTGCTGTCGGGGCGCGCCGGGAACAGGGTGAGGCGGGTCGCGACGACGGCGCGCTGGCGGTCGACGATGGGGCTGTAGCCCAGGACCAGCTGGCCCAGTACGGGTTGGTCGAACATGGTGTGTGCGTGCTCCAGGGAGCGTCGTCCAGGAAGGCTGAGGGGTCAGCGGAGGTACTCGAACAGGCTCATCTGCTGGACGATGGAGTACGTCTTCAACGCCGCATCGTAGCCGGTCTGCCGGTTCTGGAAATCGGAGATCGCGGCCAGCAGGTCGAGGTCCTCCGCGTCGGATCGTTCGGTCTGTGCGTCGAGCCGGGCCTGCTTGACGCGCGACTCCAGGCCATCGATGCGGTTGAGCGCTTCGCCCGCGCGCGAGCGCCAGGCGGAAAGCTGGTCGGTGGCGAGATCGAACTCGCCCAGGCCGCGGCTGACCGTGGCCGCGATGTCGGCGCTGCCGCGGCCCGGCGTCGACAGCTCGGCCACCACGCGGTCCATCGCGTCGAACAGCGACGCCGTGCTGCCGGGGCTGGCCGGGTCGGCGGCGCCGAGCCAGGCCGAGCGGCCGTCGATCGACAGCGGCGTGGCGGCACCGCCCGCGGCCACCAGCTGGCCGCTCGTGCCGGCGTAGGCCACGCCACCGGGAGCGTCGGCCAGCGGCGCCGTGTCGGCGCCCTGGCCGCCGAACAGGTAGCGGCCGGCGCCGTCCTGGCGGTTGGCCACCGAGAGCAGGTCGTTGCGCAGGCCGCGGATGGCCTCGGCGATGGAGGCGCGGTCACGGTCGGTGTAGCTGCCGTTGCCGGCCGAGACGAGCAGTTCGCGCGCCTGTGCCAGCAGCTCGCCGGCGTCGCCCAGTGCCGACTCCGACAGCTGCATCGCGTTGCGGCTGGCGCCCAGGGCCCGCAGCTGCGCCTCGCTGCGCTGCTGCGCCGCCAGCGCCCGCTCGGCCACGGCGGCGGCGGCCGGGTCGTCGCTGGGCTTGAGCACACGCTTGCCGCTGGTCAGGCGTTCCTGCGCGTCGGTCAGCGCGGCCTGCCGCTTCTGCAGGTTGCTGATCGACGACTCGAAGGCATTGGCGGTGGAAATTCGCATGATCTAAGGGCACTCCGGGTTCAACCCAGCAGCCGCCGCGGAACCGGCTCCGCCGGGCCGCGGGCGGCGCCCCCTCGAGGGGGAGCGCCGAAGGCGCTACGGGGGTGGGCCATCAGTTCCCCGCGACGTCGAGCAACTGCTGGAACAGCGACTGCGCCACCTGCAGCACCTTGGCGGCGGCCTGGTAGCTCTGCTGGTACTGGATCAGCCGGGCCGCCTCTTCGTCGAGGTTGACGCCGGCCTTGTCGGCCCGCTGCGTCTCGGCCTGGCCGGCCACGGCCTGCGAGATCGTGGCCGCCGACTGGGCGCTCTGTACGCGCACGCCGATGTCGGCCAGCGCGTTGCTCCAGCGGGCGGTGGGCGTGTCGCCGCCGGTGATCGGCGCGTCGCGCAGCCCCAGCAGCGCGGTGGCGTTGCCGTTGTTGGCCGCCACCGCCGCGCTGGGCGTGGGCAGCACGCTGACGACGTCGCCGTTGCGCGGCACGCCCGACAGGCGCAGCGTGAAGCCGTTGATGTCGGTGCCGCCAGGCGGGATGCTGCTGCCCGGCGTCCAGGTGGCCGCGCCGCTGCCCATCAGGCCGCCGCCGCCATCGCGCAGCTCCCAGCTGTAGTCGCCGGTGTCGCTGGTGAAGCTGATCGTGGCCGTGGCACCCGCGGCCGAGGTGCCGCCGGGGTTCATCGTGAACGAGGCCACCGTGGCGGTGCCCGTGTTCGACGGGCTGGGCGTGGCCACCAGCGGCGACGCGGCGGCGATGTCCAGCGGGTCGTCGAGCAGCGCCGCAAAGCCGCTGGCGGCGCGCGACACCGGCTGCAGCAGGAAGTTGTCGCCCGGCTGCGGCGGCGGCGTGCCGAAGCTGATGCGAACGCCGTCGACGACGTCGCCATCGACCACCGGCACCTGGCGGCCATCGGTCAGGCGCGTCAGCACCCAGGCGCCCGAGCCGGCCACGGTCTCGCCCAGCGCGTACTCGCTGGCCTGCAGCTGCGTGGCGTCGGCGACGGCGATCGACACCGTGCCGATGGTGGCGCCCGACGCATCACGCGCGTTGGCCATGTTGTTGAGCACGCGGGCCTCGCCGATGGCGAACATCGGCGACGAGGGCACGCTGCCCGCCGGCGGCTGCAGGTTCAGGCCGCGCATCTGCTGCGCGTTGACCGCATGGCCGACCGAGGCCGCGAGCTGGCCCACCAGGGCCCGCGCCTCCACCAGATCGTCGTTCTGGAAGCGCAGCAGCCCGGTCAGCGCGCCGCCGGCCAGCGCCTTGTCGTCGAGGTAGCGGCGCGTGCCGCCCTCGACCAGCGCCACGCCCAGGCGCGATGGGTCGGAGCCGTCCTGCAGCAGCTTCACCTCGGCGGCCTCGGCACCCAGCACCAGCCGCTGGCCGCCGCCGATGAACACCGACATCGAGCCGTCGCTGGCCTCCATGCGTGTGATCTGAACCTGCTCCGACAGGCGCGACAACAGGCGGTCGCGCTCGTCCAGCAGGTCGTTGGCCGGCTGGCCGAGGCCCTTGAGATCGGCGATGCGGCGGTTGACCTCGGCGATGCCCTTGGCCAGGCCGTTGATCTGCGAGACGCTGACGCGCAGGCCCGAGCCGACGCTGTCCTGCACGCGGTCGAGCGACTCGCCGGCCTCGCTGAAGCGGTCGGCCAGGTCGCGCGCGCGGGCCAGCACCACCTGGCGGGTCGACAGGTCGTCGGGCCGGTTGGCCAGGTCGGTGAAGGCGTCCATCAGCTCGCTGGTGGCCGCGCCCAGGCCGCCTTCGCCGAGCTTGAACACGTCTTCGAGCCGGCTGAGCTGGGCCAGCCGCGTGGCGTCCATCGACGACAGCGAGCGCGCCGTGGCCGCCTCGCGCGTGAGGAAGGCGTCGTGCGCGCGGGTCACCGACTGCACGTCGACGCCGCGGCCGAAGAAACCCGCGCCAGTGAACTGGCCCTCGGGCGTCGTCAGCGACACCTGCTGGCGCGAGTAGCCGTCGACGTTGGCGTTGGCGATGTTGTGGCCGGTTACCTGCAGCCCGGCGTAGCTGGCCGCCATGGCCCGCATGCCCAGCGACATCAGCGGAGAAGCGCTCATGCCCGGTGCCTCCTCAGGCCGTCAGGGTTCGCTGCAGGCGCAGCGTGGTGTTGATGACGCGCGTCAGCTTGTCGGCGTAGGCGGGGTCGGTGGCGTAGCCGGCCTGCTGCAGCCCTTGCGCAAAGCGCGCGGCGTGCGCTGCGCTGCCGGCCTCTGCCGTGCGCGATTGCGCGGCCACGGCCTGCGTGGCCGCGGCGTAGCGCGGGCTGGCCTTCATCAGCCGCGCATAGTCGGCAAAGCTCTCGGCGTAGCTGCCGTAGGCGCGGAACTTCGCCGTCACCTTCTGCGGCCGGCCGTCGATGTACTCGGTGGTCGTCACCTCGGCGACGGGGCCCTTCCAGCCGGCGCCGGCCTTGATGCCGAACAGGTTGAAGCTCGGCGAGCCGTCGGCGTGGCGGATCTCCTTGCGGCCCCAGCCCGTTTCCAGTGCCGCCTGCGACACCATGAACGAGGCCGGGATGCCGGTTTCGCGCTCGGCCTGCTGCGCCGCCGTGCTGTGCTGCTGCACGAAGCCGGCGGCCGCGGTCTGTGGCGCGCGCACCGGCTGGGGCTTGGCACTCAGCGGCGCCGGCGTGTTGTTGGCGCTGCCGGTGGTGGGGATCGGCCCGGGCGCCAGGCCCATCTGGCGCTCCAGCTGCTTCTGGATCGCGTCCGACAGGCCGCCCAGCCGCCCCGAAAGCTGCTGCGCGAACTGGCCGTCGAGCATCGAGGTCGACAGGTTGCGGCCCGAGAGGTTGCCATCGCCGTCGTCCTCGGCCATCGTGGTGGCGCGCATCGACTTCATCAGCTCGTTCATGAACAGCGTCTCGAACTGCTTCGAGGCCTCGCGCACGGCGCCGCGCGGGTCGGTCGCGGCGCGGCCGCGCAGGCCGTCGAGCGAGCGGTTGTCGATGCCGAGGCCCGACGTCGCGAGGCTCGCCTGGGGTGGCAGGGCCGGCATGGTCAGATCACCTCGATCTCGGCGTGCAGGGCGCCGGCGGTCTTCATGGCCTGCAGGATGGCCAGCAGGTCCATCGGCGTGGCGCCCAGCGAGTTCAACGCCTTCACCACGTCGGCCAGCTTGGCGCCGGCCGGCATGCTGATCAGCGCCCCGCCCTGCTGCGCAATCGCGATGTCGCTCTTCTCGGCCTGCACGGTCTGGCCAGCGCCGAAGGGGTTGGGCTGGCTCACCACGGGCGTGGTGCTGATCGTCACCGACAGGCTGCCGTGCGCCACCGCGCAGGGGCCCAGCGTGACGGCGTCGTTGACGATCACGGAGCCGGTGCGCGCGTTCAGCACCACGCGCGCAGCGGGCTTCTGCAGCGCCACCGTGAGGTTCTCGATGGCCGCCAGGAAGGACAGCCGCGCGCCCGGCTGCGCCGGCATCTTGACGCGCACGCTGCGGCCGTCCATCGGCACGGCCGTGTCGTCGCCATGGTGGCGGTTGATGACCTCGGCGATGGCCGCGGCGGTGGCGAAGTCGCTGGCGTTCACGCCCAGCGTCAGCGTGTCGCCGTCGAGCAGCGGCGTCGGCACGCTGCGCTCCACGGTCGCGCCCTCGGGGATGCGGCCGGCCGACAGGTGGTTGATCTGCACCTTGCTGCCGCCGGCGCTGGCACCCGCGCCGCCGACCAGCAGATTGCCCTGGGCCAGCGCATAGACCTGGCCGTCGGCGCCCTTCAGCGGCGTGGCGATCAGCGTGCCGCCGCGCAGGCTCTTGGCGTTGCCCATGGAGCTGACGGTGATGTCGATGGTCTGCCCGGGCTGCGCGAAGGCCGGCAGCTGCGCCGTCACCAGCACCGCGGCCACGTTGCGCGGCGACAGGCTCACGCCCGGCGGCAGCGTCACGCCCAGCTGCTGCAGCAGCGACTGCAGGCTCTGCGTGGTGTTGGGCGACTGCGTGGCCTGGTCGCCGGTGCCGTCGAGGCCGACGACGAGGCCGTAGCCCAGCAGCTGGTTGCTGCGCACGCCCTGCACGGCGGCCAGCTCCTTGATGCGCACGTTGGCGTCGGCCGGCAGCGGCCACCACAACGCGGCGCTCGCCGCGAAGGCGGCCAGCACCAGCGTCCAGCGCATCAGGCGATCGGGGTCGAAGGGGCGTGTCATGGCGTCACCGGGTGGCGTCACAGGGGCATGACGTTGATGAAGAAGCGCTGCAGCCAGCCCATGGCCTGGGCCTCGGCGGCGGCGCCGCGGCCGCGCTGCTCCAGGCGCACGTTGGCGATGGCCGAGCTCGGCACGGCGTTGCCGCTCTGGATGGCGCGCGGGTCCACCTGGCCCGAGAAGCGCAGCACGTCGATGTTCTGATTGACGCCGATCTGCTTCTCGCCGGTCACGAGCAGGTGGCCGTTCGGCAGCACCTGGCGCACGACGACGGTGATCGTGCCGCTGAACTCGTTGCGGTTCTCGGTGCTGCCGGTGCCCTCGGACGAGCTCGAGGTGTTGGCGTCGGCGCCGGCACGACGCAGCGCGTTCGGGCTGATGCCGGGCAGCGCGGTGATGCCGCCGCTCATCGAGCCGGTCTTCTCGACCGAGCTCGTGCTCGTGGCCGTGGCCGTGACCTTCTCGACGATGTTGACGGTGAGCGTGTCGCCCACCAGTCGGGCACGGTGGTCCTCGAACAGCGGCCGGTAGGCCGCGGCCGCGAAGATCGAGCCCGTGGCCTGCGCCGGAACGGCCGGCGCCGGCAGCGGCAGCGCCGGGCGCGTGTCGCCCACGTCGACGTGCGGCCCCACGAAGGCGCAGCCCGGCAGCAGCAGCGCCAGCGCGAGCACGGCGGCGGTGACGGCGCGCATCAGAGCTGCCCCAGCCGCTGCAGCATCTGGTCCGAGGTCTGGATGGCCTTCGAGTTGAGCTCGTAGGCGCGCTGCGTGGCGATCATCGACACCAGCTCCTCGACCACGTTGACGTGGCTGCCCTCGACGAAGCCACTCTGCAGCGCGCCCAGGCCGTTGGTGGTGGGCGCGCCGGTCTGCGGCGCGCCGCTGGCGGCCGTCTCGGCGAAGAGGTTGCCGCCGCGGCTTTCCAGCCCGGCCGGGTTGATGAACGAGGCCAGCTGCAGCTGCCCCAGGTTCTGCGGCGCCACCTGGCCCGGCAGGCTGGCGTTGACGGTGCCGTCGGCGCCCACCGTCACCGCGGTGGCGTTGGCCGGCACGGTGATGCCCGGCTGCACCGGATAACCGGCGTTGGTGACGAGCTGGCCGTTGGCATCCACCTGGAAGGCGCCGTCGCGCGTGTAGCCGGTGCTGCCATCGGGCAGCGAGATCTGGAAGAAGCCCTGGCCCTTGACGGCGATGTCGAAGGCGTTGCCCGTCTGCTGCAGCGCGCCCTGCTGGAAGTTGCGCGTGGCCGACGCGGCCCGCACGCCCAGGCCGACCTGCAAGCCCGTGGGCAGCGTCGTCTGCTCGGTGGTGGCCGAGCCGGCGGCGCGCAGGTTCTGGTACATCAGGTCCTCGAACTGCACGCCGGCGCGCTTGAAGCCGTTGGTGCCGACGTTGGCGAGGTTGTTCGAGATGGCGTCCAGCTTGGTCTGCTGGCCTTCCATGCCGGTCTTGGCGATCCAGAGCGAGCGAATCATGGTGCGGCGCCTTGCCTTGAAGATGACTGCCATCTTCAGGCGGCCTTGAGGTCCGCCATGCCCCGAAAAGCGGCCCCGCGAGGGGCCTGTTCGGCGCCGTCAGCCCCCGGAGGGTGCCAGCAGCTTCGCGGCCTGCTGCTCGCGCTGCTCGGCGCCCTGCAGCGCCTTCATCTGCTGCTCGAACTGGCGCGCGGCGGCGATCATCGCCACCATCGTCTCCACCGGGCTCACGTTCGAGCCCTCGAGCATGCCGCTGCTCACGCGCGCGGTGGCGTCGGCGGGCAGCTCGGCGCCGTCGCCGGCGCGGAACAGGCCGTCGGTGCCGCGCACCAGGGCCGCCTCGGGGGTGACGAGCTTCAGCCGCCCCACCTGCTGCGGCCGGCCATTGCCCACGGTGCTGGTGATGCTGCCGTCGGCGGCGATCTCCACCTGCGCGTTCAGCCCCACCGTGATGGGCCCGCCATCACCCAGCACCGGCAACCCGGCGGGCGTGACCACCTGGCCCTCGGCGTTGACCTCCAGCGCCCCGGCGCGCGTGTAGGCCTCGGTGCCGTCGAGCCC
>JAIXTY010000210.1 GCA_027483705.1 Rubrivivax sp.
CTCGGCGCCGTGGTGGCCGCGCAGGGCGGGCGGCCGGTGTTCGTGCTGTCGATGTACGACGAGCTGCTGTATGCCGAGCAGGCCATCGAGGCCGGCGCCTGCGGTTACGCCATGAAGGACCAGGCCCACCACCTCATCGTCGCAGCCGTGCGTGCCGTGCTCAGCGGCGAGCGCTGGGTCAGCGACCGCGTGCGCAGCCAGATGCTGGCACGCATCGCCCGCCGCACCACGCCCGAGCCCGTGGCGCGCCCCGCGCCGTCGCGGCACCCGCGCCTGTCGGAACGCGAGGTGCAGGTGCTGCGCCTCGTGGCCCGGGGCCGCACGACCAAGCAGATCGCGTTCGAGCTGACGCTGAGCGTGCGCACGGTCGATGCGCTGCGCGCCAAGCTGAAGGCCAAGCTCGAGCTGCGCAGCGGCGCCGAGCTGATCGCCTACGCGGCGGCGAACTTCTAGTCGCCGGCGCGGGCACCATCGCCGCCATCGGCCCAGCGCACCACGACGAGCAGCCCGCCACCGGCACGCTCGCGCAGCTCCAGCCGCGCGGCCATCGCCGAGGCGCGAGCCGCCATCGAGCGCAGCCCGAGCCCCGGGCTCGTCACGGGATCGGGCACGGCGGCCGCGCGGCCGTCGTTCTCGACCATCAGCTCCCAGTCGCCGTCGACCCGTGACAGCCGCACCTCGACATGCCCCGGCTCGCCGTGGCGGATGGCGTTGATCACCGCTTCCTGGACGATGCGGTAGGCGTGGTTGGCGTGCTTGGACTGCGGGCGGTCGACGTCACCGTGGCGCACGAAGGTGCAGTGGATGCCGTAGATGCGGTCGGTGTCGTCGCACAGCTGCTCGAGTGCGCGCCACAGCGAGCCCGCGCCTGCGGGCACCGGCTGCAGGCCGCGCGAGATGCTGCGAACCATCTCCAGCGACTCGCGCACCAGCTGCGAGACCCACTGCACCTCGATCTGCAGCTCCGGCCAGCTGGCCGTGCGCGACTCCAGCGAGCGCGCGATCATCGCCACGCCCGACAGGTGCGAGCCCAGCGAGTCGTGCAGCTCCAGGGCCACGCGCTCGCTCTGCTGCTCGAGCAGCTCGATCAGCATCAGGTGGGGATCGGGCTGCAAGGGCGCGCGCGGGGGGCGACGGCGGATCGGCATGCGGCCCCTAGATCCCGACCATCGGGTCGGCCGCCTCGAGCGCCGCCACGAGCTCGGCTTCGCGGAGCAGGCCGCCACGCAACGGGCCGCGCGCCGCGTCGCACTTGATCGAGCGCAGGAACGCCCATTGCCCCGTCGAGCGCACGCCGTCGGCGAGCGTCTTCAGGCCCAGCCCGTGGGCCACGCGGGCGGCCGCCAGGACGAGCCGACGGTTCGGCTCCAGCGGGTTGGCGGCACCCACCCAGTCGCCCGTCAGGCGCACGCCGACGACCCCGAACTCGAGCAGGTCCGACAGCGCGAACGGCGCCGCGCCGAAGCGGTCCCACCACAGCCGGTAACCCAGCGTGCGCAGATCCTGCACCACCGTGCGTCCGGCGACCGGCAGCTCCGACAGGTCGGGGATCGTCAGGTCGAGCGCGCAGGCCAGGGCCGGCTGACGTGTCGCGAACTGCCGCAGAACCGCCACCGCGGCCGGATGCGCCAGCGCGCCGGCCGGCAGCTCGACGAGCAGGTCGCGTCCGGCGATCGCGCCGCGGTGGCGCCCGGCCCAGCGCTCGATCGCCGTGAAGAAGGCCTGCATCAGACGCACCGAGTCGCCATCGGCCTGCGTGATCGCCACCACCTCGCCGTCGGCACAGGGCAGCAGCTGCAGCTTCGCGACCTGGCCGGTCCTCACGCTGCAGTACAGGTCGAAGGCCAGTTCGAGGCGTTCGCCGGCCCGGGTGCCGGGCAGGATGCGCGGGCGGTCGGGGCGCGGTGGTGTGGTCCCGTCGGGCAAGGGCCGCTGCACGCGCGGGCCGGTGGTGTCGGTCATCGCCTGCCGGAGCGCGCCGAATGCGGCATGCAGGTCGTCGCGATCGGGCCCTTGCGGCGCGAGCCGATGCACGCCCATGCGCACCGCAATCTGCAGGGTCGCGCCATCCAGGTGCATCGGGCGCGACAGCTGGGCCTGCAGGGCCTCGAGCCGTGGGCCGGCGTCGCCATCGGGCGCCAGGTCCAGGGCCCAGGCCAGCAGTCCCGCCGGTGCCGTGGTCCACGCGGCTTCGCGCAGGTGGGCCTGCAGCCGCAGGGCCATGCGGTCCAGGCACCAGCTCACCACCTGCTGCGCCTCGGGTGAGGCGGGATGGCGCTGCACCAGGCCGACCAGCCCCAGGAGGCGCTGCCCCCGGGGCGGTGGCAGCCCGCGGAGCCAGGCCAGCAGCGTGTCGATGCGCAGGTCGATGACGTCGCGAGCGGCGGGGTCGCCATCCGGTGGGCGCACGAGGCCGAGCCAGTAGGGGCCGCGGCCGTCGGCGGCCGCCGCGGTCGGGGCCCAGAGGATCTCGATCTCGGCGCAGCGCGAAGCCCCCGGCCGCGGCAACGGCAGGCGTTCGCAGCTGGCCGACGCCGGCGGCCTGGCGCCTTCGAGACGTTGCCGCAGGAGGCGCGCAGCCGGTTCGTCGCCATCAAGCGCCAAGGCAAGCGCCGCGCTGGTGGCGATCACGCCATGCGGGGCCTCGCGCGCCAGCACCAGCAGCCCGCTGTCGGCGTGGCGATGCAGCAGCCGCTCCATCTGCCCGAGGTCGACCGCGCCGCCGAGTCGCGTGCCCAGCATCGCGGCCAGGGCCCGCAGGTGCGCTGCCTCGGCGGGCCGCAGCGGCCGCCGTCGCCGGTCCATCACGCACAGCGTCGCGCACGGGCGGCCGTCGGCCTGGCGAACCACGAAGGCCCCGAAAGCCCGCGTGCCCGCGGGCTCCTGCACCAGCGGCGACGAGGCCAGGCGCGGGTCCTGCCGGGCATCGGCGACGACCAGGTCGTCGTCGCGCTGCAGCAGCAACTGCCCCAGCGCGGGGTCGGTGGGTGGAGGCTCGCCGGCCGGGCCCAGGCGCCGGACCCAGCTCGCCCACGATCCGTCGGCCAGGCCGAGTGCGGCCATCGGGAAGTCGCAGATTTCGGCGGCCTGCCGAACGATGAGCAGGCCGGTCTCGTCGCAAGGGGAAGGGGGCCCGGCAGCACTGCTCACGGCTGCGCCCCGGGCCGCGATGAGTCGCTGCGTCCCAGGGCCCCCGGTGTGCCCGTGCTCGGCACGCCGGCCCAGGCGGGCGAAGCCAGGTCCTTGACGGCTGTCTCGACGAACTGCCCCGGCTGCACGACCTCGGCCAGGCCGCTGTCGACGAGCTTGCGCAAGGACTGGCGCGAGATCGCGTGCACGCGCCCGCCATGGCGGCTGGTGAAGACGAACATCGTCCGGCTGCCGTTGGTCCACACCAGCCGCGTCGTCATCCAGCGTCCGAGCAGGAACATCCGGCAGTAGGCGCCGCGCGGCAAGGTCTCCACCCACTGCTCGGCCTCGTCGGCCGGCGGGGGCGGTGTCGAGGCCGTGGGGGCCGTCGTGATCGTCGAAGGCGCGTGAAATCCGCTGTCCGCCAGCCGCGGCCGGCTCGTTGGCGTGACTGCGCCGGGCGTGGCGGCCGGCTTGCGGGTCGGGTCGGCCGCCGCCACGGGGCGGCCCGGCCACTCCAGCAGCGCGATCTTGAGCCTGCCCAGCTCGGAACTCACCGCGTCCGGCGCCCAGCCGGCATCGACCAGCCCGAGCCGCGCATGGGTCAGCAGCCGCTTGGCGATGTCGAGGTGCCGGGATCCGCGCACCGGCTTCTCGAACAGGGCCAACAGTTCGTCGACGAGCGCCATCTGGGCGCCGAACTGGGCACTGTCCGTGCCCTCGGCGGTGGCGCTGTGGGCCAGGGCCATCGCCCAGGCGCCGAGCAGGAACTGGCGCACGGCCGGCGGCACGCCGACCCCGTCGAGGTGCTCGCCGATCTGCGCCCGCAGCCGTGTGCGCAGGGTGTCCAGGTCCATTGCCGCGCGGATCTCGTCGGCCTCGCGCTCGACCCAGTCGGCCTGTTCCTCGAGCAGGCTGGAGGCCCTGAAGTCGACGGCCGCGATGGCCGCCTCGAACGGCCCGGCATCCGACGGGCCGGCCGACTCGATCGATTTCAGCGCTGCCTCCAGCGCCCGGCCCGCGGGGCCCTGTGCGTCGCGCAGCTCGCCATGGACCGCTGCGGCGGTGAGCAGGCGATCCAGCAGCTGCCAGGCGGGGTGCTGGGCCGCCGCCGCAGCCGCCGCTGGCGTCTGCATCAGGCGTTCGAGCGGGCCCTGCAGGCGCTGCAGCAACGGCAGGGCCTCGGCCGGGATGTCGAAGCGCTCGGAGGCCTGCCCCAGCAGGCTGGCGATGCCCGCATGGCCAGGCAGGGACGGCCGCGTCGTCGACAGGACCGCCGGTGACGTGGTCTGGAAAGACTCGGCCCGGGCGTGCGAAGGAGGCCGCTTGACGGAGTAGGGGGTGGGCTGAACGCCCCAGCGGTCCATCCAGTCCAGGTGCCGCCGGTACACCGCGGGCAGTTCGCGCGCGATGGCGTGTGTCAGCGCCTGCACCAGCGCAAGCCGCACCCGTGCCGGCGGCTGCAGCTCCGTGACCGCGTTCCTCACTGCCCGCGCCACGAGGCCGGGCCGCAACGGATAGGCTTCAGGCGAGACCCTCGGCAGCCCCCGCAGCGACGAGCACAGCGCCGCGAGCTCGAGCAGCACCGGCTCGGCTTCGGCCTCGACCGCCTGGGTCGAGCGGGCCACGGCGATCTCCTCATCCACGGCCTCGTCGGAAACGATGGACAGGGCGCGCGCCGGCACCTGCCCGGCCCGATCCCGGCCGGCCGAGCCCGCTGTCGGGCCCGCTGCCGACAGGCCGTCGAGCATCAGCTTGACGAGTTGGTTGACGAGCCGGCGCGACCATTGCGATGGATCCGTCTCGATCAGGCCGATGGCGGCCTGCACCGGTGAACTCGAACCGCCCTGCGGGGTGAGCGCCGCCAGCTCGCGCAGCCGCAAGGCCGCCGCGGCGATCACCGAGGGCATCCAGCCGTGCGCGTCCTTGACGGCGGCCTTGAGGAAGCTGCCCCAGGCCTCCGAACCCTCGATGACGGGCACCTGCACGGCTTCCATGGGCGCGACCACGAACGCGGCGCGATCGGCTAGTGATGCCCCTCGAAAGCGCGGGGCCGCAAACCGGTGCCGCGGCCGCCGGCCAGCGCGCGCCCATCACACTGCGCGTTGTGTCCGGTGCACCAGCAGGCACCAGGTGCGACAACGGGGGGCAGTGCGTGGGTTGTGTTCATCGGGGCAGGCGCGTGCTGGCGCTCAAGGGAGTTCGACGCCAATCGATTCCAGCGTGCCCGATGGGCTGCGACATCGTACAAACGTACGCTCAGGCGGCGCCCGTCGATGTCAGTGTGTGACTGACCGTCGGCCGTCGGTCCTTGGTTCGGCCCTCGGCACCGATCATTTCCCGCCAGGAATGCGGGGTGCCCGGCCTGCCGGAAACTATGCACGCTTCTTGCTGGTTGAGGTCGCTTATCGCAAACCCGCCGGGCATTGCCCGGCCACTTGGCTCCGCCATGCACCAGACTGTTTCATTGTTGCGTGCCCCGTCGTCGTCTGCCCGGCCCCGGGCCCGCGACGCCACACCGAGCCTCGCGCAGCGGATCGACCGGCTCTGCGCAGCCGCTGCCGACGCGATGAGCAAGGAGCCCAAGGCCGCGCTGGCGTTGGCCCTTGAGGGTCTGTCGCTGATCGCCGAGGGTCCGGCCACGGAACGCGAGGCCGAGCTGCACGGCCTGGCCGGCAGGGCCCTGATCGTCACCGATGCCAGCGACCGCGCCGTGGGGCACCTCGTCAGCGGCGCTGACCTCGCCCGCCTGCGCGGCCAGCCCGAGATCGAGTGTGACTGCCTGCGTTCGCTGGGCGTCGCGCTGTTGGTCAACGACGACCTCGACGGTGCCGTGCGCGAGTTCGAGTCCGCCTTGCAGATCGCCCAGCGTCTGAACGACCCGATCCGCTCGCGGCGCATCCAGGACAACCTGATCGTGGTGCGGCGCCACCTTGGTGCCAGCCACGAGGAGCAGCTGAAGCAGTGGGCCGAGTGCGCCGAGTCGCCGCACCACACGGCGGAGTCGCTCATCTCGGCGCTCAACAACGTCGGGCGCTGCTACGTCGACGTGGGGCGCGCCGAAGAGGCGATCGGTCCGCTGACTCGCGCCGCGGAGGTGGCAGACAGCCCGGAGGTCTCGACGGCGGCGATGTTCGTGGTGCGGGCGAACCTGGCCGTGGCACTGGCTGCGTGCGGGCGTGGCGCCGAGGCGCTCGAGGTCCTGCACGCCGCGCAGGCCCGCGCTCGTGCCGGCGGATTCGATCGCGAGGTGCGCCAGCTGCTCGCCCGCGAGGGCGAGGTCCTGCGCGAACTGGGTCGCTACCCGGAGTCGGTGGCGTGCCTGAAGCAGGCGCGCAAAGCCGCGGAGCGGGCCGGCCAGGTCGGCGAGCTGCGCGAAGCCTGCCACGACCTGATGCTGAGCCTGAAGGCGCTCGGCGATTTCGAGGCGGCGCTGGAGGCCAGCGAGAGCCTGAGGCGCATCGACCAGCAGCTCAACCGCGACCGCGCCGACCGCCGCATGTCCGCGCTGGCGGCTCGCTTCGAGCTGGACAAGGCACGCCGCGAAGCGGAGCTGCAGGCGGTGCACAACGCCGAACTCAAGGCGGCCAACGTGCAGCTGCGCACGGCGAACGGATCGTTGAGGAAGGCGCTGCAGGCCCTGGGCTTCGATGCGCGGCGTCCGCGTCCGCCCGGCACGCCGGGCGACTCGGCGCTCACCACGCGCGAGCGCCAGGTGCTGGCGCTGCTGGGCAAGGGCCGTTCAAACCGCGCCATCGGCGAGGCTCTGGGCCTTTCGTCGATCACCGTGCGCCACCATGTCTCGGCGATCCTGGGCAAGCTCGGCGCCGCCAGCCGCACCGAGGCGGTGGCGCTGGCGCTGCGCAACGGCACGCTGTGAGCGCCAGGAGGCCTCGACGGCCCGGGCGATCGCCTGCCGGCCGCGTGAGCATGCTGCAGCCGCCGATGCCGGTGGACACCAGCAGCCCGGCAGCGCTGGCCAGTCACGTCATGAGAGCCCCGCGTCGGTTGACCCGGCTCGGCGTCCATGGAGATGAGCTGCACGAGCATGTGGTCGGGCCAGCTCTCGTCGTGCAGGGGCAGGCGGAACAGGTGGTCCCGCAGGTCGCGGTGCGAATCGAGGGCGACATCGATGCGCGGCCGTGGCGGTTGGTGAATGGGCCGCACCGTGGGCGAGCGGCCCGACGCCGTGGTGGCCTCGGCGGCGGAGGGTGGCCCCGTTGCATGAACGAGGATCGCGCCGCCATGAACGGCGGCTAGCGCCACTGGCCGGCCTGCATCGCCACCCGGCGGGCCAGATCGCCGTAGCGCGCCTCGCCCGAGACGACCGACCAGTAGTGCAGCGCTCGCGAGACCGCACCCACCGCCACGCGCTTGGGCTGACCCGAACGGCCCGTCTCGCGGGCGCCATCGCCGACCCGCGTGTTGCCCGCGGTCGAGACCGAACCATCCGCCGCCACCCGCGTGGCGAGCCAGGCGACTCCCCGTTGCAGCATCGCGGTCAGGGGCTGCCTCAGACCCGCGTCATCGACGATGGCGAGGTGGCGCAGCGCATACAGCAGGCCGATCGCGTGGTAGCTGCTGTCGGGGCCGCCGCGCTCCGGGTTGAAGCCGAGCGGGTGCTGCAGCGCAAGGCCGTCGCGGATGTACACCACCGAGCGGCTCACCAGCTCGTCGTCGGCAAGCAGAACACCCGCCTCGCCCAGCGCAGCCCCGACCAGGTGACGCCGGTGCGTGAAGGGCTCGTTGCGACGCCGGCCGTCGGGCTCGACGGCCGGCGAGACCATCCACCGGGCCGCCGCGTGCAAGGGCGCCTTCATGGCGTCGATGGCCGGCCGGTGGCGGTCGGCCTGGGTCGACGCGGCCATTACCAGCAGTGCATGCGCCACCGCCTCGACGAAGAACGAGGCGCTGTGGAAGGCGTCGGGACACGCGAAACCACCGTCAGGCCGCTGCTGCGCGAAGCCCCAGCGCAGGATGCCCAGCCCGCGTTCGATGGCCCGCTCATCGTGCTGAACCACGCCGCCCACGACGAGGTCGGCGCCGTGGCGCTGTTCCTCGATGTACCAGCGCCCCACGCGGCCGCCCTGCTCCCAGGCCCGGTTGACCGGGCCGTAGGCACCGGAGGGCGCGTCGTCGCGGCTGAGGCTTGCCACCGCGCGGTAGGCGCTGCGGCGCATGAACTCGCTGGACTCCACGGCCATGTCGAGAGCCATGCGGTCCGGCGAGCCGTGTGCGATTGGGCTCACCAGGCCCAGCAGCAGCACCCGCCGGCGCGGGATCACGCCAGGAACCCGAGATCCGTCGGATAGCCTGCGCCGCCGAAGCGGCCGATGTTGGGCACCACCAGCGGCAGCTCGCTGGCGCTGACGCCGAACCAGCGGGCCAGTGTCGCGACGAACTGGTCGACCGACGTGGTGGGCAGCAGCCGCCCCTGGCCGACATCGTCCGGGCCGTTGACGCTCACCGACGGCGCCGTGCCGTAGAAGCGCTGGCCGCGCACCGCGCCACCCATGACGACGTGGTGGCTGCCCCAGCCGTGGTCGGAGCCGTCGCCGTTGGAGCTGAGCGTGCGGCCGAAGTCCGAGGCCGTGAAGGCGGTGACCTTGTCCGCCACACCAAGCCGCACGGTGGCCTCGTGGAAGGCCGCGAGCGCATCGCCCACCTGCGCCAGCAGGCCCGGGTGGCTGGCCATCAGGTTGTCGTGCAGGTCGAAGCCGCCGAGCGACACCAGGAAGACCTGGCGCTTGGCGCCCAGCGCGGAGCGGGCCGCGATCAGCCGCGCCACCATCTTCAGCTGGTCGGCCAGGCCCGTGGACGGAAAGGCCGTGTCCAGGGTCACCGCACCCAGGGCCGTCGTCACCTGGCCTTCGCTGGCCATCGAGCGCTGCACGACGCGGAGGTACTCGTTCTCCAGCGTCTGGCTGCTGCTGCGCTGGAGCAGCGTGCGCAGGGCATCACGCACGGCCGACGAGCCGTAGACATTGTTCTTCACGCCCGAGATCGCGACCGCGCCCATGCGCCCCACGGCGTAGGGCAGCGCCGTGGCGCCGGCCAGCAGGACGGCGTTGCCGGTGACCGAGATGCAGGTGAACACGGCCTCGGTGTTGCTGGACAGCGCCAGGTCGCCCAGCGTGCCGCCCCAGCCGATGGTGGAGCCCTCGGGCGACGACGACTGCCACACCGACTGCTGATCGTTGTGCGAGAACAGGCGCGGTGGCAACGGGTAGGCTGTGCGGTTGGGGCTGGCGTACTGCGCCTTGGTCAGCGGCACCACCAGCGGGCCGACGTTCAGCTGCACGGCCAGCCGGCCGGCATCGAACAGCGGCTTGAGTGCCGACAGCGACGGGTGCAGCGCGTAGCTCAGGCCGTGGGCCAGTGCCGGCGAACCGGCGGCCGGCCGCAGCACCGTGTCGGCCAGGCTGGCCTGCGCCAGCGCAATGCCGCCGGCCGTGCGCCCCGGCCCGCCACCGCGGATGGTGCTGTAGCGGTCGTAGTTGGTGTCGTCGAAGGGCACGAGCGTGTTGCCGTGGTCGTTGCCGCCGTAGAGGAACACGCAGACCAGCGCCTTGTAGTCGGTGGCGTTGAAGGCGGCCGCCTCGCCCAACGCGGCCAGGTTCAGCGCAAACGGCGCGGCCACGCCGGCCAGGCCCAGCTGCCCTGTGCGCTGCAGAAAGGCACGCCGGGCCAGGAGTCGGGGGTCGGGGTTCATCGTGGAGGCCTACTTCTGGATGAGGTATTCGGGTGAGGCCATCACTAGCAACACCGCGGCGGCAACCCGGTTGAGCTTCACCGCATCGGTGCTCGTGCTGGTGACGTTGATTGCGGTGACGGCATTGACGATGGTCGTCACCGTGGCCGCGGACAGCTGGTTGCCGGTGAGGAGCAGGTTCAGCCGTGCCACCAGCGCCGCGGGGTCGTTCACCAGCGCCAGTTCGGCGCTGTAGTTCGGCTTGATGTCGAAGCCGTTTCTGGCGTTGCTGCCGCTGTTGGGCTGGTCGGGCGCCGTCACGAAGAGGCCGTTCTGGATGGCGCCCTGCATGTAGTTCAGGTAGCCGGCGACGCTGGTCTCGTTGATGATCTGGAACTCGGGCGCCGTCGTCCTGGTGGCCGACAGCGCCGTGCCCGCCGGCACGTAGCCCGGCCTGAAGAAGTTGAAGACCGAGGGTGAGCGCAACACGCTCTGGCCCAGGCTCGTGGCGACGTCGCTGCGGTCGCCGATCTTCCAGCTGCCGGCCGCCGACGACAGCGGGAAGGTCCGGCCCCATTGCACGAAGCGCACCATCGGCTCGCGCACCTTGCCCCAGCCCGGGTTCGTCAGCGTGGCCTCGCTGCGCGCATCCGGATCGAGCAGCACCGCGCGCCACACCGCCTTCAGGTCACCGCGGACACCGGCGCCGTTGTCGTTGAACGCCCTGGCCACTCGCGCCACATAGGCCGGGCTCGGGTCGCTGGTGACCAGCCGCTGGATCATCTGCCGCCCGAAGAACGGGCCGACGTTCGGGTGGTTGAAGAGGGTGTCCAGCGCCGTCTTCAGCGCCACCGTGCCGTCGGTGTTGGCCGGGATCGTGACCCCGAGGAAGCTGGCCTGCAGCGTCGAGTGACGGCTCGTCGAGCTGGGCGATGGGTGCTTGCTGGCGTCCAGCGTCATCGGCAGCTTCGAGCGCATCGTGCCGGAGATGGTGCGCTGCTGGATGGGCTCGAGCGTGTTGACGTTGCCGGTGTTGTCGAGGTCGTAGCCGGTGAACACCCGGGCGAGGTTGGTCACGTCGTCCTGGCTGTAGGTCTCGATCGGCCGGCCCTCGCTGTCGCGCTGCGGGGTGCCGTCGATGTTGAGCTTGACCAGGCCGATGGTGAACAGCTGCATCACCTCGCGCGCGTAGTTCTCGTCGGGCAGCCGCCCGGTGGCGGGGTTCTCCTTCTGGTTGCCGCGGGTGTTGAGGTACACGCCCATCGCAGGGCTCAGGGTCACGTCCTCGAGCAGCTGGCGGAAGTTGCCGAAGGCGTTGGCGTTGAGCAGGTCCCAGTAGTGGGCGATGTAGTGGCTGCGCCAGCCGATGTCGAGGCCGAACATCGAGACGACGAAGAACTCGCTCAGCGCCAGGCTCACGCGCTTGCGCACGCCGTCGGGCGAGGTGAACAGCTGCTTCCACAACGCGAAGTCGCCGGGGTAGAAGCTGTCGTAGTAGCGGATGTCGCCGTTGATCTGGTTGTAGCCGCGCGCGTTCAGCCAGTCCCAGGCCTTCTCGGAAACCGGCATGGCGAACTGTTCATCCAGCCATCGGGCGTAGCCCAGCCGGGTGACCGCCGCCACCTCAGCATCAGAGGCGGAGAACTGGGCCTGCAGGAGCAGGCGCGCCGCCTGCGCGGCGGTGGGTGCCACGGGTGAAGGTGGTGGGGGTGTGGGCAGGCTGCTGCCGGATCCGCTGGCTGCCTCGCTGCCGTCTCCCCCACCGCCACCGCACGCGGCCAAGGGCGGCAGCAGCGCCCCGAGGGCCAGCCTTGCATCCGCCAACACTGGCCGATTCGGCATCTCTTGCCTGGGCGGCGGCGCAGGCAGAGCATGCGCTTCAGGCCATTCGAAATGACTGTTCATTGCTCACCCATCTGGTTCCCGTTGGCTGGTGTCAGCCGATGTCCGCAGCATTCAGAGACATCACGCTATCAACGGACCGTCGCAGGGGCACCTGTCGCTCTGGCGGGGCTTTGCGACGGGATGTTTCGCAAGGCGACGCGACTCGCCGAATCCGTGAATTCCTCGTCACCATCGGCCATCGGCACTGGCCGCCGTGGCAGGAGTCTCGAGCGGCGCTCAACGCACGGCCGGTGGGGGCGGAGTACGGGTCGGCAGACTGTCATCGTCGTGTCACGACGATCGAAGATCCTTCGACGAAACTGGAATCATCGGAGGACAAGCGCATGCGTGTGGGCATCAACGGCATGGGGCGGATCGGTCGGCTGGCGCTGCGTGCGGCGATGGGGGCCGCCGAGCGGCCGGCCGACGATCCGCGGGCCGGCAACCGTCTCGAGGTGGTGCACCTCAACGAGCTGAAGGGCGGCGCGGCCGCCACCGCGCACCTGCTGGCCTTCGACAGTGTGCAGGGGCGCTGGCGCGAGCACATCGAGGCCGAGGGCGAGGCCAGCATCGCCCTGGGCTCGCGGCGCCTGGGCTTCAGCAGCCACGCAAGCCCGGCCGAGATCCCGTGGGGCGATCTCGGTGTCGATCTGGTGCTGGAGTGCACGGGCAGGTTCCTCACGCCCGAGACCATCCGTGGCCACCTGGAGCGCGGCGCCCGGCGCGTCATCGTCGCCGCCCCCGTGAAGACCGGCGGCGTGCTGAACATCGTCGTCGGCGTCAACGAGCACCGCTACGAGCCCACGCGCGACACCATCGTCACCGCCGCCAGCTGCACCACCAACTGCCTGGCGCCGGTGGTGAAGGTGGTGCACGAGGCGCTGGGCATCCGCCACGGCCAGATCACCACGATCCACGAC
>JAIXTY010000063.1 GCA_027483705.1 Rubrivivax sp.
ATCCTGTGGTGTGCCGAGAAGGCCACCTGGATGGCCGGCGAGGGCATCCAGCTCTTCGGCGGCAACGGCTACATCAACGAATACCCGCTGGGCCGCCTGTGGCGCGACGCCAAGCTCTACGAGATCGGCGCCGGCACCAGCGAGATCCGCCGCATGCTGATCGGCCGCGAGCTGTTTGCCGAGACGATGTGATCCCGCCATGCCGCACCGCCTGCTGACCAACAACCGCGCCTGGGCCACGGCCAAGAAGGCCGCCGACCCAGGCTTCTTCACGCGGCTGGCCAAGCAGCAGAACCCGCGCTACATGTGGATCGGCTGCGCCGACAGCCGCGTGCCGGCCAACGAGATCACCGGGCTCGACCCGGGCGAGGTCTTCGTGCACCGCAACGTGGCCAACCTGGTGGTGCACAGCGACCTCAACGCGCTGAGCACCGTCCAGTTCGCGGTGGAGCACCTGAAGGTGCAGCACATCTTCGTCGTCGGGCACTACGGCTGTGCCGGCGTGCGGGCGGCCCTGCACGGCCTGCGCATCGGCCTGGCCGACAACTGGCTGCGCCACGTGCAGGACGTGCGCCTGCGCCACCGCCGGCGCCTGGAACACCTGTCGCCCGCGCAGCAGGAAGACGTGCTGTGCGAGATGAACGTGATCGAGCAGGTGGGCAACGTCGCGCTGTCCACCGTGATCCAGGACGCCTGGGGCCGGGGCCAGGCCGTGGCCGTGCACGGCTGGGTGTACGGCCTGCAGGACGGCCTGCTGAAGGACCTGGACGTGACGATGGAGCGGCGCGAGGACGTGGTGGCCAAGTTCGGCGCCGCCATCAAGCGCTACCCGCGCGGGCCCGAAGGCGCGGCCGCGGGTGACGCGGCCGACAGCAGCTTCGGGCCCGGCGTCCTGTAGCGTCAGCCGCCGCGCACGCGCGGGGCGCAGACGGTGCCGCGGGGCAGGCGTTTCTGCACGTAGCCCAGGTCGACGCTGTTGATGATGCCGTCGCGGTTGAAGTCGTAGGCCGCCACGTAGCCGGGGCTGCCGATGACCTGGCCGAGGTAGCGCGTGATCAGCGTCACGTCGGCGCAGCTGATGACGCCGTTGCCGTCGACGTCGCCCGTGAAGCGGATCGCGAAGTTGGCGTTCGAGACGTCGAAGAACACGTTGCCCACGGCCTCGACGCGCACCCGCGCCTGCGTCGTGGCCACGTTGGGCATCGTCACCCCCTCGCTGCCGTCGTTGGCGGTGCCGTTGTTCAGCACGGTCGGCCAGGTCAGGCCGCCGTCGGTGGACAGCAGGATGCGCACCTGCGTCGTGTTGATCGGCGCCGCGTTGGTGCCGGCCACCGACCAGGTCACGGTGGTGATGTCGGCACCGTCCAGCGTGACGGCCGAGTTGGGTGCCGTCACCAGGAAGGGGCCGGTGCCCGGCGCCAGCGTCAGCACCGTGTTCGCGCTGTTGACGCCACCGCGCCCGTCGCGCACCGTGAGCCGGAAGTTCAGGCGTGCCGGGCTGGCGTTGACGCCGGCAAAGCCCACGTAGTCGGCCGTGGGCAGGAACTCCGAGAAGCAGTTGATCTGTGCCACGCCGGCCAGCGCGCTGCAGGTGCCGCTCTCGGCGTTGGTCTCGTTGGCCAGCAGCTGCGGCAGGTCGGGGAACACGCGGGTCGGGTTGGTCGACACCGCGTTCTGGCCCGGCGAGTTGTACAGCAGGCTGTCGGGCTCGCTGACGCTGGCACGGAAGCTGAACTGCCGGAACAGCGGGCCGTTGGTCTTGGTGTTGCTGGTGAGGCCGGTGCCGGCGGCGCCGCCGCGGTCGGTCTGCTCCCACAGGTAGGTGAGCGTGTCGCCGTCGGGATCGCTGCCGCTGCCCGTCAGCTGGAACGGCGTGCGCAGCGGGATCGTGAAGCCGGCGGGCGCCGTGGCCGTCGGGATGCCGTTGCCGGTGGCCGTGACGGCGCCGCCGCGCGTGGTGAGGCCGCCCTTGACGATGTCGTTGGCGAAGCCGCTGGCGCCGGCACTCACGCCCACCACCTCCAGCGGCGCCACGTCGACGCCGGCGAGCGTGCCGCCGAAGGTGACGGTGAAGCCGTTGTCGGTGAGCGCGCTGACGCTGACCGTGGCGCCTGCGGGCCAGCCCGCGATGCCCTGGATGGCCGCCTGGACGCCGGCCGTCGTGAAGTTGCTGCCGCGCACGATGGCCGCGGAGTCCGCGCCGGCATAGCGCAGCTGGAACTGCAGCCCGTTGGTGGTGAAGCCGGTGAGCGCCACCTGCTGCACCTCGATCAGGTTGGTCTCGGTGCTGCCCACGTAGGTGGTGATCTCGTCGAAGCTGCGCTGCGACCAGTAGGGGTCGCTGTGCGGCTGCAGGTCGTCGGTGCCGCAGATGCCGGCGTAGGCCATGATCGACGAGCCGCTGCCCGGCTCGACCGAGGTGGCCGCGCTGCGATTGCCGCCCGAGCACGAGCCCACGACGCCGTTGAAGGTGTGGTTGCCGGCGAACTGGTGGCCCATCTCGTGCGCCACGTAGTCCACCGCGAACACGTCGCCCACCGGCGTGGGCAGGCCGGTGCAGCCCTGCGCCTTGGCGCTGGCGCCCACCACGCCCAGGCTGGCGATGCCGCCGCCGCCGGCCCCGACGCCGATGTGGCCGATGTCGAAGTTGCCGGCGCCGATCAGCAGGCCGATCACGGTGCGCGTGCGCGTCAGCGTGGCGCCGGAGCACGACACGGTGGCCGTCGTGAAGCAGGCCGCGCCGCCGCAGGGGCCGTTGGCGCCCGAGAACTGCGCCGCCGTGTTGAGGTTGAGGCGGTCGTTGTCGCCGATCAGCACGAGGCGGATCGAGGTTTCGTCCTCGTAGATCTGCGTCACGCGGTTCATCAGCGCCACCTTGGCGGCCGTCACGTTGGCGGCGCCGAAGTAGGTGGCGTAGCCGGGGTCGCTGAGCAGCGCGAGGCGGTAGGTGCGCAGCTGGTTGCCCACCGATGCCAGCAGCGGCTCGGCGTCGGGCACGACGCGGTAGCTGGCCACCGCGGTGCTGCGGCCGTCGGTGGCCGTCACCTCGAGGCTGCCGCTGCGCTGGTACGGGTCGGCCTTGAAGGTGGTGCTGAGCACGCCCTCGGCGTTGGCCGTGACGCTGAACACCTGGATCGGCGCGCTGTCGCCGGCGCGCCGCACGCTCACCAGCACCGTGCGTTGTGGCGCGAAGCCCGCGCCCTGCAGCAGCACGGTGTCATCGGCGCGGTAGCGGCCGCGCTCCAGCTGCAGCATCGCCTGTGCGACGAAGGGCTCGGCCAGCGCCGGGCGCGTGGTCGGCAGCGCGTCTCGGCGCCAGAAGCTGCCGTACAGGCTCTGGTCGAGCTTGTAGACCGGCTCGATGTACCAGCCGCCGCGCGACGAGCGCACCGAGGCCTGCAGGCCCAGCGGCGTGACGCTCAGGCGCAGCGAGGCCGTCGGGTCGTCGATGCCGCGGCCGGCGTAGGTGCGGATCCCGGGGTGGCGGGCGGCCAGGGCCGGCTCCATGACCGGCGAGTCGACGACCTGGAAGCGCTGGAAGCCGCCGCTGGGGTCGGGCAGCGCCACGACCAGCGGGTTCTGGCGTGCCGCGGCGCTGAACTCCGCCGGTGCCGACTGCAGCAGGCCGCCGAGGCCGGCGCCGTCGAGCGTGAGCGCGCGGAACCGGCTCGCCGACAGCACGCGCTCGGCGCCGCCGGCGGCCCGCGCGGCGGCGGCCTGGCGCTGGTCGAGCCAGTAGGCCCGCGTGGGGTGGGCGGCGGCCTGTGAGGCGGCCTGCGGGGCCTGGGCCCTCGCGGCGGGCGCCAGCAGCGCGCCGCCCAGCAGCCACAGGCCGGCCGCAGCCAGCGCACGAGGCAGTCGACGGGTTGTCGTCATGGGGGGGATCCTCCGGGCATCTGGTGTTGTGTCATGTCATTCTCAAAAGCAGGTGCCGGGCGTCTCACAGGGTTTACGTGAGCCGGCGGTGCACCGCGGCCCAGCGGTCGGGGGGGAGGTCTAGCATCGAACCGATGAGACCCCCGCACCCCGCGTTGCTGCTGGCGCTGCCCCTGTGCGTGGCCTGCGCCGGCGCGGTGCCGGCCGCCGGCTGCACCGGCGCCGCGGCGGTGCAGGAGATCGTCTGGGAGCGCGACTGCAGCGGCTGCCCCGAGGGCCTGCGGCTGCGCTTCGGGCGCGACGGCCGTGCGCTGCTCAGCGTCACCGGCAAGTCGCGCTTCCGCACGGTCGACCGCGAGCAGGCCGCGGCCCTGCCGCCGGCGGACTTCGCGCGGCTCGCGGCCGAGCTGGCGCAGGCGGGCCTGTTCGGCCTGGCCGCGAGCTACGAGCCCGCCGACGTGGCCGACGGCACCTGGACACGCTGGCAGGCCCGCTGCGCCGCCGCCACGCACGAGGTCTTCCGGCGCGAGGACGCCGGCCCGCCGGCCCTGGACGCGCTGGACGCGGTGGTCGAAGCCTGGCGGCGGCGGCTGTGGCCGGCGTCGTAGGATGCCGCGCATGTTCCCGAACCAGCTCACCGACAGCCGGGCCTTCGACATCGCGCAGGCGCTGATCGACGGCTTCAACCGCCACTACCGGCTGTTCCGCGAGACCAGCGCCGCGGCGCAGCGCCGCTTCGAGAACGCCGACTGGCACGGCCAGCAGCGTGCCCAGCGCGAGCGCATCGAGTACTACGACCTGCGCGTCAACGAGGCCGTGCAGCGGCTGCGCGCCGAGTTCGCCATCGACGCCCTGGGCATGGACACCTGGCAGCAGGCCAAGCTGCACTACATCGGCCTGCTCACGGGGCACCGGCAGCCCGAGCTGGCCGAGACCTTCTTCAACTCCGTCACGTCCAAGCTGCTGCACCGCAGCTACTTCCACAACGACTTCATCTTCGTGCGGCCGGCCGTCAGCACCGAGTACATCGAGAACGACGAGCCCGCGGCGCTGCCCACCTACCGCGCCTACTACCCCACGCGCGAGACGCTGCACGAGACCTGGAAGCGCATCGTCACGAACTTCCAGCTGCAGCGCGAGTTCCGCGACCTCGACCGCGATGTCGAGCATGTCGTGCAGGCCATGCTCGGCGAGCTCGGCGGCTTCCGGCCGCGCGCCAACTTCCAGATCCAGGTGCTGTCGAGCCTGTTCTACCGGAACAAGGGCGCCTACCTGGTGGGCAAGATCATCAACGGCTTCACCGAGACGCCGCTGGCCCTGCCCATCCTGCACGACGCGTCGGGCAAGCTCGTCATCGACGCAGCGCTGTTCGGCGAGGACGAGCTGCTGATGATCTTCAGCTACGCGCGGGCCTACTTCATGGTGGACATGGAGGTGCCCAGCGCCACGGTGCAGTTCCTGCGCTCGATGATGCCGCGCAAGCCGCGCCACGAGCTCTACAACGCCCTCGGTCTGCAGAAGCACGGCAAGAACCTGTTCTACCGCGACTTCATGGCGCACCAGCGCCACAGCTCCGACAAGTTCCGCATCGCGCCGGGCATCAAGGGCATGGTGATGCTGGTGTTCGACCTGCCCTCGTTCCCGTACGTGTTCAAGGTCATCAAGGACTACTACCCGCCGCAGAAGGACACCACGCGCGAGCTGATCAAGAGCAAGTACCTGCTCGTGAAGCAGCACGACCGCGTCGGCCGCATGGCCGACACGCTGGAGTTCAGCAACGTCGCGTTCCCGCTCGCGCGCTTCGAGGACGAACTGGTGGAGGAGCTGAAGAAGTTCTGCCCCAGCGTGCTGGAAATCTCCGACCGCGACGGCGACGGCCAGACCGAGCTGATCCTCAAGCACCTGTACATCGAGCGCCGCATGATCCCGCTGAACATCTATCTGCAAGAGGCCAGCCCCGAGCAGCTGGCACACGCGGTGGTGGAGTACGGCAACGCGATCAAGGACCTCGTGGCCGCGAACATCTTCCCCGGCGACATGCTCTGGAAGAACTTCGGCGTCACGCGCCACGGCAAGGTGGTGTTCTATGACTACGACGAGATCGAGTACCTCACCGACTGCAACTTCCGCCGCGTGCCGCCGGCCCGCAACGAGGAGGACGAGATGTCCGGCGAGGTCTGGTACGCCGTCAACAAGGGCGACGTGTTCCCCGAGACCTTCGGCCCCTTCCTGCTGGGCAACACGCAGGTGCGCGAGGTCTTCATGGCCCACCACGCCGACCTGCTCGATGCCGCGTTCTGGCAGGGCTGCAAGGAACGCATCCTGGCCGGCCACGTGCACGACGTGTTCCCGTACGAGGCGAGCAAGCGCTTCTCGATGACCGCACGCGGCGACGGGCGCTGAGCGCCGCGGCAACATGGCCCTCAGCCGCGAGCAGATCGACGCCGCCATCGCCGGCCTCCAGGCCCAGCGCGAGCTGCTGGGCGACGCCACCGTCGACGCCGCACTCGCCGCCTTGCGGGCGCAGCGCGCGGCGCTCGGCAGCGGTGGCGACGACGCCGAGGCGCAGGCGCTTCGCCAGGTGACGGTGCTGTTCCTCGACGTCGCCGGCTCCACCGCCCTGGGCCGGCAGCTCGACCCCGAGCAGATCCAGGCCGTGATGGACACCGCGCTGGCCGCCTTCACCAGCCTGGTGGACCGCCACGGCGGCCGCGTCATGCAGTACGCCGGCGACAGCCTGCTGGCGGCCTTCGGCACCGAAGGCGCGCACGAGGACGACGCCGAGCGCGCCGTGGCCTGCGGCCTGGCCCTGCTGCACGAGGCCACCCAGCAGGCCGCGCGCGTGCAGCAGCGCCACGGTTGGGACGGCTTCGCGGTGCGCGTGGGCCTGAGCAGCGGCGACGTGCTGCTCGGCGGCGGTGTCGACGGCGAGGGCACCATCCGCGGCAGCACCGTCAACCTGGCGGCGCGCATGGAGCAGACGGCGCCGCCCGGCCGCCTGCGCATCAGCCACGACACCTGGCGGCTGGTGCGCGGCCTCTTCGCGGTGGAGCCACAGCCGCCGCTGGCCGTAAAGGGGCACGACGCGCCGGTGCGCTCCTACCTCGTCAGCGGCGCGCTGGCGGCACCGCAGCTGCAGCAGCGCCGCGGCGTGCTGGAGCAGCGCACCCCGCTGCAAGGGCGCGCGGCCCAGCTGGCGCAGCTGCACACGGCGCTGGCGCGGGCCACGCCCGGCGCCGGCCCGGTGCTGGTGAGCGTGCTGGCCGAGGCCGGCCTCGGCAAGAGCCGGCTGCTCGACGAGTTCCTCGCGGCGCTGCCGGCCGAAGGCGTGCAGGGCGTGCAGGCCGTTCAGACGGCGGCGCTGGAGCGCCATCGCCACCGGCCCTATGGCTTGCTGCGCGGACTGCTGATGGCGCACTTCGGCCTGGCCGATGCCGACGGTGCGGCCGTGACCGAGGCGGCCTGGCTGGAACGGGCCGCCCCGGCGCTGGGCGACGCGAGCCACGCCGCGGTGCTGGGGCAGCTCGTGGGCTTGGACTTCGGCGCGGTGCCCGAGGTCGCGGCGCTGGCCGGCGACGGCCGCCGCCTGCGCGAGCGCGCGCGCCACCACGCCGCGCAGCTGCTGCTGCCGGCGGGGCCGGGCCCGCGCCTGCTGGCGCTGGACGACCTGCACTGGGCCGACGAGGCCTCGCTGGACCTCATCGACGAGCTGCTCGCCCTGCGACCGGACCGCGCCGTGCTCGTGCTGGCCCTCGCGCGGCCCGAGTGGCGCCAGCGCCGGCCGGACTGGGGCGCCGCCGCGGCCGAGCGCATCGACCTGGCCCTGGCGCCGCTCGACAGCGCCGAGGGCCTGGCGCTGGCCCAGGCGCTGCTGGCTCCTCTGCAGGCCGAGGCCCCGGCGCCGCTGGCCGCCGAGCTGGCCGGCCGCGTGGCCGACAGCGCCGAGGGCAACCCGTACTTCCTGGAAGAGCTCGTGAACATGCTGCTCGACCAGGGTGTCATCGAGGTCGCCGAGGGCCGATGGACGTTGCGCGCCGAGCGGCTGCCCGAGCTGCACCTGCCGCCCACGCTGAAGGGTGTGCTGCAGGCGCGGCTGGCCGCGCTGCCGGCCCAGGCGCGACGCGCGCTGCAGCTCAGCGCCGTCGCAGGCCCGGTTTTCTGGGACCTGGCACTGGCCGCGCTCGACGCCCGGGCCCCCGACGCGCTGCCGAGCTTGCACGCCGGCCGCTTTGTCGAGCCGCACCGGCAGAGCCGGCTCGACGCCGCGGCCGAGTTCGCATTCCGCCACCACAGCGTGCACCAGGTGGCCTACCTGAGCGTGCTGCGCCGTGTGCGCGAGGCGGCGCATGCGGTGCTGGCGCGCTGGCTGTCCGGCCGGCCCGACGCCGCGGCGCTGCAGGACCAGATCGCGCTGCACTTCGAAGGCGCCGGCGAGCGCCTGGCGGCGGCGCTGGCCTGGCAGCAGGCCGCCGAGGCCGCGCGGCAGCGCTTTGCCAACGCCGACTCGCGCGAGCAGGCCCGGCGTGCGCTGGCCCTGCTGGGCGAAGGCGCGCCGGCGCGCCGGGCTGCGCTGCACCTGCTGCTGGCCCGCGTCTGCGAAGGCATGGCCGACCGCGACGGTTTGGCCGAGGCCGTCGCCGCGCTTGGCCGCGCCGCTGACGAGGCCGATGACGACGTCGCGCGCGTCGCGGCGCGGCGCTGGCAGGCCCGCTGGCACATGCACTACGGCGACGCGCAGCTGGGCCTGGCGCTCGCGCGCGAGGCCGTCGAACGGGCGCGCCAGCAGGCGCCGTCGGTGCGCATGGCAGCCTGGGTGGAGCTGATGCACCTGCTGGGGCGCGTCGGCCTCAACGACGAGGTGCTGCCGGTGGCCGATGCCGCGCTAGCCGCCGCGCGCGAGGCCGGCGACGCGGCGCACGAGGCCGCGGCGCTCAACCAGCTCGGCATGAGCACGTTCGACCGCGGCGAGCTCGAGGCCGCGATCGGCCACTACGAGGCCGCGCTCGGCCTGCACCGCGCACTGGCGCGCCCCGACAACGAGGGCGGCACGCTGGCCAACCTGGCCGTCGCGCACATCGCACTGGGCGAGTTCGACATCGCGCACCGCCAGCTGGAGCGCGCGGCCGAGCTGTGCCAGCAGGTGGGCCAGCTGCAGAACCTGGGCATCGTCGAGGTCAACCTCGGCATCGTGGCCATCAACCTCGGCGATGCCGACGGCGCCGCCGCCTGGGCGGCGCGCGCGATGGCGCGGCTGGCCGCGGCGGGCGACCGCTGGGCCGAGGCCGCGGCGCAGCGCGTGGCCGGGCAGGCGGCGCTGATGCAGGGCCGCCCCGACGCGGCCGAACCGCTGCTGCAGGCTTCGCGGGCGCAGTTCGAGGCGCTCGGCCAGCCGCAGCTGGCGCTGGAGGCCGTCGCCGTGCTGGCCGAGTGCGCGCTGGCCCACGGGCACGCGGCCGAGGCGGCCGGGCACGCCCGTGCGGTGCTGGCGGTGCTCGATGGCGGCGTCACGCTCGAAGGCGCCGACGAGCCGCTGCGCGTGTGGTGCAGCACCTGGCGCGCGCTGCACGCCGCCGCCGACCCGCGCGCGCCCGAGGCGCTGGCGCGTGGCCGCGCCGAGCTGGAACGTCGCGCCGCGGCCATTGGCGACGCGGCCCGGCGCCAGCATTTCCTGCACGCGGTGCCGGTGCACCACGCGCTGCTGGCGGGCGAGGTGCCTACGAGATCTGGTTGACGATGCGCGGGTCGATCAGGCCGATCTGGCCCTGCGCGTTCTGCACCAGCACGTAGAACTCGTAGCTGTTGCCGTCGTTGTTGCGGTCGGTGAGGTCCATCGTGGTCGTGACGCCGCTGGAGGTGATGTCGACGGTCGGGAACTGGCCCGAACCCGCCTTGCCGCCGCCCTGCAGCGCCACGCCGGCCAGAGAGTAGGCCGTGTAGTCGCCATTGCCGTCGCAGACGACGAAGCTGAAGGTCGGCGCCTTCTTGGCATCGACCGTGATGCTCGACGAGGCGGCCGGGTACAGCGTGAGTTGCTGCGACGACTTCGGCTGACCGGGCGGCGCCAGCGTGATGGTGCCGTTGGGAGAGGCGAGCGAGCCCGGGAACGTGACCTGGTTGTCCGAGCTGAACATCACCATGTCCGGCGTGCAGAGCTGGCCGTTGGTCGTGATCGGCACAAACTGGCTGCTGTTGCTGAACACGAACGCAAACGCGGGCTTGCCCATGGTCTGGCCTCCTGGCTGGGGTTGGCTGGGGTGGTGCCGGCCATTCTGCGGGCCCGGGCCGCGCCCGCGCGCCGTGAATAGTGGCGGCGCCGCGTAGACAATGCAGCCCCGGCCGAGACGGCCACCTGCGCAGGAGCTGCCGCCATGAGCACCGACCCCATCGTCATCGTCTCCGCCGCCCGCACGCCCATCGGCGGCCTGCTGGGTGACTTCGCCGGCCTCGCCGCCTGGGAGCTGGGCGCGGTGGCCGTGAAGGCCGCCGTCGAGCGTGCCGGCGTGCCCGGCGATGCCGTCGACGAGGTGCTGCTCGGCAATTGCCTGATGGCCGGCCAGGGCCAGGCGCCGGCGCGCCAGGCGGCGCTGAAGGCCGGGCTGCCGCTGAGCGCCGGCGCGGTGACGCTGTCCAAGATGTGCGGCAGCGGCATGCGCGCGATGATGTTCGCGCACGACATGCTGGCCGCCGGCAGCGCGCAGGTGGTGGTGGCCGGCGGCATGGAGAGCATGACCAACGCGCCGCACCTGATGTTCGCGCGCAAGGGCGTGAAGTACGGCGCCGCGCAGCTGTTCGACCACATGGCGATGGACGGCCTCGAAGACGCCTACGAACGTGGCAAAGCGATGGGCGTGTTCGCCGAGAGCTGCGCCGCCAAGTACGGCTTCACGCGCGAGGCGCAGGACGCCTACGCCATCACCAGCACCACGCGCGCGAAGACGGCCAACGAGGACGGCCGCTTCGACTGGGAGATAGCCCCGGTCACGCTGCCCGGCAAGGCCGGCGACACCGTGGTGAAGCACGACGAGCAGCCCTTCAAGGCCAAGCTCGACAAGATCCCGACGCTGAAGCCCGCGTTCCGGAAGGACGGCACGATCACGGCCGCCAACGCCAGCAGCATCAGCGACGGTGCCGCGGCGCTGGTGCTGATGCGCGAGAGCACGGCGCGGCAGCGCGGCCTCGTGCCGCTGGCGCGCATCGCCAGCCACGCCGTGCACGCGCAGGAGCCGGCCTGGTTCAGCACCGCGCCGGCCGGCGCCATCGAAAGGGCGCTGAAGAAGGCCGGCTGGGACGCCAAGAGCGTCAACCTCTGGGAGGTGAACGAGGCCTTCGCCGCCGTCACGATGGCCGCGATGGCGGACTTCAAGCTGCCGCACGAGATCGTCAACGTGCATGGCGGCGCCTGCGCGCTGGGCCACCCCATCGGCGCCAGCGGCGCGCGCATCGTCGTCACGCTGCTGGGCGCGATGCGCCAGCAGGGCGTGAAGCGCGGTGTCGCGGCGCTGTGCATCGGCGGCGGCGAGGCCACCGCGATGGCCATCGAGCGGCTGTGAACTCAGGCCGCGGCCGCGGCCGCGCCGAGCTCGACGCGGTTGCGGCCGGCGGCCTTGGCGCGGTAGAGCGCGTCGTCGGCCTCGTGCAGCCGCGCCTCCCAGGCCTCGGCCTGCAGGAACGGGGTCGAGACACCCAGGCTCAGGGTGCAGCGCAGCACCGTGCCGTCGGCCAGTGGCAGCTGCAGGGCCGCCACCTCGGCGCGCAGCCGCTCGGCCAAGGTGGCCGCCTGCTCGGGCGTGAGCTCGCTGGCCGCGACGAGGAACTCCTCGCCACCCAGCCGCGCCACGAAGTCGGCGCCGCGCACCTGCGCCATCAGCACCTGCGCCACGGCCTTGAGCAGCCGGTCGCCGACGGCGTGGCCGTGGCGGTCGTTCACGGCCTTGAAGTGGTCGATGTCGGCCATCAGCCACACCAGCGGGCGCGGCGTGCGCACCGCGAAGTGCCGCCGCACCGCCTGCTGCAGCCCGTTGCGGTTGAGCGCGCCGGTCAGCGGGTCGTGGATGGCCAGCTGCTGCAGCTGGCTGTTCAGGCGCACGAACATCCACCACAGCACGCTCGGCCCCATCAGCAGGATGCAGATCGACGACAGCGCGTAGTAGGCCTGCGCCGTGGGGCCGGTGAAGAGCGTGTCCACGCCGCGCAGCGCGGCGTCGGTGGCGCGCAGCACCGTGGCCGTGCCGAGCACGCCGCCCACGCCCAGCATCAACCGCTGCGCCGCGCGCTCGGCGGCCGGCAGCTGGCGCGAGCCCAGCCAGGCCAGCCCCGCCATGCCCAGGTACTGCGAGCCCAGCGTGGCGTTCAGCAGCACATGGCGGGCCTGCTGGCCCATCCACAGGGTCAGCGGCACCTGCACCATCACGAACACCGCCGCCAGCGCAAGCCAGGGCACGATGGGCGAGTCGGCCTGCAGCAGGTAGCGGCGCTGGCCGTGCAGGAACAGGCCCGCGGCCAGAACCATCACGCCGTCGGCCAGCAGCACCACAGGGTGGGCGCTGGCCATGCCCAGCGTCAGCCGCAGCACGAAGGCGCCGGCGAACAGGCCGATGCTCAAGGCGCAGAACAGCAGCGGCTGCTGGCCCTGCGTGCGGCGCGCGATCATCGCGACCAGTGCGCTGGTCACGGCGAGGTTCAGCGTCATCAGGATGACGGCGGTGCGGGGATCCATGGGGGCGTGAAGTGACGTCAGATGCCTTGTCGGCACTGTGGCCGGCCGCGCCGCAGCTGGCGGCTTTCGCGCTGGCCGTGTTCGTGCTCAATGCCACGCCCGGCGTGGACCTGCTGCTCACGCTGTCGCGCACCTGGCAGGCCGGCCCGCGGGCCGGCGTGGCGGCGGCGCTGGGCATCACCACCGGCTGCGCGCTGCACGCGCTGGCGGCGGCCTTCGGGCTGGCGGCGCTGCTGGCGCTGCACCCGCAGGCCTTCGTCGCGCTGCAGTGGGCCGGTGCGGCCTACCTGGTGTGGCTGGGCGTGCAGATGCTGCGCAGCGCCGCGCGGCCGGCCGGCGCCGCGGCGGCCGAGCCGGCGCCCGCCGCGGGGCCCTCGTGGACGGCGGAGTTCCGCCGCGGGCTGCTGACCAACGTGCTCAACCCCAAGGTGGCGTTCTTCTTCCTGGCCTTCCTGCCGCCGTTCGTGCCGGCGGGGACGCCGGACAAGACGCTGTCGTTCCTGCTGCTCGGCGCCTGGTTCGTGGTGCAGGGCGGCCTCTTCCTGCTGGCGGTGGTGGCGCTGGCCGCGCGGCTGGCCCGCGTCGCCACGCCCGGCCCCTGGGCGCGCGCGCTGCAGGCCGCCGGCGGGCTGCTGTTCATCGCGCTGGCGCTTCGCATCCTTCGAGAAAGGCCCCTCGGTCCATGAACGTCATCGTCATCGGCGCGTCGCGCGGCATCGGGCTGGAGTTCGTGCGCCAGTACGCGGCCGAAGGCGCGCGTGTCACCGCCACCGCGCGCAGCGACGACGGGCTGGCGCGCATCCAGACGCTGGGCGCGCGGGCGCTGCGCCTGGACGTGGCCAGCGCCGCCGGCGCCAGCGCGCTGGCCTGGCCCATCGACGGCGAGGCCTTCGACCTGGCCATCGTCAACGCCGGCGTCTACGGCCCGCGCACGAGCGGCCTGCAGACCCCCAGCCAGGCCGAGTTCGACGCCGTGATGCACACCAACGTGCTGGGCGCGATGCGTGTGCTGCCGGTGCTGGCCGAGGCGCTGGCGCCGGGCGCGCGGCTGGCCGTGGTGTCGTCGCGCATGGGCTCGATGGCGCTGCGCACCAACCCTTCGGGCTGGCTGTACCGCGCCAGCAAGGCGGCGCTGAATTCGGTGCTGAAGGACGTGTCGCTGGCGCTGGCCGGCCGCGCCATCGGCGTGGCGCTGCACCCCGGCTGGGTGCGCACCGACATGGGCGGCGGCGAGGCCGATCTCGACGTGGTCGACGCCGTGGCCGGCATGCGCCGCACGCTGGCGGCGCTGCAGCCGGCGGACAGCGGCGGCTTCTTCAATTTCGACGGCGAGCCGCTGGCGTGGTGACGTGGCTGCGCCGGCTGGGCCAGGCCCTGCTGGCCCTGCTCGGGCTGCTGGCCGCGGTCGTGCTGGCCTGGATGGCCAGCCAGGGGCCCGATGCCGAGCCGAGGCCGCGACCGGCGGCCCTGCACCCACCCACCTCCCCGGCGCCCGATGCCGCGCAGCAGCGGCTGCAGGCGCTGCTGCAGCCCGGGCCGGACGATCCGGCGGCTCGCCTGTTCGAGCGGCCGCTGGGCTGCGCGCGTGGCGACGACTGCGCGACGGCCTGGCACCGCGACATCGCCGGCGTCGCCCGGCAGCTCGACACGCATGCGGCGCTCGGCCGGCGCTGCGATGCCGCGCTCGCGTGGCAGCGGGCCCAGGGCCCGGTGCCCGAGTGGCTGCCCGAGTCGTTCGGGCCCTCCACCGCCATGCCGACCCTGGGGGCCCCCGTGGCCTGCCAGCGCTGGCACGTGGGCCGCGCACTGGTGGCCGCGGCGGCCGGCGACGATCCGGCCACGCGCGCGGCCCTGATCGCGTCGCACGACTGGGCCCTGGCCAGCCTGCGCGACGCCCGCAGCCTGATCAGCCACCAGATCGCCTACAGCCAGCTGCACACCCACTTGCAGGCCGTGGCGGCGGTGGCGCTGCGGCAGCCGGGCTGGGCCGACACGCTGGACGCGGCGCTGCCGGCCTGGCCGGCTGAGCTGCTCGACCCTACGCGCTGGATGCCAGCCGAGGCCGCGTTCGGCCGGCGTGCGCTCGACGAGTTCGATGCCACCTGCCACGAGGCGCCGCCAGCCGGCGCGGCAGGCGAAGGGCTCGGGCCGGCGTGGCGCTGGCTGTGTCGGCATCGCTTCGGCTGGCTGCCGGAGGCGTCGCGCCAGTCCTTGGATGCGATGTGGCTGGCGCGCATCGAGCGCTTGCGGGCCGGGGCGCTGGCCTGGCTGGAGACGGCAGCCTCGGCACGCGCGGCCGGCCGGGTGGGTGCCGACGACCCGCCGCTGCAGTGGCGCAACACGTACGGCGCGTGGCTCGTGGGGCTGAGCTGGAACGACCGCGCCCTCGACACCTACGTGGCGCGCCCCGCCGACCTGGCGATGCACCGCCAGCTGCTGGCCGCCACGCTGGCGCTGCGCCGTGCCGGCGTGCCGCCCGCCGAACGGGCCGTGTGGCTGCAGCAGCACGGCGGCCTGCCGCCCGAGGTGCAACGCCGTGTCGGTTGGGAGCCCGACGGCCGCGCGCTGCGCTGGCTGACGTGGGCCGACGAGTTGCGCCTGGGCGGCTCGCCCGAGCAGCCGTCCACGCCGTTCCGCATCGCGCTCGACCTGGCCTCCTGAGCCGGCCCAGCCGCACAATCGCGGCCCGACCCGATACCGCCCACCGCCCACCACCATGCTGCTCTCCGAAGACCACCGCGCCGTGCAGGACGCCGTGCGCACCTACGTGCAGGCCGAGGTGGCGCCGCACGCCGCCGCCTGGGACAAGAGCCACCAGTTCCCGGCCGCCGCGCTGCGCGGCCTGGCGGCGCTGGGCTGCTACGGCGTGGCGGTGCCGGCCGAGCTGGGCGGCGCGGGGCTGGACTACCTGGCGCTGGCCGTCATCCTGGAAGAGGTGGCCGCCGGCGACGGCGCCACCAGCACCATCGTCAGCGTCAACAACTGCCCCGTCTGCTCCATCCTGATGGCCTTCGGCAACGCCGAGCAGCAGCAGCGCTTCCTGGTGCCGCTGGCGCGCGGCGAGATGCTCGGCGCCTTCTGCCTGACCGAGCCGCACGTGGGCTCCGAGGCCGGCGGGTTGCGCACCACGGCGCGGCGCGAGGGCGACTTCTACGTGCTCGACGGCGTCAAGCAGTTCATCACCAGCGGCAAGCATGGCGACGTCGCCATCGTCATGGCCGTGACGGACAAGGCCGCCGGCAAGAAGGGCATCAGCGCCTTCCTCGTGCCCACCGCCACGCCGGGCTACACCGTCGCCCGTGTGGAAGAAAAGCTCGGCCAGCACA
>JAIXTY010000206.1 GCA_027483705.1 Rubrivivax sp.
AGATCTTGCCGTAGCGCAGACCCGAGAGATCGGGCTCGTCGGCCGGGCCATGCGGATCGACGCCGATGGCGACCGCGATGTCGTGGATCTCGGTGTTGGCGAAGAGGCGGTCGCGCTCCACCTCCCAGGTGTTGAGCACCTTGCCGCGCAGCGGCAGCACCGCCTGCGTCTCCTTGTTGCGGCCCATCTTGGCGCTGCCGCCGGCCGAGTCTCCTTCGACAAGGAAGACCTCGTTGTGCAGCAGATCGCGGCTTTCGCAGTCGGTCAACTTGCCGGGCAGCACGGCGACGCCGGAGCCTCGTCTCTTCTCGACCTTCTGCGCCGCACGCTGGCGCGTCTGCGCCTGGCGGATCACGAGTTCGGCGAGCTTCCTGCCCCACTCCACGTGCTGGTTGAGCCACAGCTCCAGCGCCGGCCTCACGTAGGCGCTGACCAGGCGCAGCGCGTCGCGCGAGTTCAGCCGCTCCTTGATCTGGCCCTGGAACTGCGGGTCCAGCACCTTGGCCGAGAGCACGAAGCTGGCGCGCGCGAACACATCCTCGGGCATCAGCTTCACGCCTTTGGGCAGCAGCGCGTGCAGCTCGATGAAGCCCTTGATGGCGGCGAAGAGGCCGTCCTTCAGCCCGCTCTCGTGCGTGCCGCCGGCCACCGTGGGGATGAGGTTGACGTAGCTCTCGCGCAGCGTGGCGCCCTCGTCGGTGAAGGCCACGCACCAGGCGGCACCCTCGCCCTCGGCGAAGTTCTCGGTCTCGCTGGCGGTGGCGTACTGCTCGCCCTCGAACAGCGGGATCAGCGGGTCGGCCGGCACCTGCTGCATCAGGTAGTCGCGCAGGCCCTTCTCGTGCTTCCGGGTGGTGGTCTGCTGGGTCTTCTCGACCTGCAGCGTCACCGTCACGCCGGGCATCAGCACGGCCTTGCTGCGCAGCAGGTGCACGAGCTCGTGGCGCGGCAGCTCGGCGCTTTCGAAGTACTTCGCGTCGGGCCATACACGCACGCGGGTGCCGTGTTTCTTGTCGCCCGCCCCGGCCTTCCGCACGACGAGGGCCTCGGCCACGTCGCCGCCGGCAAAGGCCAGCTGCGCCACCTGGCCCTCGCGCCAGACCGTCACCTCCAGCCGCCGCGCGAGTGCGTTGGTGACGCTGACCCCCACGCCGTGCAGGCCGCCGCTGAAGCTGTAGGCGCCGCCGGCGCCCTTGTCGAACTTGCCACCGGCGTGCAGCCGCGTGTAGACGATCTCGATCACCGGCACGCCTTCTTCGGGGTGCAGGCCGAAGGGGATGCCGCGGCCGTCGTCGTCGACGCTGACGCTGCCGTCGGCATGCAGCACGACGCCGATGCGCGTGCCGAAGCCGGCCAGCGCCTCGTCGGCGGCGTTGTCGATGACCTCCTGCACGATGTGCAGCGGGTTGTCGGTGCGGGTGTACATGCCCGGCCGCTGCTTCACAGGCTCCAGGCCCTTGAGCACGCGGATCGAGGCTTCGGCGTAGGCGCCGGCGCTGGACTTGACGGATGGCATGGCGGGGATTCTAGGAAGCCCCTGCGCCGCGTTCTTCCGGGTGCCTGTGCAGGGCCGTGGCCGGTAGCATGCGCGCACGCCACGAAGAGACCCCGGCATGCACGAGAACGGCCTGAAGAAGATCCTCATCGTCGGCGGCGGCACGGCCGGCTGGATGACCGCCGCGGTGCTGCTGCACTCGCTGGGCCGCCAGTACCGCATCCAGCTGATCGAGTCCGACGAGATCGGCACCGTGGGCGTCGGCGAGGCGACGATCCCGTCGATCATGAAGTTCACGTCGCTGATCGGCCTGGACGAGGACGAGTTCATGCGCCGCACCCAGGCGACGTTCAAGCTCGGCATCCAGTTCCGCAACTGGGGCGCGCAGGGCGACTCGTACATCCACGGCTTCGGCAGCATGGGTCGCAAGACCGGGCTCGTGGACTTCCACCACTACTGGCTGAAGGCCTGGCAGGCGGGCCGCGTCGACCGGCTCGACGACTATTCCATCAACCTGCTGGCCTGCGAGAAGAACCGCTTCATGCGCGCGCGCACCGACAACCCGGGCTCGCCGCTGGCCGACATCCGGCACGCGTTCCACTTCGACGCCGGGCTGTTCGCGCGCTACCTGCGCGAGCACAGCGAGAAGCTCGGCGTCACCCGCACCGAGGGCCGCATCGCCAGCGTGCAGACACACGCCGAGAACGGCTTCGTCGCCTCGGTGACGATGGACGACGGCAGCGTGCACGAGGCCGACCTGTTCATCGACTGCAGCGGCTTCCGCGGTCTGCTGATCGAGCAGACGCTGAAGACCGGCTACGACGACTGGAGCCACTGGCTGCCCTGCGACAGCGCGCTGGCCGTGCCCTGCGAGTCGGTGTCGCCGCTGCTGCCTTACACCCGCGCCACGGCGCACGGCGCGGGCTGGCAGTGGCGCATCCCGCTGCAGAGCCGCATCGGCAACGGCCATGTGTTCTGCAGCCGCTTCATGAGCCAGGACGAGGCCACGGCCATCCTGATGAACAACCTCGACGGCCCGGCGCTGGCCGAGCCGCGGCTCATCCGCTTCGTCACCGGCAAGCGCAAGAAGTTCTGGAACAAGAACGTCGTCGCCATCGGCCTGGCCAGCGGCTTCATCGAGCCGCTCGAATCGACCTCGATCCACCTCATCCAGCAGGGCATCGTGCGGCTGGTGGAGCTGTTCCCCACCGGCGGCTTCGAGCAGGCCGACATCGACGAGTACAACCAGCAGTCGGCCACCGAGTTCGAGCAGGTGCGCGACTTCATCGTGCTGCACTACCACGCCACGCAGCGTGACGACACGGCGTTCTGGAACCACTGCCGCTCGATGGACGTGCCTGAGACGCTCAAGCGCAAGATGGCGCTGTTCGCCGCCAACGGCCGCTTCTTCCACCAGAACGACGAGCTCTTCGGCGAGACCAGCTGGGTGCAGGTGATGTTCGGCCAGGGCATCCGGCCGCGCGGCTACCACCCGCTGGTGGACAACACCGGCGAGGAGCCGATCCACAAGATGCTGGCCAACGTGAAGACCGTGATGCACGCGGTGGTCGACCGCATGCCGCTGCACGCGCAGTACGTGGCCGAGCACTGCAAGGCGCCGCCGGCCTGAGCCGGCGCGCACCCCGGGCGCCGGGGCCTCAGGGCCCGGGCATCAGCTTGAAGTCGTCGAAGAAGTAGGTCTCGCCGGGGTCGGTGGAGGCGCGCGTGCCCAGGTTGGGCAGCATCACGATCCAGCTGTACGACGGGCCCACCTTGCCGGCCGGCACCACCCACGTGAGCGTCTGCCAGCCCGCGACCACGGTTTCCACGGCCGGGATGTCGCCGGTGTTGATGCCAGCATCGGTGGCGTTCTCCAGCTTCAGCACGATGGGCACACCCGCGGTCGGCGAGAACACGCGCGCCGTGATGCGCCGCGTGCCCGAGGCCAGCGCGATGGGGCCGACGTTCACCTTGGCACCGGCCCACACCTCGCCGCCCAGGCGGATGACCTTGCCCGCGTTGCCGCTGCCCCCGGTGGGACCGGCCGCGATGGTGGAGGTCTCGGCGCCGTTGAAGCCCTCGAAGCCGGGCGCCGGCGATTCGTCGAAGCTGGTCAGCGTGGTGCCGGTGGGCGCGGGGGCCACGACGAGCTTGATGTCGTCGAAGTAGTAGGTCTCGCCAGGGTCGGTGGAGGCGCGCGTGCCCAGGTTGGGCAGCATCACGACCCAGCTGTACGACGGCCCCACCTTGTCGGCCGGCACCACCCAGGTCAGCGTCTGCCAGCCCGCGACCACGGTCTGCACCGACGGCATGTCGCCGGTGTTGATGCCGGCGTCGGTGGCGTTCTCGAGCTTCAGCACCATCGGCACGCCGGCCGCGGGCGAGAACACGCGCGCCGAGATCGTGCGGTTGCTCGCCGTCAGCGCGATCGGCCCGACATTGACCTTGGCGCCGGCCCAGACCTCGCCACCCAGCCGGATGATCTTGCCGGCCTTGCCCGTGCCGCCGGCCGGGCCGGTGGCGATGCTGGAGGTCTCGGCGCCGTTGAAGCCCTCGAAGGCCAGCGGCGTGGCTTCGTCGAACGAGGCCAGCGTGACATCGGCCGAGGTGGGCGGGATGACGAGCTTGATGTCGTCGAAGTAATAGGTCTCGCCGGGGTCGGTGGATGCCCTTGTGCCGAGGTTGGGCAGCATCACGACCCAGCTGTACGACGGCCCCACCTTGTCGGCCGGCACCACCCAGGTCAGCGTCTGCCAGCCCACGACCACGGTCTGCACCGACGGCATGTCGCCGGTGTTGATGGACGGGTCGGAGGCGTTCTCGAGCTTCAGCACCATCGGCACGCCGGCCGTGGGCGAGTACACGCGCGCCGAGATCGTGCGGTTGCTCGCCGTCAGCGCGATCGGCCCGACGTTGACCTTGGCGCCGGCCCAGACCTCACCGCCCAGCCGGATGATCTTGCCGGCCTTGCCCGTGCCGCCGGCCGGGCCGGTGGCGATGCTGGAGGTCTCGGCACCGTTGAAGCCCTCGAAGGCCAGCGGCGTGGCTTCGTCGAACGAGGCCAGCACGACGTCGCCGCCGGCACTGGGCGGCACCACGGGCACGGTGTTGAAGGCCTGCGCCTGCGCGCTCGACGTGGTGCTGGCGATGCCGCCCAGGTCGGCGTACGAGCCCGCCGCCACGCTCACGGACAGGCTGCCGGTGGCGCCGGTGGGCGGCGTGACCTCAAGCAGGTACTTGCGGTCGTTGACCTTGATCAGCGTGCCCCCCGCACCACCGGCCACGGTGATGTCGCTCATCGAGAAGCTGGTGCCGACGGACTCGCTGAACGTGAACGTGAACGTCACCGGGCCGGTGGCCGTGGCGCCGGCGATGTTGTCCTCGATCACCAGCGTCGGCGGCACGCCGTCGGGCCGGGCGACGGACTCGCCGTCTTCGCCACCGCCACAGGCCGCCAGCAGCAGCGCCGCGGCCAGCGCAACGGAGGACCTGGCGAACTTCTTCGAGCGCTGCTTCATGGCAAGTTTCCTGGCGAGTGTCCAGCCCGGCCGGAGGTCCGGCGGCATCCGCGATCACACGCCCTCGGGCGGGTTATGAAAGCGGTTTCATGAAAGGATAGGCAAGGGTTCGGAGACTGGCAAGGGGGCTTGCCTAGCGGATTTCCCTTGTACGGCGTGGGTGACGACGTGGGTGACGGCGTAGGTGACGGCATGGCGATCACTCCCGTGGCGCGGCGCACCAGTGCTGCAGCGTGGCCGCATGGCGCGGCAGCGCCTGCGCGGCGCGGCCCGCCGCCACGCGCTGCTGCTGCAGGAAGCCCGCGAGCTCGGCGTCGTCCATCAGGTCGGCCACCGGGTGGTGCTGGGCCGGCACCAGGCCCTGTCCCAGCATCACCTGCACCCACGAGTTCTCGGCGAACAGCTCGCCGTCGACGCGGAACACCCGCGCCGTTTCGCGGAACAGCTCCAGACGGTGCCGCAGCGTGGGCGGCACGCTCATCTCGCGACAGGCCTGCCAGTACGGCGTGTCGGTGCGCCCGGTGACGTGGAAGTGCAGCACGATGAAGTCGCGCACGTGCTCGAAGTCGGCGCGCATCTGCCGGTTGAACTCGGCCACGTCGGCGGCCGCCACGGCCTGGCGCGGGAACATCTGCAGCAGCCGGATCACGGCGCGCTGGATCAGGTAGATGCTGGTCGACTCCAGCGGCTCCAGAAAGCCGCCGGCCAGGCCGACGGCGACGCAGTTGCCGCGCCAGGCCTCGACGCGCTGCCCCGGGCGGAAGCGCAGCACGCGCGGCGTCGTCAGTTCCTCGCCCTGCAGCCCGCCGCGCAGGGCCGCCAGCGCGGTGGTGTCGTCGACGTGGCGGCTGGCATAGACCAGCCCGTTGCCGACCCGGTGCTGCAGCGGGATGCGCCACTGCCAGCCGAAGCCATGCGCGATGGCGCGGGTGTACGGCATGGGTTCGCCGACGCTCGCCGTCTGCAGCGCCACCGCGCTGTCGTTGAACAGCCAGTGCGACCAGTCCTCGTAGCCCACCTTCAGCGTCTCGCCGATCAGCAGGCCACGGAAGCCCGTGCAGTCGACGAAGAGGTCGCCCTCGACCAGGGCACCGGACGCCAGCCGCAGCGCGCGGATGGTGCCCGTGGCCGTGTCGGCCAGCACCTCGGCGATGCGGCCTTCCAGCCGTTGCACGCCGCGCGCCTCGCTCACGCGGCGCAGCAGCCGCGCGTAGCGCGTGGCATCCAGGTGGTACGCGTAGCGCGGCGAGTCGTCGGGCCCGTGGCCGAAGCGGCCCAGCGCCGCCGCCTGGGCCTCCAGCGCGTAGGCGCCGTAGTCGGCCGCTTCGCCAGCGAGCAGGCCGCGGGCGCGGCCCGCCAGCCAGAAGTGCTGGAAGCCGGCGGTCCAGTGGTCCTGGCCCGTGGTGCCGAAGCCGTGGAAGTAGGCGGTGCCCGGCGCGCGCCAGTGCTCGAAGCGGATGCCCAGCTTGAAGGTGGCCTGGGTGGCCGCCATGAACTCGCGCTCGTCCAGGCCCAGCAGCGCATGGAAGGTCTGCAGCGACGGGATCGTGGCCTCGCCCACGCCCACCGTGCCGATCTCGTCGGATTCGACGAGCCGGATGTCCAGCAGCCGGCCGAGCGTCTTCGACAGCGCGGCCGCGACCATCCAGCCGGCCGTGCCGCCACCGGCGATGACGACGCGGCGGATCGCGTGGTTCACGCTCGCCCTGGCCCGCTGTCCGACGCCGCCGCCGCGCCGCGGTTCAGAACTTGTAGTTCGCCCCGAGCATGTAGCGCGGGCCCGTCTGCGTGACGTACAGCACCTGCTCCTTGGCGCGGCCGTGCAGCCGCTGCACGCCGTCGTTGAGGTTGATGACCTCGGCGTTGACGCTCAGCCGCTCGGTGAGCTTGTACGAGGCGTTCACGTCGACCTGGCCGTAGGCCTCGGTGTAGACGGGGTTCGGCCCCTTGCCGTCGAAGCGGCCCGACAGGAAGGTGTCGCGCCAGTTGTAGGCCAGGCGCACCTGCAGCTTGTCGTTCTCGTAGAACAGCACCAGGTTGGCCGAGTCGCTCAGGCCCTCGAGCGCGAACTGCTCGCCGATGGAGTTGTTGTCGTACTTGAGGCCGGAGTTGACGAAGGTGTAGTTGGCCGACACGCCCCACCCGCTCTTGCCGAACAGGTGCTGCACGTTGAACTCCAGGCCGTCCAGCGACGCCGAGCGCTGGTTGGCCGGCGCGGTGATGCGGAAGTTGGCGATCGGGTCGCCGGGCTGGGCCGGGATCACGCCGGTGGCCCGGTTGACGCCGAAGCGCCCGTCGTAGCGCTCGAAGATGAAGTCGCGGATGCAGACCGGGTCCTCGTCGGTGCAGCGGGCCGCGACGGCCTCGTTCCAGAACGCGCCCTTCACCGGCGTGCGCAGGTTGAACGGCGTCGCGTCGATCTGCGTCACGCCGATGTAGTTGTTGATGTTCTTGCGGAAGTAGCCCACCGCTGCATAGCTGCCCTTGGCGTAGTACCACTCCAGCGAGAGGTCGATGTTCTTCGACTTCAGCGGCTTCAGCGCCGGATTGCCCTGCTGGCCGGTGCCGCCGTCCACGCGCGCCAGCGCGTTGAGCGTCTGGCCGCCCTGGATGTCGCCCCAGCCCGGGCGGCCGATGGTCTCGCCGTAGCTGGCCCGCGCCTTGAGGTCGCTGCGCAGGTCGATGTCGAAGTCCAGGCTGGGCAGCAGGTGCTTGTAGCTGCCGGTCAGCGTGGTGAAGCCGGGCGAGCCCGCGAACTGGATCGGGTACTCGTTGGCCGCCGTCCAGTTGATGCCGGTGGCCACCGGCACCAGGGCGGAGGCGACGACGTCGGTCTCCTCGTAGCGCAGGCCGAAGGCCGTACGCGCCGGCATCGCCAGGTCCCAGTCCTTGACCAGCTGCACGTAGGCGCTCTGCGTCTTCTCGGTGACGCGACGGTCGGTCGTGAAGTTGCTGCTGGGCAGGAACAGGGCCAGGGTCTGGGCCGAGGCAGCTTGCGCTGCCAGCCGCTGCGCCTCGTCGGTGCCGCCTGCCAGGCGCACCGCTTCGGCCGCCGCCGCGGCGGCCCGCGCCGCTCGTGCCGTCGACGTCAGGTCACGGACGGCCTTGAAGTCCCAGGTGAAGAACTGGTTGTACAGGGCCGAGCTGCCGCTGCCGTTGACCTGCGAGAAGTACGGGCGGATCTGCTCGGCACGCCAGGTGCGGTCGGGGAAGTCGGCCACGTCGGACAGTGCGCCGCCCCAGTCGTCCTGCTGCACGTTGGAGAAGGCACTGCGGTTCTTCACGCGCGTCAGGCTCAGGCCGAAGTCGAGCTTGGCGTCGTCGGCCACCTTGTACTGGCCGCGCAGCTGCGCCTGGTCGACGCCGGACTTCATGTAGCTGTTGCGGAACGACGAGCCCGTTCCCTTCATCAGGCCCGCGTTGATGTCGGAGTCGTAGATGCTCAGCACCGGGAAGTCGCGCGTGAAGTCCACGCTCGTGGTGGCGCGGTTGAAGCTGGCGGTGCCCAGCGAGTTGTTCGAGCCGTAGGGGCTGTCGGCGCCCGACTCGGCGGTCGACGAGTGCGCGTCGAACTCCAGCCGCAGCCGGTCGGAGGCCTTCCACAGCAGGTTCAGGCCGGTGGACTTGTTCTCGTTCTTCGTCGCGTAGTCGGCGCCGGCCATGGCCAGGTCGGCCAGGCCCCGGCGCAGCGGCGAGCCACCCGGGCCCAGCGTCTCGGAGTAGAACTTCGGGCTGGCGATCGGGCCGTCGGTCCACGAGCTCGACGACGGGCCGAAGTTGAACCACGCCGACAGCTCGTTGCGCTTGGTCTGCAGCTTCAGCTCGGAGTAGGTGTAGTCCAGCGTCGCGGTGAGCGACTTGGTCGGCGCGTACTGCAGCGTCAGCTGGCCGTTGGTGCGCTGGCGCTGCACGCCGTTGACGCTGTAGATCAGGTTCTGCGGCAGCGAATAGAGGTCGTCGGCCTTCGGCTTGTTGGTGATGTCGGCCGGGTTGGCGTTGCTCGGGTTGGCCAGCGCACCGGCGTTGCCGCGGCTGACGATCCAGCCACCGCCGACGGCGGCCTGGTTGTAGCCGAGGTCGCGCTCCTGGTAGCTGGCGCTGATGGCCACGCCGAACTGGCCGCCACCGAAGGTGTTGCTGTAGATGCCCGAGATCTCGGGCGTGAACTGGTCGCCCGCCATCGTGGTGGGCAGGCGGCTGTTGGAGGTGTCCGCCACGCCCTTGATGCCGAGGCTGCCGCGCTGGCCGGGGCTGTCGAGCGGCCGCGTCGTCTTGATGTTGACGGTGGCGCCCATGCCGCCAGTGGGCGTGGCGGCGCGGCTGGTCTTGAACACCTCGATGCCGGCCACCGCCTCCGACGCCAGGTTGGCGAAGTCGAACGCGCGCGAGTTGGACGCCCCGGTGTCGGCGATGCTCGACGCCGGCATCTGGCGCCCGTTGAGCAGCACCAGGTTGAACTCGGGCCCGACACCGCGCACGGTGACCTTGGAGCCCTCGCCGATCGAGCGGTCGATCGACACGCCGCTGATGCGCTGCAGCGACTCGGCCAGGTTGGTGTCCGGGAACTTGCCGATGTCCTCGGCCGAGATGCCGTCGACCCAGCCCTGCGCGTCGCGCTTCATCTCCAGCGACGACTCCAGGCTGGCGCGGATGCCCTTGACGACCACGGTCTGCGACGGCGCGGCGGCGGGCGCCTGCTGAGCATGGGCCGGCCAGGCCCCCGCGACGAGCACGGCGCAGGCCGCCGCCAGCTCGGTGACGCGGAAGGTCGGGCGGGCAGCCCCGTGGCGGCGATGCGGGCGGATGGCGTGGCTCACGGCGTCTCCAGGTCTCGTTCGGGTTGGCGTCCCAGCCGGCCACCCCGGCAGCCGGCCGCCCCACCAGGCCCCAACCCGCACCCGGGACAGGGTCATGATGAAAGCGCTTTCACCAATTTACTGGTGGTGGCGGCGCTTGTGTCCTAGTGGATGTACGGGGGTTGCGGCCGAAACCGCCCGGGGCCGGAATCCGTCCGTCCGTCCCGGCCGCGGCGCTCAGCGCCGCCGGCGCTGCGCACTCAGGCGTAGCGCGCCATGGCCAGCCCGCTGACGTCGATCTCGGGCTTCTTGCCGCTGATGAGATCGGCGATCACGCGGCCCGTGCCGCAGGCCATGGTCCAGCCCAGCGTGCCGTGGCCGGTGGCCAGCAGCAGGTTCTGCACGGGCGTGGGGCCGACGATGGGCGTGCCGTCGGGCGTCATCGGGCGCAGGCCGCACCAGAAGCTGGCCTTGGCGACGTCGCCGCCTTTCGGGAACAGGTCGGTGACGACGTGTTCCAGCGTCGCGCGGCGGGGTTCGCGCAGGGCCAGGCTGTAGCCGCCCAGCTCGGCCGTGCCGCCCACGCGGATGCGGTCGCCCAGCCGAGTGACTGCGACCTTGTGCGTCTCGTCCATGATGGTGCTCTCGGGCGCGTGCGCGGCGTCGGTGATGGGCACCGTGATCGAGTAGCCCTTCACCGGGTACACGGGGATGCGCAGGCCCACGGGCTCGAGCAGCTTCGGGCTGTAGGCGCCCAGCGCCAGCACCACGCGGTCGGCCCGCAGCAGGCCGGCGTCGGTGTGCACGCCAGTGATCGCACCGCCGCCCACCTGCAGCGCGTCGATGCGCGTGTTCCAGCGGAACGTCACGCCCAGGGCCGCGGCCATCTCGGCCAGGCGGTTGGTGAACTGGAAGCAGTCGCCGGTCTCGTCATTGGGCAGCCGCAGCGCGCCGACGAACTTGTGCTGCGTGTGCTTCAGCGCCGGCTCGACGCGGCAGAAGCCCTCGCGGTCGAGCACCTCGAAGGGCACGCCGTACTGCTTGAGCACCTCGACGTCGCCGCCGATGCCGTCGAGCTGCTTCTGTGTGCGAAAGAGCTGCAGCGTGCCCTGTGCGCGGTCGTCGTAGGCGATGCCGGTCTCGGCGCGCAGCGCCTTCAGCACATCGCGGCTGTACTCGGCGATGGGCACCATGCGGCTCTTGTTCAGCGCGTAGGCCTTGGCCGTGCAGTTGGCCAGCATCGCCGCGCCCCAGCGCCACATCGCGGGGTCGAGCAGCGGCCAGATGACCAGCGGGCTGTGCTGCATCAGCATCCACTTGATGGCCTTGATCGGCACGCCCGGCCCGGCCCAGGGCGCGCTGTAGCCCGGGCTCACCTCGCCGGCGTTGGCGAAGCTGGTCTCCAGCGCCGGGCCGCTTTGCCGGTCGACAAGCTCGACCTCGTGCCCGGCGCGCGCCAGGAAGTAGGCGCAGGACACGCCGATCACACCGCCACCGAGAACCAGCACCTTCATGCAAGACCGCCTTCGAGAGTTGCGCCACTGTAGAAGCGCTCAAGCAGGCAACGTGCCGCGTTTTCTTTGAGAATCCCCGAATGAATCCCGTTTCGACGCCGCCTCGGCTGACGATGTTTCAGTTGCTGCTGTGCGGCGGCCTGATCGTCACGCTGAGCATGGGCATCCGGCATGGCTTCGGCCTGTGGCTGCTGCCCATGACCACGGAGCGCGGCTGGAGCCGCGAGACCTTCGCGTTTGCCATGGCGGTGCAGAACCTGCTGTTCGGCCTGGCGGGCCCGCTGGCCGGCCTGTGGGCCGACCGCAAGGGTGCGTTCCCGGTGCTCATCGTCTCGGGCACGGTCTACGCGCTCGGCCTCGTGGGCATGGCGCTGGCGCCCACGGGCACGCTGTTCACGCTGAGCGCCGGGCTGCTGATCGGGGTGGCGCAGTCCGGCTGCACCTATGCCGTGGTGTTCGGCGTCATCGCGCGCAACGTGCCGGCCGAGAAGCGCACCTGGGCCATGGCCGCGGCCGCGGCGGCGGGCTCCTTCGGCCAGTTCCTGATGGTGCCGGTGGAAAACGGCCTCATCAACGCCTGGGGCTGGCAAGCGGCGCTGCTGATCCTGGGTGTGGCGGCGCTGGCCATCCTGCCGCTGTCGTGGGGGCTGAAGGAGGCGCCACAGGAGGCGGCCGCCTCGGCCCAGCAAAGCGTCGCGGCGGCCCTGCGCGAGGCCTTCGCGTACCCCAGCTTCCGCCTGCTGACGGCGGGCTACTTCGTCTGCGGCTTCCACCTCGTGTTCATCGGCGTGCACATGCCCAGCTACCTCAAGGACCACGGGCTCAGTCCCACCGTGGCCACCGTGGCGCTGGCGCTCATCGGCCTGTTCAACGTCTTCGGCACCTTCGGCGCCGGGCTGCTGAGCAAGCACTTCGCCAAGCGCCACCTCCTGGCCGCCATCTACGGCGCGCGCGCGCTGGCCATCCTGCTGTTCGTCGCGCTGCCGCTGACGCCGTGGAGCGTGTATGTCTTCGCGTCGCTGATGGGCCTGCTGTGGCTGTCCACCGTGCCGCTGACCAACGGCATCGTGGCGCAGATCTTCGGCGTCCGCTACATGGCCATGCTGGGCGGCTTCGTCTTCCTGAGCCACCAGGTCGGCTCGTTCCTGGGCGCCTGGCTGGGCGGCCGGCTCTACGACATGACCGGCAGCTACGACGTGATGTGGTGGATCTCGGTCGCGCTCGGCGTGTTCGCCGCGCTGATCAACCTGCCGGTGCGCGAGGCACCGATCGCGCGGCCCGCGGTGCAACCGGCATGAAGACCGGCCTGACGCGATTCGCGCTGGGGCTGGCGGCCCTGGCGGTGCTCGCGGCCGTGTTCCTGGCCTACCTGGACCCGCACAACGTGCGCGATCTGGCCGACCGGATCTGGGCCTGCTTCGGGTGAACGAGCCGTCGCGCTGGGTCGGCCGATTCGTGCCGCTGCTGCGGACCGGTGGCGCCGTGCTCGACCTGGCCTGCGGCAGTGGCCGCCACACCCGCGAGCTGGCGGCGCGGGGCTTTGCCGTGACGGCCGTCGACCGCGATGCCGAGGCCGTGGCGCCGCTGGAGGCCTGCGCGGAGGTGATCGTCGCCGACATCGAAGCCGGCCCGTGGCCGCTGGCGGACCGACGCTTCGACGGCATCGTCGTCACCAACTACCTCTGGCGGCCGCTGCTGCCGCGCATCGCCGAGGCGTTGGCTGTCGGCGGCGTGCTGCTGTACGAGACCTTCGCCCACGGCCAGCAGACGGTCGGCCGGCCATCGCGGCCCGAGTTCCTGCTGCAGCCGGGCGAGCTGCTCGCGGCCTTCGCCGGCCTGCGCATCGTGGCCTTCGAAGACGGCTGCGAGGAGCCCCCCGCCACCACCGCGCCGCGCTTCGTGCAGCGGCTCGCCGCCGTGCGACTGCCTGCTGGGGAAAGCCCGCAGGAGCCGACGGCTAAAATCCGCCGCTTCCCCCTCTAGCACCGCTGCCGTCGCGCGCAGCGGGAGGTTCCCGCCCCATGACCCCCATCTCAGGCAGCATCGTGGCGCTCGTCACGCCCATGAGCGACGACGGTCGCGTGGACTACGACGCGCTGAAACGCCTGATCGACTGGCACGTGGCCGAGGGCACCGACTGCATCGGCGTGGTCGGCACCACGGGCGAGTCGCCCACGGTGAGCATGGAGGAGAACTGCGAAGTCATCCGTGTGGCCGTGCAGCACGCCGCCGGCCGCGTGCCGGTGATGGCCGGCACGGGCGCCAACAGCACCGCCGAGGCCATCGAGCTCACGCGCTTTGCCAAGAGCGTGGGTGCCGACTGCCATCTGTCGGTCGTGCCGTACTACAACAAGCCCTCGCAGGAAGGCATCTACCGGCACTTCAAGGCCATCGCCGAGGCGGTGGACCTGCCGATGGTGCTCTACAACGTGCCCAGCCGCACCGTGGCCGACATGCAGCCCGAGACCGCCCTGCGCCTGGCACAGGTGCCGGGCGTCATCGGCATCAAGGAGGCCACGGGCGACATCGCCCGCGCCGGCTGGCTGGTGAAGCAGGCGCCGAAGTCCTTTGCCGTGTACTCGGGCGACGACAGCACCGCGGTGGCGCTGATGCTGCTGGGTGGGCGCGGCAACGTCAGCGTCACGGCCAACGTCGCGCCGCGCCGCATGCACGAGATGTGCATCGCCGCGCTCGAAGGCGACGTGCGGCGCGCCGTGGCGCTGCACCTGGAACTTTTGCCGCTGCACAAGCATCTGTTCTGCGAGCCGAGCCCGGCGCCGGTGAAGTGGGCGCTGTCGCAGATGGGCCGCTGCGGCGCCCAGGTGCGGCTGCCCCTGCTGCCGCTCACCGACGCCGGACAGGCCCTGGTGCGCGGCGCGATGACCGACTGCGGGCTGTGAGGCGCCGCAGCCCCCGAACCCAACCGATGACCTCTCCCTTGCGCAAACTCTCCCGCCCGGCCCTGCCGGTGATCGTCATTGCCTCGCTGCTGAGCACCGGCTGCGGCAGCCTCGGTGGCGACACCGTCGACTACCGCGGCACCGTCGTGCGCGAGAAGCCGCTGGACGTGCCGCCCGATCTCACGCAGCTCTCGCGCGAATCGCGCTACCTGTCGCAGGGTGGTGTCGTCAGCGCCGCCGCGGCACCCGCCGGCACTGCCGCCCCGGCGGCCGGCACGCCCGCCGTGGCGCTTTCGGCGGTGGGTGGCCTGCGCATCGAGCGCAGCGGCCAGCAGCGCTGGCTGGTGGTGCCGGTGGCGCCCGAGCAGCTGTGGCCGCAGGTGCGCGCCTTCTGGCAGGCGCGTGGCTTCCAGATCGCGATGGAGGACGCCAAGGCCGGCGTCTTCGAGACCAACTGGGCCGAGAACCGCGGCAAGCTGCCCAACGACGTGGTGCGCAACCTGCTCGGCCGCCTCGTGGGCGGCCTGTTCGACACCGGCGAACGCGACCAGTTCCGCACCCGGCTGGAGCGCACCGAGGTCGGCGGCAAGCCCGGCACCGAGGTGTTCATCAGCCACCGCGGCATCGAGGAGTCGGTCGTGCAGACCACCGGCGCGCGCGAGGACGCCACCACACGCTGGCGCCTGCGCCCGAGCGACCCGCAGCTCGAGGCCGAGATGCTCGCGCGGCTGATGGTCAGCCTGGGGGGCGCCAAGGACGAGCCGGCCGCGCGCGCCACCGTGGCCGCCGCACCCGAGGGACCGTCCCGTGCCCGCCTGGTGGCCGGCGGCGCGGCCCTCGAAGTCGACGAGGCCTTCGACCGCGCCTGGCGCCGTGTCGGCCTGGCGCTGGACCGCGGCGGCTTCACGGTCGAGGACCGCGACCGCACGCTGGGCCTGTACTACGTTCGCTACGTCGACCCAAAGAGCATCGGCAAGGAAGAGCCGGGTTTCTGGTCGCGCCTCTTCGGCAACACCGAGAACCCGCTCGAGGTGCGCCGCTTCCGCGTCGCGGTGCGCGCCAATGGGGCGCAGACCGTGGTGGCCATCCTCACGCAGGCCGGCGCTGCCGACACCGGCGAGAACGGCAAGCGCGTGGCGCAGCAGCTGCTGGCCGAACTGCGCTGAACCCGCGGCGCCGCCGGCGCTGCCCAGCAAAAAGGCCGCCCCAGGGGCGGCCTTTTTCATGGTCGGCGGAAATCGCCGGGATCAGGAGAGGCCCTGAGGCCCCGAGATCACTTCGACGCGGCGGAAGCGGCGGCCGACGCGGCGTCAGCAGCAGGCGCGGGGGCCGGAGCCGGGGCGGGAGCGGGGGCAGCAGCGGGAGCCGGCGCGGGAGCCTCGGCCTTCTTGCCGCAGGCCGCCAGGCCAACGGAGGCAACCAGGGCAGCCAGAACGAGCGACTTGTTCATGATCTCGAAACGTCCTCAGGATGGATGGGTTCAGGTGGCGGGAGGTCACGGTGGGGAGCCGTCCTTCCGGGCTTGAAGAGAACACCCGTTCAGAACATCCGATACACCGTCTGGCTACCGGCGAGGTGTGCATCCCTGCTCGGTACCCAACCGCGGATTGTAGCCACGGACTAGGGCATACCCTAGAGGCCCAGGGTGGTCACCGGGAAACCGGGGCTGGACCGTTGCAAAACAGCGTCAACCTGGTCGTGCCATTTCAGCCGCGTTCGCGGCTCCAGCGAGGCGCGGCCGCGCCCCTGCACCGGGTCCAGCCGCACCACGCTGAGGCGGCGGTCGTCGAACAGCGCCGTGGGCAGTGTGCCGGCCAGTTCATCGGGGGCCACGAACGGCGTGATCGCGTGGGCCCAGTCGCGCCGCCACTGCACGAAGCGCGGGTGCTGGCGCGGGAAGTCGTCGTAGTTCGCCGCGAGCAGCACGAGCCGGCGCTGCGGCAGCCGCAACCAGGCGGCCAGGCTGTCGTGCAGATCGGCATCGTCCCAGGGCCAGTTCTCACCGAACGCCAGGTCGACCGCGGTCAGCGTGCGCGCGCCCTCGGCCAGGGCCGTGGCCACGCCCCAGCGCACGGCGGGTGCAAAGTCCTCGGGGCCGGCGATCGCGGGTGGCGAGGCGGGGGTGGCGGGGTCGCTCATGGGGCATCTCCTGGGTCGGCCGGGTGCACCCAGCCATCGGCCCGCCATTGGGCCAGCAGGGCCGCGGCGTCGGCGCCGAGGCCGCGGCAATCGGCCGCGGACAAGGCGCGCCGGTCGGCCAGGCGGCGCATCAGCCGGGCATCACGACCACCAGCCTCGAAGGCCTGGCCGTTGATGAAGACATGGTGCTCGTCGTAGAGCATGCGCGTGCGGCGGTCCAGGCGCACGCCGCCGGCGGCCGGGGCCGTGTCGCCACCCTCGAACCAGACGCCCGGCTTGGGCTCGCTGAGCGATTCGCCCAGGGCGCGGGCCAGCCAGCGCGGATCGTCGTTCAGCGCGCGCTCGACGGCCTCGCGCGCGAACTCCGCCAGCGCCGTCGGCAGGGCCGCCGGCGTGGCCGTGGCGGGCTGCTGTGGATCGCGGTAGCGGCGGCCGCCCGGCTCGGCGCTGGCGCCGCGTTCGTCGGCCAGCGCCTCGGCCACCTCGTCGGCCAGGCGGGCGACGAGATCGGCCGCCAGCTCGTGCGCCGACTGCGCGCGGAAGCCCACCGAGCACGTCATGCAGTCGCCGCCCACGGCATCGCCCTCGTGGCCCCAGCGGGGCGGCAGGTACAGCAGGTC
>JAIXTY010000261.1 GCA_027483705.1 Rubrivivax sp.
CTCGGCCATGGTGGCCGAGGTGCGCAGCAATTCGGCCCTGGTGGCCCATGCCGGCCAGAGCCTGGCCAGCGGCAACCGCGATCTGGCCGACCGCACCGAACAACAGGCCGCCAACCTGGAGCAGACGGCCGCCAGCGTGCAGGAGCTCACCGGCACCGTGGCCCAGAACGCCAGCACCGCCGGCGATTCCGACCAGCAGGCCGCGCGCGTGCGCGACATGGCCGAGGCCGGCTCGCAGTCCATGGTGCGGGCGGTGGAATCGGTCGAAGGCATCCAGAAGAGCGCGCAGCAGATGAACGAGATCATCGGCGTGATCGACAGCCTGGCCTTCCAGACCAACATCCTGGCCCTCAATGCCGCGGTGGAAGCAGCGCGCGCCGGCGAGCAGGGGCGGGGCTTTGCCGTGGTGGCCAACGAGGTTCGGTCGCTGGCCCAGCGATCGGCCGCGTCCGCCCGGGAGATCCGCGAACTCATCCAGTCCTCGCGCAGCCAGGTGGAGTCCAGCGTGGGTCTCATCCGCAATGCCGGCACCAACATGGCCGACATCGTGGCCGGTGTGCGCGGGGTGGCGGCCAACATGTCGCTGATTTCGGCGTCGAGTGCCGAGCAGAGCGGCGCACTGAGCGAGATCGCATCGGCCGTGGCCCAGCTCGACCAGATCACCCAGAGCAACGCCCAGATGGTCGATCTGGCGGTGAACGAGGCCAACCGGCTGGAGCAGCGTGCGGCGCACCTGGCCCGCGCCGTGTCCAGCTTCATGCTGCAGCAGGGCACGGCCGAAGAGGCGCTGCATCTGGTGGAGCGGGCGGTGGGCTTCCGTCAGCAGGTGGGTCGGGAGGCCTTCGTGCGCGAACTCACCGAACCCTCGCGCGGCTTCCACGACCGCGACATGTACATCTTTGCGCTCGATGCGTCGGGGGTGTACCGCGCGTTCGGCGGCAAGCCCGAGAAGGTGGGCAGCCGGGTGCAGGACATTGCCGGCATCGACGGCAATGCGCTGCTGGCCTCCATCGTCGAGCAGGCCGAGCACGGGCCGGGCTGGGTGGAGTACGACATCGTCAACCCGACCACCGGCGCGGTGCAGGCCAAGATGTCCTATGTGGTGAAGGTCGACGACCTGTATGTGGGCTGCGGCGTCTACAAGACCGCAGCGGCCCGCGTGGCGGCCTGATCGACCCGGTCAGCCGCCCTGGCGGCGGGCCCGCGCACGCGCCAGCGCGGCTTCCACCACCGCGCGCTTGCGCTCGAGTTCGGTCGGGTCGGTGATGGCCGAGTGCGCCGGCAGATCGGCCAGCTTGGCTTCGAGCTGCACCGTCTGCTTCGTGTCCTGCGCCGCCTTCTCGCGTGCCAGACGCGCCTTGCGGGCTTCGTAGCGGTCTTTGGCGGCCTTCGCCTGCGTGGGCGTCCAGGCCGCCCAGCCGGTGCGCTCGCCGCTGACCGGCTCCAGCGATATGCAGTCCACCGGGCACACCGGAATGCACAGCTCGCAGCCGGTGCAGTGGGGTTCCACCACGGTGTGCATGCGCTTGTGGATGCCGACGATGGCGTCGGTGGGGCAGGCCTTGATGCACAGCGTGCAGCCGATGCACCAGTCCTCGTCGATGATGGCCACCGTCACCGGGCCTTCGATGCCGAATTCGGTGTCCAGCGGGCCGACCGGCAGACCGGTGATGGCCGCCAGCCGCTCTATGCCCTCCGTCCCGCCGGGCGGGCACTGGCGGATGCCGGCCTCACCGGCCGCAATGGCCTGTGCGTAGGCCGCGCAGTCGGCGTAGCTGCAGCGCTGGCACTGCGTCTGGGGCAAGGCGGCATCGATGCGCCGCGCCAGCTCGTCCATGCCTCAGGCGGGGGTCTTGCGGGCGCGGGCAGCCGCCTTTTTGGCCGGCGCCGAGGTGCCCGACGCAGCCCTGGGCGCGCGCGCGCTGGAGATGCCTTCCTGGTGCGCCAGGATGAACTGCTTGACCACCGGGTAGACCATCTCGCGCCAGCGTCGGCCGCTGAAGATGCCGTAGTGGCCGGCACCCTTGGCTTCAAAGTGGGTGCGGTGCTTCTGGTCGATGCCGGTGCACAGGTCGTGCGCTGCGGCGGTCTGGCCGGAGCCGGAGATGTCGTCGAGTTCGCCTTCCACCGTCAGCAGGCCGGTGTGGCGGATGTCGGCCGGGCGCACGCGTTCGGCCTTGCCGGCTTCGTTCTTCACATCCCAGGTGCCGTTGACCAGCTTGAATTCCTGGAACACCGTCTCGATGGTTTCCAGGTAGTAGTCGGCGTCCATGTCGAGCACGGCGTTGTACTCGTCGTAGAACTGGCGGTGGGCCTCGGCGCTTTCGTTGTCGCCCTTCACCAGGTTCTGGAAGTAGTCGTAGTGGCTGTTGGCGTGGCGGTCCGGGTTCATGGCCACGAAGCCCGAGTGCTGCAGGAAGCCGGGGTAGACCCGGCGGCCGGCGCCGGGGAACTTGTCCGGCACGCGGTAGATGACGTTGTTCTCGAACCAGGCATGGCTGCGCTGGGTGGCCAGGTTGTTCACCGCGGTGGGCGAGCGGCGGGCGTCGATGGGGCCGCCCATCATGGTCATGGACAGCGGCGTGGCCTCGCCCCGGCTGGCCATGAGCGACACGGCCGCCAGCACCGGCACCGTGGGCTGGCACACGCTCATCACATGGCAGTTGCCGTACTGGCCCTGCAGGTAGCGGATGAACTCCTGCACATAGTTGACGTAGTCGTCGAGGTGGAACTCGCCGTCGGCCAGTGGCACCAGCCGCGCGTTCTTCCAGTCGGTGATGTAGACCTTGTGGTCCTTGAGCAGGGTGCGCACCGTGTCGCGCAGCAGGGTGGCGTAGTGGCCCGACAGCGGTGCCACCACCAGCACCACCGGCTGGGCCTTCAGCGTGGCCAGGGTGGCGGTGTCGTCGGAAAACCGCTTGAAGCGGCGCAGCTCGCAGAACGGCTTGTCGACTTCCACGCGCTCGTGGATGGCCACTTCCACGCCGTCCACGTCCACCGTGCGGATGCCGAAGGCGGGCTTCTCGTAGTCCTTGCCCAGGCGGTGCAGCAGGTCGTAACCGGCCGAGATGCGCTGGGCGCCGGGCAGCTGGGCAAAGGGCAGCGCCGGGTTGGTGAACATGCGCGAGGCCACGTCGGCCAGATCGGCAAAGGGCTCCATGATGGAGCGCTGGGTTTCGTAGAACTGGTACAGCATGGGCCAAGACTCCGCGTTATGTTGCAGTGCAATATAACAGTATGTACCGTTTCCGGTGCGGGGGAAAACCAGTGAAAACGGCCGGACTGTCGCTCAGGCGGCAGTCCGGCCGTTGGTCAGATGGGCGTTGCGGCGTGTCAGACCACGGCGGCAATCGCCCGGCAGACGTAGTCGATGTTCTTGCTGTTGAGCGCAGCCACGCACATGCGGCCGGTGTCGGTGCCGTACACGCCGAACTCGCTGCGCAGGCGCACCATCTGGTCCTTGCTCAGGCCGGAATAGCTGAACATGCCGATCTGGGTGGTGATGAACGACATGTCCTGCTTCACGCCGGCGGCCTTCAGACCGTCCACCAGCGTCTGGCGCATGGCCTTGATGCGCACGCGCATCTCGCCCAGCTCGCCTTCCCACTGGGCGCGCAGCTCGGGGTTGTTGAGCACGGCGGCCACCACGGCGCCACCGTGGGTGGGCGGGTTGGAGTAGTTGGTGCGGATGACGATCTTGAGCTGGCTCAGCACCCGGTCGGCTTCTTCCTTGCTGGCGCACAGCACCGACAGGGCGCCCACGCGCTCGCCGTACAGGCTGAAGCTCTTGGAGAACGAGGTGGAGACGAAGAAGTCCAGTCCGGCGGCCACGAACTTGGCGATCACGGCGCCGTCTTCGGCGATGCCGTGGCCGAAGCCCTGGTAGGCCATGTCCAGGAACGGGGTCAGGTTGCGGGCCTTCACGGCGGCGATCACCTGGTCCCACTGGGCGGCCGTGATGTCGTAACCGGTGGGGTTGTGGCAGCAGGCGTGCAGCACGACGATGGTGCCCGGCGCGGCGGCGTTCAGGCTGGCCAGCATGCCGTCGAAGTTCACGCCGCGCTTGTCGGCGTCGTAGTAGGCGTAGGTGCCCACGGTGAAGCCGGCGTTGGTGAACAGGGCGCGGTGGTTCTCCCAGCTCGGGTCGCTGATCAGCACCGTGGCGTTCGGGCTCAGGCGCTTGAGGAAGTCGGCGCCGATCTTCAGGCCGCCGGTGCCGCCGATGGCCTGCACCGTGGCCACACGGCCGCTCTTGACCGGCTCGCTGTCGGCACCGAAGACCAGGCCCTTGACGGCGGCGTCGTACGCGGCAATGCCGTCGATGGGCAGATAGCCGCGTGCGGTGGGCTTGTCCATCAGCGCCTTTTCGGCGGCCTGCACGCACTGCAGCAGCGGCAGCTTGCCGTTGTCGTCGAAATACACGCCCACGCCCAGGTTGACCTTGTTCGGGTTCGTGTCGGCGGCAAATTGCTCGTTCAGACCCAGGATCGGGTCGCGCGGGGCCATTTCAACGGCGGTGAAGAGAGACATGAAGCGTCCTTGGGGTGGAATGTGAGGGGCCTGCAGCCGCACCGGCCGGGCAACCTAGAATTTTAGCCTTCCGACACTGGGTCCCGCTGACGCCATGCAACTCATCTCCCCTCCGCCCGCCGAGCCCTGCGATGTCCTGGTGGTGGGCGCCGGCGTGGTCGGGCTGGCGGTGGCCCGTGCGCTGGCGCTGCAGGGCCGCGAGGTGATGGTGCTCGAGCGCGAGTCGGCCATCGGCACCGGTACCAGTTCGCGCAACAGCGAGGTCATCCACGCGGGCATCTATTACCCGGCGGGCTCGCTCAAGGCACGGCTGTGTGTGCAGGGCAGGCAGATGCTCTATGCCTATTGCGCCGAGCGCGGCGTGTCGTTCCGCCGCTGCGGCAAGCTGATCGTGGCCAACACGCCTTCGCAGCTGGCGGCGCTGCCCGCCATCGTCGAGCGGGCGCGTGCCAACGGGGTGGACGATCTGGTGCTGCTGGACCGGGAGCAGGCCTGCGCGCTGGAGCCCGCACTCGAATGCCTGGGAGCGGTGCATTCGCCATCCACCGGCATCGTGGACAGCCACGGTCTCATGCTGGCGCTTCAGGGCGATCTGGAGCATGCGGGCGGCCTGGTGGCCTGCCACAGCGCGGTCGCCAGCGTGAGCGTGCAGCCGGACGGCCTGCTGGTCACCACCGGGGACGGCACCCGCCTGCTGGCCCGCACCCTGGTGAACGCGGCCGGCCTGCACGCCTGCGATCTGGCCCGGTGCATCGACGGCCTGGACCCGCGCCATGTGCCCACCGCCCACTACGCCAAGGGCAGCTACTTCACCCTGGCCGCGCGCGCACCGTTCCAGCATCTGATCTACCCCGCCCCCGAGCCGGACAAGCACCTGGCCGGTCTGGGCGTGCACCTCACGCTGGACCTGGGCGGGCAGGCCAAGTTCGGCCCCGATGTGCAGTGGGTGGAACGGGCCGACGACCTGCAGGTCGATCCCGCCCGGGGCGACGCCTTCTATGCCGAGGTGCGACGTTACTGGCCCGCTTTGCCCGACGGCAGCCTGCTGCCGGGCTACGCGGGCATGCGCCCCAAGATCACCGGCCCGAACGAGCCGGCGGCCGACTTCGTGCTGCAGGGGCCAGAGGTGCACGGCGTGCCAGGGCTGGTGAACCTCTTCGGCATCGAATCGCCCGGCCTCACCAGCAGCCTGGCCATCGGCCAGGCCGTGGCCGACCTGCTGGCCTGAGCTCCGGTTTCAACGGCGCAGGGCAGCGAGGGCCTGCGCGGCCTCGCGCACCAGCGCCGGCCCCCGGTAGATCAGGCCGGTGTAGATCTGCACCACGTCGGCCCCGGCCTCGACCTTGCTCACGGCGTCCGCCCCGCTCAGCACCCCGCCCACCCCGATGATGGGGAAGCCCTGGCCCAGCGCCTGTCGCAGCTGCCGGATCACGCGGTTGCTGGCCTGCAGCACCGGTGCGCCCGACAGGCCACCCGCCTCCTCGGCATGCGGCAGGCCGGCCACGGCTTCGCGGCTGAGCGTGGTGTTGGTGGCGATCACACCCAGTGCCTGGGTGGGCAGGCCATCGCTGCCGCAGCCGTGGCGGCGCAGCGTGGCGGCGATCACGCCGATCTGCGTGTCATCCAGATCGGGTGCGATCTTGATGAACACCGGGATGCGGCGGCCGTGGCGGGCGGCGAGCTGCTCTCGGCGTTCCATCACCGCACCGATCAGCGCGTCGAGTGCCTCGTCGGACTGCAGGCTGCGCAGGTTCTTGGTGTTGGGGCTGGAGATGTTTACCGTCACATAGTCGGCATGCGGGTACACGCCGTCCAGGCAGGTGAGGTAGTCGTCGGTGGCCCGCTCGATGGGCGTGGCTGCGTTCTTGCCGATGTTCAGGCCCAGCAGCATGGGGACGCCGGCATGGTGGCCCTGGCGCCTAAAGCGCGCCTGCTGCACGTTGCGCAGGAAGGCCTCCAGCCCTTCGTTGTTGAAGCCCAGCCGGTTGATCAGCGCCTGCTTGGCCGGCAGGCGAAACATGCGCGGCTTGGGGTTGCCGCTCTGGCCCAGCGGCGTGACGGTGCCCACCTCCACGAATCCGAAGCCCATGGCGGCCAGACCGTCGATGCAGCGGGCGTTCTTGTCCAGGCCGGCGGCCAGGCCCACCCGGTTGGGGAAGCTCAGGCCAGCCACGGTGATGGGGTCGTCCACCCGGCGTTCGCTGTACAGGCGGGTCAGCGGCGAATGCTGCAGCCGGGCAATGGCGCCCAGTGTCAGGTCGTGGGCCTGCTCCGGGTCCATGCCGAACAGGAAGGGGCGCGCGGCGCCGTAGGGGAGGAGTGACATCGGATAATCCGCCGGTTCAGACAAACCCCGGATTCTCTCAAATGACCCAAGACGAACTCAAAGCCCTGGTGGGCCAGGCCGCCCTGCAATACGTCGAACCCGGCCAGGTCGTCGGCGTGGGCACCGGCTCCACGGTCAACAAGTTCATCGAGGCCCTGGCCACCATCAAGGACCGGGTGCCCGGCGCGGTGTCCAGTTCGGAAGCTTCCACCGCCCGTCTGCAGGCACTCGGCATACCGGTGATCGCGGCCCAGGACGCCGGCGAACTGTCGGTCTACATCGACGGCGCCGACGAGATCGACGGCCAGGGCTACATGGTCAAGGGCGGTGGCGCGGCGCTCACCCGCGAGAAGATCGTGGCGGCCCAGTCGCGCCGGTTCGTGTGCATTGCCGACGAATCCAAGCTGGTGCGCACGCTGGGTGCCTTTCCGCTGCCGGTGGAGGTGATCCCGATGGCGGCGGCGCATGTGGCGCGCCGCTTCGCAGCCATGGGCGGCACGGCCCGTGTGCGAGTGAAGGATGGCGCACCGCTGGTCACCGACAACGGCCAGCACATCCTGGACGTGACCGGCCTGCAGATCGCCGATCCGCTGGGTTTCGAGAGCCAGGTGAACCAGTGGCCGGGCGTGGTGACGGTAGGTGTGTTCGCCCACCAGAAGGCGTCGGTCTGCCTGCTGGGCACGGCAGCAGGCGTGCGCACCCTCACGTTCTGAGCGGGACCGGCCGCACGGGCCGGTGGCCTCAGAAGCGGATGCCGGAGGGCGGCTGGACCGGAATCTCGGCCGGGCGGCTGGCAGCCGCCGGGCTGGCTGCGGCCGGGCCCTGACCCGCTGCCGGTGCAGAAGCCTGTGCGGCGCCACCCGGCACCGCCGACTGCACGGCCACCAGCGGTTCCGGCTGCGGGCGGCGGTAGCTGGACGGCAGCTGGGACTGCTTGGGGTAGCCGGCTGCGTCCAGGTACTGGCCCCACTGCACGTCCGAATAGCCCTTGATCTGCTGGGCACCGATGGTCAGCACCGGCACCGTCGGCTCGCCGGCCAGGCGGGTGAGGGCGGCGGCATCCTCGGGCGTGGTCACGGTGCGCTCCACATAGGGAATGCCGCGCGCGTTCAGCAGGTTGCGTCCGCTGTTGCACGGCGAGCAGTCCTTGCCGGTGTACAGCGTGACCGGGAACTGGCCGGCCACGCGGCGCAGCTCGAACGGCAGGGCTGCATTGCCACCGGAGGCGGTGCCGCCGGTGGCACCCTGTGCACCTGCCACAGGCCTGGCCTGCGCAGCTGGTGGGGGCTGGTCGGAGAAGGTGACCTTGCCGTCCGGCCCGACGATGCGGTAGACGCCCTGTGCAGCAGCCAGTCCGCACACTAGGCTGCCAGCGGTGATGGCGACCAGCGCAGCGCTGGCGCGACGGTGTGGTGCATGTTTCATGCGTTCTCCCTGAAATCTGGTCCGTCCGGTGATCAGCCGGCCATGCCCTGGTGCTTGAGCAGGGCGTCGATCTGCGGCTCGCGGCCCCGGAAGGCCTTGAACGACTCGATGGCCGGGCGGCTGCCGCCCGCCTCCAGCACTGCCTCACGGTAGCGGCGCCCGGTCTCGGCGTCCACCGTGCCTCGACCGCTGCGCGCAGCAGCCTCCTCGAAGGCGGCATAGGCGTCGGCCGACAGCACCTCGGCCCATTTGTAGCTGTAGTAGCCGGCCGAATAGCCGCCAGCGAAGATGTGGCTGAAGGTGTGCGGCGTGCGGCTGTACGCCGGGGCCTTCATCACGGCCACTTCGGCCCGGACCTGATCGAGCAGCGCCATGACCGCCTCACCGCTGGCCGGCGGCGTGGTCTGGCTGTGCAGCAGCATGTCGAACAGGGCGAATTCGACCTGGCGCAGGGTCTGCAGACCGCTCTGGTAATTCTTGGCAGCGAGCATCTTGTCGAACAGGTCTCGGGGCAATGTAGCCCCGGTATCGACATGGGCGGTCATGTGCTTGAGCACATCCCACTCCCAGCAGAAGTTCTCCATGAACTGGCTGGGCAGCTCCACCGCATCCCATTCCACGCCGCTGATGCCCGAGACGTCGCGCTCGTTCACCTGGGTGAGCATGTGGTGCAGGCCGTGTCCGAACTCGTGGAAGAGGGTGATGACGTCGTCGTGCGTGAGCAGGGCCGGCTTGCCGCCCACGCCCTCGGCAAAGTTGCACACCAGGTGCGCCACCGGGGTCTGGAGGGCGCCGGTGTCGGGCCGCAGCCAGCGGGCGCGCACGTCGTCCATCCAGGCGCCACCGCGCTTGCCGGTGCGGGCACCGGGATCCAGGTAGAACTGGCCCACCAGCTGGCCCTGGCGCTCGATGCGGAAAAACTCGACACCCGGGTGCCACACCGGTGCGCGGTCCGGGCGGATGGCCACCTCGAACAGCGTCTCGACGATCTGGAACAGGCCGGCCAGCACCTTGGGCGCGGTGAAGTAGGTCTTGACCTCCTGCTCGCTGAAGGCGTAGCGGGCTTCCTTCAGGCGCTCGCCGATGAAGGGCCAGTCCCAGGGCTGGGGATCGGTGATGCCCAGATGATCCCGGGCAAAGGCACGCAGATCGGCCAGGTCCTGTTCGGCGTAGGGGCGGGCGCGGCGGGCCAGGTCGCGCAGGAAGTCGATCACCTGCTCCGGCGAACGGGCCATCTTGGGTACCAGCGACACATCGGCGAAGTGACGGTGGCCCAGCAGCCGGGCTTCTTCCTGGCGCAGGGCAAGCAGCTCGGTCATGACGGCGCTGTTGTCGAACCGGGCTGCGTCGCCCTGGGCCTGATCGCTGGCACGTGTGACGTAGGCGCGGTAGAGCTGCTCGCGCACCTCGCTGCGGCGGGCGAACTGCATCACCGGCAGGTAGACCGGCATCTTCAGGGTGAGCTTGTGGCCCTCCTTGCCATCGGCCTGGGCAGCGGCGGCGGTGGCCTGCAGCACGTCATCGGGCAGACCGTCCAGATCGGCGGTGGGCAGGTAGAGGGCAAAGGCGTCGGTGGCGTCCAGCGCGTTCTCGCTGAACTTCTGGGCCAGTTCGGCCTGGCGTTCCTGGATGGCGGCGAAGCGGGCCTTGGCCTCACCCTGCAGCTCGGCGCCGCCCAGCACGAAGCCCTGCAGCGCGTTGTGGCGGGCACGGGCCTGCTCGGCGGTCAGGCGGGCCGGGTCCATGGCCTTGTACTTGGCGTACAGGCGCTCGTCCGACCCCAGCCGGGTGCCGAATTCGGTGACCCGGGGCAGGCTCTCGTTGTAGGCGGCCCGCAGGGCCGGGGTGTCGGCCACGCTGTTGAGGTGGCTCACGGCGCCCCAGGCGCTGTAGAGGCGCTCGGTGGCGACGTCCAGCGTGGCGGCAATGGCCTTCCAGTCGGCGGGGAAGTCGGGGGCGGTGACCTGTTCCAGCGCGGCATCGGCCCGCGCCAGCAGCACGTCCATGGCCTGGGCCACATGTTCCGGCCGGATGGCGTCGAACAGCGGCAGGTCGGTGAAGTCGAGCAGGGGATTGCCGGCCGCGGTGGTGGCGGCAGGCTCGGCAGCGAGGGGGGCAGTGCGATCGTTCATGGACTCTCAGATGGGCTGGGGGGCGTCAAGTTCAAGCGACCTCACCGGGTCGTCACCCCTGCGTCTTCTTGACGCTCTTCTTGCGGACCTTGGCCCGCTTGATCTGGCCACCGGGGGTGAGGCGCTGGTTGCCCAGCACCCGCACCACCTTGACCTCGGGCCGCTGGCCGCCGCGTTTGCTGAATTTCAGCACCTTCACGTCTTTCGGGCCGGGCATGCGGTCTTCGTCGACCGCTTTGGCCTTCTCGGCCACCGGGCGCCAGAGCACCAGCAGCTTGCCGATGTGCTGGATGGGAGCGGCGTCGAGCTCGTCGGCCAGCGTGACCAGCATGGCCTCGCGGGCAGCACGGTCGTCGTTGAGCACCCGGATCTTGATGAGGCCGTGGGCCTTGAGGGCGGCGTCGGTTTCCTTGCGGACGGCGGCGGTGAGGCCGTCGTTGCCGATATGGACCACGGGGTCGAGGTGATGGGCGTCCGACCGGTGGGCCTTGCGCTGCGCGGGGGTGAGCTGGATCTGGGGCATGGGACAATTATCGTTTACCACGCCGTTGTGCGATCCCCATGGGCATCAAAGTCAAAACCCAGAGCAAGAAGGTCAACAAGGCCTGGCTGAACCAGCACGTCAACGACCCCTACGTCAAGCTGGCCGGCAAGGAAGGCTACCGCGCTCGTGCGGCCTACAAGCTCAAGGAGATCGACGAGCAGTTCGGCCTGATCCGGCCCGGGCAGGTGGTGGTGGATCTGGGCAGCGCCCCCGGTGCCTGGAGCCAGTACCTGCGCCGCCGGCTCAGCCCGAACGGCGCAGCGGTGGGCGAGCTGCAAGGCACCATCGTGGCGCTGGACATGCTGCCCATGGAGGCGGTGGAGGGGGTCCATTTCATCCAGGGCGACTTCCGCGAGGCCGAGGTGCTGCAGGTGCTGGAAGGCGCGCTGGCCGAACGCGGCGTGAACAAGGTGGACGTGGTGGTGTCGGACATGGCGCCCAACCTGTCGGGCATCGGCGACACCGACGCAGCCCGCATTGCAGACCTGATCGAGCTGGCGGTCGATTTCTCGCGCCAGTGGCTCCGGCCCGAAGGGGCGCTGGTGGTCAAGCTGTTCCACGGCGGCGCCTATGAGCCCATGGTGACCCTGTTTCGCCAGACCTTCCGGGTGGTCAAGGCGGTCAAGCCGAAGGCCAGCCGGGACAAATCGTCGGAAACCTTTCTGGTGGGCATCGGTCTCAAAACGGCCTGAAGCAGCCGCCGTGAAAAAAAGCTAACCCCATGATTGACAAAGCCTCAGGGTCGGTGGCAGGCACGCGGCCTTGAAACACCTAGAATGAGTCCCAAATGTGATACCCGGGCCTTCCGGCCCAACAGGAGCTGCCTTTGAACAACCAGTGGTTTTCGAAAATCGCCGTGTGGATGGTCATCGCCATGGTGCTTTTCACCGTCTTCAAGCAGTTCGACAGCCGCAGCACCGCAGGCGCGGGCTACATGGGCTATTCCGAATTCCTTGACGAGGTGAAAGCCCAGCGCATCAAGAGCGCGACCATCCAGGAAGGCAACGGCGGCACCGAGATCGTCGCCATCACCCAGGACGACCGCCGCGTTCGCACCACGGCCACCTACCTCGACCGGGGCCTGGTGGGCGACCTGATCAACAACAACGTCAAGTTCGACGTGCGTCCTCGCGAGGAAGGCTCGCTGCTGATGACCCTGCTGGTGAGCTGGGGTCCCATGCTGCTGCTGATCGGCGTGTGGATCTACTTCATGCGCCAGATGCAGGGCGGCGGCAAGGGCGGAGCCTTCAGCTTCGGCAAGAGCAAGGCCCGCATGCTGGACGAGAACAACAACACCGTGACCTTCGCCGATGTGGCTGGCTGTGACGAGGCCAAGGAAGAGGTCAAGGAGGTTGTCGACTTCCTGAAAGACCCGCAGAAGTTCCAGAAGCTGGGTGGCCGCATCCCGCGCGGTCTGCTGCTGGTCGGCCCGCCGGGTACCGGCAAGACGCTGCTGGCCAAGGGCATCGCCGGCGAAGCCAAGGTGCCGTTCTTCAGCATCTCCGGTTCCGACTTCGTGGAAATGTTCGTCGGCGTGGGCGCTGCCCGCGTCCGCGACATGTTCGAGAACGCCAAGAAGAACGCGCCCTGCATCATCTTCATCGACGAGATCGACGCGGTGGGCCGGCAGCGTGGCGCCGGCCTGGGCGGCGGCAACGACGAGCGCGAGCAGACCCTCAACCAGATGCTGGTCGAGATGGACGGTTTCGAAGGCGGCGAAGGCGTGATCGTCATCGCGGCCACCAACCGCCCCGACGTGCTCGACCCGGCCCTGCTGCGTCCGGGCCGCTTCGACCGCCAGGTGGTCGTCGGCCTGCCGGACGTCAAGGGTCGCGAGCAGATCCTCAAGGTGCACATGCGCAAGGTGCCGCTGGCCGATGACGTCGTGCCCATGACCATCGCGCGCGGCACGCCGGGCTTCTCGGGCGCCGACCTCGCCAACCTCGTCAACGAGGCCGCGCTGTTCGCCGCGCGCGAGAACGGCAAGCTCGTCCGCATGGAGCACTTCGACAAGGCTCGCGACAAGATCCTGATGGGCGCCGAGCGCCGTTCGATGGCGATGAGCGAGGACGAGAAGAAGCTCACCGCCTTCCACGAGGCCGGCCATGCCATCGTCGGGCGCGTCGTGCCCGACCACGATCCGGTCTACAAGGTGACGATCATCCCGCGCGGCCGCGCGCTGGGCGTCACCATGTACCTGCCCGAAGGCGACCGCTACAGCTACAACAAGGTCCACATCGAGTCGATGCTTTGCTCGCTCTATGGCGGCCGCGTCGCGGAGGAGCTGATCTTCGGCGCCGACAAGGTCACCACGGGCGCGTCCAACGACATCGAGCGTGCCACCAAGATGGCCCGCAACATGGTCACGAAGTGGGGTCTCTCCGACGAGCTCGGTCCGATCGCCTACGCCGAGGACGAAGGCGAGGTGTTCCTGGGTCGCAGCGTCTCGCAGACCAAGAACGTGTCGGACGAGACGGCCCGTCGGATCGACGAGGTCGTGCGCGGCATCCTCGATCGTGCCTATGCCCGCTCGAAGCAGATCCTCACCGACAACATGGACAAGCTCCATGTCATGGCCGAGGCACTGCTGACCTACGAGACCATCGACGCGCAGCAGATCGACGCCATCATGGAAGGCCGTCGTCCGGGCCCGCCGGCCGATTGGGGCAAGGCCGGCAACGCGCCCGTCAAGGACAACGACGGCCCTTCGGCGGGTGCCCCCTTGGGCCCCGCGGCTCCGCAGGCTTGATCGCCTCCGACCGCTCGCCGTCCCTGGTCGATGCCGCGGCGGTGCTGCGCGCATCGCGGCGCAACCGCTTCCGCGGAGCGCTGGGCGGTGGGTTGGTCGGCAGCGGTTTTGCCGCCCTGGTGGTTTCGGGCCTGAACCTCTGGCTCGGCAAGCCGGCCCTGCTCGTGTGGGCCGGCCTTTTGCTGGGCCTGCCGATGGCCCTCGTTGGCAGCTGGCTGATCCTCAAGATCGGCGACTAGCCCCGGGCTTGTGGCGGCCGGGCGCAGCGGCGAGCATGGGCGCCCCGTCCAGCGGCCCTCCCCATGCACTTCCCCCTGCAAGTCGCCTTCAAGCGCATCGCGCTCTCGCCGCAGATCCGCGTCACCGACGCGCGCGGCACGCTCACCCATTACGTCAAGCAGAAGCTCTTCAAGCTGAAGGAGAGCGTCACCGTCTTCGCCGACGAGGCGCAGACGCGCCGCCTGTTCGAGATCCGCGCCGACCGGATGCTCGATTTCAACGCGGCCTATCGCATCGCCGACGCCTCGGGCAAGCCGATCGGTGTCGTGCGTCGGCACGGCATGCGCTCGCTGTGGCGCGCCCACTACGAGATCCAGGCCGCCGACGGCCTGCTGCTGACCGTCAGCGAGGAGAATCCGTGGGTGAAGGTGCTGGACGGCCTCGTCTCCGACCTGCCGATCATCGGGCTGTTCGCCGGCTACTGGTTCCACCCGGCCTACCTGCTCAAGGACCGCAACGGCACGCTGGTCATGCGTGTGCAGAAGGTGCCCGCGCTGATGGAAGGTCGCTATCGCATCGACGAGCACGCGGCATTGGACGGCGAGGCGCGCGATGCCGTCCTGCAGGGCATTTTCATGACCCTGCTGCTCGAGCGGACGCGCGGCTGATCCCATCCGAGGGGAATCCCTGATGTTCGGCATCGACACTGTTCCCACCATCGACTGCGCCGGCCGCGTGCTGCGGCTGGATCGCCCGCAGGTGATGGGCATCGTCAACGTCACCCCCGACTCGTTCTCCGATGGCGGCCACCATGCGACGGTCGAGGCCGCCGTCGCGCATGGGCTGCGTCTCGTGCGGGAAGGCGCCGACGTGCTCGATGTCGGCGGCGAATCGACCCGGCCCGGGGCTGAACCGGTCGACGAAGCCGCCGAGCTCGCTCGCGTCCTGCCCGTGGTGGAGGCGCTGGTGGCGACGACGACGGTGCCGATTTCCATCGACACCACCAAGCCCGGCGTGATGCGGGCCGCGCTGGCCGCGGGCGCCGGCATGGTGAACGACGTGATGGCGCTGCGCACGGAAGGCGCGCTCGAGGCGGTGGCGGCGTCGAAGGCCGCCGTCGTGCTGATGCACATGGCGGGCGAGCCGCGGACGATGCAACAGGCCCCGGCCTACGACGACGTGGTCGGCGAGGTGCACCGCTTCCTCGCCGAGCGCGTGTTCGCCTGCGAGATGTCGGGCATCGACAAGCGGCGCATCGTCATCGACCCCGGTTTCGGCTTCGGCAAGGCGCTCGAACACAACCTCGCGCTGCTGGCCCACCTGAAGCGCTTCACCCAGATCGGCGTGCCGGTGCTGGCGGGGCTGTCGCGGAAGTCGAGCCTCGGCCAGATCACCGGGCGTGAGGTCGGGGATCGCTTGGCCGCTTCGGTGGCCGCGCACCTGATCGCCGTGCAGAACGGCGCGATGCTGGTCCGCGTGCATGACGTGGCGGCGACCGTCGACGCGCTGAAGGTGTGGGCGGCCGTGGCCACCGTGCCGACGCCGCGGGGCAAGCCGGCGGCGCCGTCGATCCGTTGGCCTGACGACGAGTAGTCGGAGCCGCTGCCGGCCGTTTCGCGCCGTGCCCTTCAGCCCCCGCGCCGCGACTGGATGACGCGGTAGACGACGTAGCCAATGCCGAGCAGCAGCAGGATCGGCAGCATCTTCCCGAGCCCCAGCCCGAGCTGGAACGCGCCGGTGGATTCGACGTTCGGCTGGTGCTGCGGCGGGATCTCGCCCTGGCCGACGGTGATGAGCAGTCCGGCCGGCTGGATGCCCCTCGCGTTCTCGACGCTGACCAGCAGGATCGGATCGCCCTGCGACAGCGGCGGCAGCTCGCGCACCGCGATGCCGTCGAGCATTCGGCCGGTGCCGGCGTTCACCGCCACGTAGGCGTCGTACATGGCGTCGCCCCAGATCGATCGGAGTTCGGACTCGCTGCGCTTGCCGAAGTTCTGCTCGAACTGCTGCTGGATGGTTCCGGCGGATTGGGTGACACGCAGGTCGCGGGGCTCGAACAGCACCGTGCCCGCGGTTGGGGCTGTCGGCTCACGCTCGAACATGCCGGTGACGACGACCTGGCCTTCCGGCTCGGCGGTGGGCGACACCGCGATCAGCGTGTACGACACCCACGTGGGTTGCTTCGGATCAAAGCCCTCCGACAAGTACAGTTGGGTGGAGCTCTTCATCTCGGGTGCCAGCGGCATCGGCAGCAGCTCGGTGGCGAGCACGCCGGCCTCGGCGAGGGGAGCGATCGCCAAGGCGGCGGCGAGCACGGCAGCCCGTGCGGTGGCGTTGCGGAGCATCAGGAATCCTTTGTTGGGGGGGCTTGGGGGGCAATCAAACCGTCGCGACGCGGGCGCGGAAGGCCACGACGCGGGGGTGGATCACGCGGAACCACAGCGGCGGCACCAGGGCGAGCACGAACATCGATGCGTAACCGCCGGGCAGCTGCGGGCTGTCGGCGTGGTGGCGCAGGATGGCGTAAGGCCGCTTCGGGAAGGCGTGGTGGTCGCTGTGCCGCTGCAGCTGGAACAGCATCAGGTTCGAGAGGCGGTAGTCGCTGTTCCAGCTGTGCAGATGCGTCGTCCGCTCGTAGCGGCCGTCGGGCAGCTTCCGGCGCTCAAGCCCGTAGTGCTCGATGTAATTGATGACTTCCAGCGAGCTCGCGGCGAACAGGCCCTGCAGCAGGAAGAAGACGAGGCCCACGACCCCGAGCCATGCCGTCATCGCCGCGGCCATCGCCAGCCACGCGGCCGTCCACCCGACCAGTTCGTTGCGCCAGTGCAGGGCCGGCAGGCCGAGTTTGCGCAGGCGCGCGGCCTCGAGGGCCCAGGCGTTGCGCGTGTTGTGGAGGAGCGCGCGCGGCAGGAAGTGCCACAGGCTCTGGCCGTAGCGGGCGCTCGAGGCGTCCTCCGGCGTCGAGACGTGCACGTGGTGGCCGCGGACGTGTTCGACCTTGAAGCCGTGGTAACCGACCGAGGCCAGCAGCAGGCCGCCGACGGCCTGCTCGAAGCGGCTGTCCTTGTGGATCAGCTCGTGGGCGGTGTTGATGGCGAGCACGCCGCCCACCACACCCTGCGACAGCAGCCAGCCAGCCATGGCCACCGGGGAAAGGTCGGCACCGGCGAACCACCATCCGCTCCACGCCAGCACGCCGAGGTGTACGGGCAACGCCAGCACGGTGAGGCCGCGGAACCAGCGCGAGTGGGCGAAGGCGCGTTCCTGCTCGACCGGCACGTTCACGCTGTCGTGGCCCAGCGTGTAGTCGGCGAGTGGCAGCAGCACGAACAGCGCCACCAGCGGGAACCAGGCCGCCACGCCGGGCGCCAGTCCTTGCGATGCCAACCACGCCGCGAAGGGCAGGGTGGCGGGGATCAGGAAGACCAGCAGGAATCCGAAAGCCTTCAGGCGCGACATGGACGGGGCTCCGTAGGGCGGCGCGGCGGGAATCGGCCTCGAATCTACGCCCCGCACCGAGCGGGCACAACGGCGCGGGACGCGCGCGGGTGTCCTGCGGCTATGCTGCGCGCCGATGCCGAACGCTTCCTTCGACTCCCGCTCTTCCCAAGCCGTCGATCCGCGCGCCGACCACCGGCCGCGGGCCGTGGCGGTCATGGGCCCGACGGCGTCCGGCAAGACCGATTTCGCCGCCGACTGGGCCCAGCACCTCGATACCGAGGTCATCAGCGTCGATTCCGCCCTCGTCTACCGCCGTTTGGACATCGGCAGCGCGAAGCCCGATGCCGCGACGCTCGCGCGCGCACCGCATCGGCTCATCGACCTCCGCGAGCCGCACGAACCCTATTCCGCCGCCGACTTCGCGCGCGATGCCCTGCGCGAGATGCAGGCGCTTTCCGCGGACGGCAGGGTTCCATTGCTCGTTGGTGGCACCGGCCTGTACTTCAAGGCATTGCTGGAGGGGCTCTCCGACCTGCCCGAATCCGACCCGGCGATGCGCGAGCAGCTTCAGGACGAACTCGTTGGTCGCGGCCTGCCGGCCTTGCATGCCGAATTGCAGCGCGTTGATCCGGTCGCCGGCGCCCGCATCCAGCCCGGCGATACGCAGCGCACCTTGCGTGCGCTGGAGGTGTTCCGCTTGAGCGGGGTGCCGATCAGCGAGTGGCAGGCTCGCAGCCGGGGACCGCGTGCGCCGTTTCCGTTCCGCGTGCTCAAGCTCGTGTTGGCGCCCACCGACCGCGCGGTGTTGCACGAACGCATCGCGCGCCGCTTCCACGCGATGCTGGCGGCCGGATTCCTCGACGAGGTGCGTGCGCTCAAGTCCGACCCGCGCCTGCATCCCGACCTCCCGGCGATGCGCGCCGTCGGCTACCGGCAGGCCTGGCAGCACCTCGACGGCGCCACCGACACCGCGACTTTCGTCGAGCAGGGCATCGCTGCCACGCGCCACCTCGCCAAGCGCCAGCTCACGTGGCTGCGCGGCGAGCACGATGCGCTGTGGTTCGATCCCTCGACCGCGCGCACGCCGCTGGACCGGGCGATGCAGGCCTTCCTCGGCCCCGACGCCTGAATCGCCGCTGCGCCGCTCGCTCCCCGCGGCCTTCGCTCACTCGCACGTGACCGGCCCGCGGGCTAGGATGCGTGTCCCGAGAAGAACAACCACACCGGATTCCCCATGTCGAAAGGCCAGAGCCTTCAAGACCCGTTTCTGAACGCGCTGCGTCGCGAACGGATCCCGGTGTCGATCTACCTCGTCAACGGCATCAAGCTGCAGGGCACGATCGAGAGC
>JAIXTY010000333.1 GCA_027483705.1 Rubrivivax sp.
CGCCGGCCGCGCCCGCGGCCTCGGCGGCCGCGCCCGCCGCCGCACCCACGGCCCTGGAGCGCGAGGTGCAGGCCCGCAAGCGCGCGGCCGAGGAAGAAAAGGCCGCCAAGGCCAAGGCCGAGGACGAGCAGAACCGCTCGCGCCGCGCCGACAACTGCCGCCAGGCGCGCAGCCACCTGGCCGCGCTGGAGTCGGGCCAGCGCATGGCGCGCACCAACGAAAAGGGCGAGCGCGAGGTCCTCGACGACCAGGGCCGCGCCCAAGAGGCGCGCCGGGCCCGCGACGTGATCGCCGCCGACTGCTCCTGACGGCGCCTTCAGCGACGGCGCGCCGCGCGCCGCTCGCCCTGGCTGCGGTAGCGCAGGCGCCGGGCTTCCTTCGGGTCGACGAGCAGCGGCCGCAGCAGTTCGACCCGATCGCGTTCGCGCAGCGGCGTCGCCGCATCCACGGCGCGACCCCACACGGCCAAGGCCAGCGCCGCGTTCAGCTCGAGGCCATGGCGCGCCAGCAGTCCACTGGCCTCGACGGCCTGGCGCACGGTGCTGCCGGCGGGCAGCGCCAGAGCCACGAGATCCACCACGCGGGGCTGCGGTGCGTAGGCCACCTCGACCCGCAGCAGCGCGGCTTCAGCGGGCGCCATAGACGTCTTCGGCGCGCCGCACGAACGAGTCGACGAAGGTGTCGGCGATGCGGTCGAACACGGGGCTCACCACCGTCTCGAGCGCCGCGCTGGCGAAGGCATAGCGGAGGTCGAACTCCACCTTGCAGGCCGGCTGCTCGCTGCCCGGGCGGCCCAGCGGCTTGAACAGCCACTCGCCCTCGAGCGTGGAGAACGGGCCGTCCACCAGCTGCACCGCCACGCGCTCGGCCGCGCGCTGCACGTTGCGCGTGGTGAAGGCGTGCCGCACGCCCATGTAGTGCAGGCCCAGCCGCGCGGTGACGCCGTCATCGTGCGTTTGCATCAGCTCGGCACGGTCGCACCAGGGCAGGAACTCGGGGTAGCGCCGCACGTCGGTGACCAGCTCGTACATCTCGGCGGGCGAGTACCACAGCAGGACGGACTTGCGGACGTGCTTCATGGAGAATCCGGGGATTGTAGAGAGGGGCCACGGCCCCACCTGTCCCGCCATGAGTGCCATCGCCGAGAACCGCCGTGCCCGCCACGAGTACGCCATCGAAGAGCAGTTCGAGGCCGGCATGGTGCTGTCCGGCTGGGAGATCAAGGCCATCCGCGCCGGCCAGGTGCAGCTGACCGACGGCTACGTGCACATCCGCGACGGCGAGCTCTACCTCATCGGCTGCCGCATCAACGCGCTGCGCAGCGCCAGCACCCATGTGCTGCCCGAGCCCGACCGCACCAAGAAGCTCCTGATGCACAAGCAGGAGATCCGCCGCCTCATCGGCAAGGTCGAGCAGAAGGGCTTCACGCTGGTGCCGCTGAACCTGCACTACAAGGGCGGCCGCGTGAAGGCGCAGATCGCGCTGGCCAAGGGCAAGGCGCAGCACGACAAGCGCGACGACGAGAAGAAGCGCGACTGGGAACGCGAGAAGGGGCGGCTGATGCGCCACAAGGTCTCGTCGCCGGGCAAGGCGGGCTGAGCATGGCGATCGTGCGGCTGCTGACCCTGGCGCTGCTGGCGCTGGTTGTCGCGGCCGTGCCGGCCCGTGCCGCGACACCTGAGCCACGCCACGCGCTCGTCGTCGGCAACGCCGCCTACGCCCGGGCGCCGCTCACCAACCCGGTGAACGACGCCCGCGCGGTGGCGCAGGCGCTGCAGCGCGCCGGCTTCCGGGTCGACCTGCAGCTCAACGCCTCGCAGCGCCAGCTGCAGGAGGCCGTCACCGCCTTCGGCGACCGGCTGCGTGGCGGCGGGGCCGGCCTCTTCTACTTCGCCGGGCACGGCGTGCAGATCAAGGGCCGCAACTTCCTGGTGCCGGTGGGCACGGACATCCAGCGCGAGGACGAGGTGCCCTTCAAGGCGCTGGATGTGCAGATGGTGCTCGACAAGATGGACGGCGCGAAGAACCGCGTCAACGTCGTCATCCTCGATGCCTGCCGCGACAACCCCTTTGCCCGCGCCACGCGCTCGGCGGCGGGCGGGCTGGGCTCGATGGACGCGCCGATCGGCTCGCTCGTGGCCTTTGCCACCGCACCCGGCAGCGTGGCCAGCGACGGTCGCGGCTCGCACGGCCTGTACACCCAGCACCTGCTGGCCAACCTCGAGAAGCCGGGCCTGCCGATCGAGGAGGTGTTCAAGCGCGTGCGCCTGGGCGTGCGCCTCGATTCCGACGGCCAGCAGGTGCCCTGGGAGAGCACCTCGCTGGAGGGCGACTTCTTCTTCCACCCGGCCGCCGCCGTGGCCGGCCCGCCGACGCTGGCGCCGCCACCCGCCGTCGAGCACATCGAACGGGCGGCGCGCGGGCATGAGCTGCTGCGGCAGCGCCGCCTCGATGACGCCGAGCGCCTGTTCCGTGCGCTGGCCGAGGCGCCGCACCCCGAGGTGGCGCTGATGGGCCGCGAGGGCCTGGCCGAGCTGCTGCTGGCCCGCGGCGACGTGCCCGGCGCGCTGCGCGCCGCCGACGAGCTGATCGCGCGTGCGCCCACACGCGGCGCGGCCTACCTCACGCGCGGCCGCGCGCTGGCCCGGGCCGGCGACGACACCGCGGCCCAGAGCGCGCTGCGCCAGGCGGCCGACGACCGGACCACTACCGACTTCTCGTTCCAGAAGTCGCAGGCCCTGCTCGCGGTGGGCAACGCCCAGCGCCTGCAGGACCCGCGCGCCGCCCTCGCCAGCTACGAGCGCGCCGCGCGCGAAGACCGGCAATCGGTGGAGGCGCTGTCCAACCTGGCCGTCGCGCTGCAGCAGGCCGGCCAGTCGCCGCGCGCCCAGGCGCTGCTGGCGCGCGCCCAGGCGCTGGACCCGCGCGACGCCGTCACCGCGGCGCTGGCGCGCCAGCTGCAGGAAGCGATCGCGGACGACCAGGACCGCGCCCGCCAGGCCGCCGTCGATGCCAGCGTGCGCGAGCTGGTCGCGAGCTTCCAGAACCCGGCGCCGCGGCCGGCCGCCGCGGGCCAGGCCGACGACTGGACCTCGCCCGTGATGGCCCTGAGCGTGCTGCCCTTCCAGGACCAGGGCGTGCCCGCGGCCGGCGTGCGCATCGGCCTGGAGCTGCTGGTGCAGCAGGCGCTCGTCCGCGAGCTGCAGCAGCGTGGCTACACGCTGGTGGAGCGCCGCCTGCTCGACAAGGTGCTGGCCGAGGTGAAGCTGGCGCGCTCGGCGCTGGCGGACACCGACACGCAGATCCGCCTCGGCCGCGTGCTGGCGGCGCGGCTGATGGTCTCCGGCGTGCTCGCGCACGAGCCCGGCGGCTGGGCGGTATCGGTGCGCGCCATCGACACCGAGACGACGCAGCTCGCGATGGTGCGCGCCGAGCGCCAGCCGGCCCCGGGCGACCCCGTCGTGCTGGCCACGGCGCTGGCCCGCCAGCTGGCGGCGACGATTCAGGAGCGCTATCCGCTGCAGGGCCGCATCGCGCTGGTCGACGCCGAGCGCGTGGTGCTCAACCTCGGGCGCCGGCACGGCGTCGCGGTGGGTCAGGGCTTCAACGTCATCGAGCGTGGCGCGCCGATCGAGCTGAACGGGCGTGTGCTCGGCCACCGCGACGTGCGCGTGGCGCGGCTCGTCGTCAACGAGGTCCAGGAGCAGCTCGCCGTGGCCAGCGCGGTCGAGCGACAGGGCCCGCTCGAGAAGAACCAGCGCGTGATCGCCCGCCAGGAATGATGCTTCGCCGTGGCGTGCTCGTGCTGGGCGCGTCCTGCGCCTGGGGCCGGGTTGTTGCCCAAACTGCCGCCCAACCTGCCGCACGACTGCCCGCGGTCACGGTGTGGGACTTCGACGACCAGTCGCCGGACCCGGCCGCCGCTCCGTACCTGCGCCGCGCCCTGGCCGAGAACCTCACCGGCCATCTGCTGCGCGTGCCCGGCCTGCCGGTGGTGGAGCGCCAGCGGCTGCGCGAACTGCTCGACGAGCAGCGGCTCTCGTCGGGCGCGCTGGCCGACATCGACACGCGCCTGCGCCTGGGCCGCATCGTCGGGGCCGCGCGCATGGTCTTCGGGGGCTACCTGGTGCTGGGCGAGGAGGTGCAGGTGCATGCCCGCGTCGTCGACACCGCGAGCTCGCGCGTGCTGGTGTCGGACTCGTTCACGGGTGGGCTCGCCACCGTGATGCAGCAGGCGGAGGCTCTCAACGGCCGCCTGGCGCGTGCGCTCGGCGGCCAGGCGCCGGCGGCGGCGGGCCTCGGCGCGGCTTCCTGGGAGGCCTACGACCGCGCGCTGGCGCTGGCCGACGCCGGCCAGCTGGACGAGGCGATCGCCGCGCTGCAGGCCCTGCTGGCGCGCGAGCCGCGCTTTGTGCCGGCCGAGCGCCAGCTGCTGGCCCTGCTGCAGCGCGCCTCGCGGCGCTGAGCCGCCGTCGCGCCGCGGCAGTTCAGCGGCCCAAGCGGCTCAGCCAGCCAGCACACCCAGCGCCTGCTCGATATCGGCCTGCAGGTCGGCCGCGGCCTCCAGGCCCATCGAGAAGCGCACGAGCTCGGTGCCGGCGCCATCGGCCGCCATCGCGGGGCGCATCGTGCCCAGGTCGTAGGGCACGACCAGGCTCACCGGCCCGGCCCAGCTGTAGCCCAGCTTGAACAGGCGCAGCGCGTCGCAGAAGGCGTGCACCCGCTCGACCGCGATGTCGCGGCGGAAGCGCACCGAGAAGAGGCCCGCCGCGGCCGTGCAGTGGGCCGCCCAGTGCGCATGCCCGGGCGAGCCGGGCAGCGCCGGGTGCAGCACTTGCGCCACCTCAGGCCGCTGCGCCATCCACGCGGCCAGCGTGCGCGCGGTGCCGTCCTGCGCGGCATAACGCAGCGCCATCGACGGCAGCCCGCGCAGCACGGCCTCGGCGTCGTTGGCGCCGACCCCCAGGCCCAGACGCATGTGCGTGAGCTTGATGCGCTCGTGCAGCGCGGCGTCGCGCGTGGTCACCGAGCCCATCAGCACGTCGCCGCCGCCACTGGGGTACTTGGTGAGCGCCTGCATGACGATGTCGATGCCGTGCTCGAAGCCGCGCAGCGCCACGCCGGCGCCCCAGGTGTTGTCGAGCGCGGTCGTCACGCCGGCGGCGCGCGCGGTGCGCGCCAGCGCGGCCAGATCGGGGAACTCCATCGTCACCGAGCCGGGGGCCTCCAGCCACACCAGCCGCGTGGCCGGCGTCAGCTGCGCGGCAAAGCCGTCGGCGTCGAGCGGGTCGTAGAGCCGGTGCGTGATGCCCCAGCGCGCGAGCTCGTGGCGCGCAAACTCACGGCTCGGCGCGTACACGTTGGCCGGCAGCAGCACCTCGTCGCCGGGCTGCAGCAGCGCCATGCCCACCAAGGTGACGGCCGCCAGGCCGCTGGGCACCAGCACGGTGTGCGTGCCGCCTTCGAGCCGCGCGATGCGCTCCTCGAGCAGAAAGGTCGTCGGCGTGCCGTGCAGGCCGTAGGTGTAGCCGTCGCGCCGGCGCCAGTCGCGCGACTTCAAGGCCGCGACCGACGGGAAGATCACCGTGCTCGCCTTGTGCACCGCCGGCTGCGGCGCGACGAAGCCCGGTGGCGGCTGGTAGTCGTCGTGGATCAGAGCCGTGGCCACGTCCAGCGGCCGCGTCGTCATGCCGGCACCCCGATCAGGTCGTGGCCCTCGGTGGCGACGATGCGCGCCTTCGTGAACTCGCCCACCTTCAGCGTGCGGCTGGCCTTCTCGGGCGGCAGCAGGCGCACGGTGCCGTCGATCTCGGGCGCGTCGGCGTAGCTGCGGCCCACGCCGCCGCGGCGGCCCAGTGCCGGGGCGTGGTCGACCAGCACCTGCATGGTGGCGCCCACGCGCTGCTGCAGCTTCTCGGCCGACACCGCCTCGGCCACGGCCATGAAGCGCGCGCGGCGTTCCTCGCGCACTTCGGCCGGCGGCAGGCCCGGCAGCTCGTTGGCCGCGGCGCCCTTCACCGGCGAATAGGCAAAGCAGCCGGTGCGGTCGATGCGCGCCTCGCGCAGGAACTCGAGCAGGTGCTCGAACTCGGCCTCGGTCTCGCCCGGGAAGCCGGCGATGAAGGTCGAGCGAACGACGATCTCCGGGCACACCGAGCGCCACTTGGCCAGGCGCTCGAGGTTGCGCTCGCCGCTGGCCGGGCGCTTCATGCGCTTGAGCACGTCGGGGTGGGCGTGCTGCATCGGCACGTCGAGGTAGGGCAGGATGCGCCCGTCGGCCATCAGCGGCAGCAGCTCGTCGACGTGCGGGTACGGATAGACGTAGTGCAGGCGGATCCACGCGCCGTGGGGCTCGGCCAGCCTGGCCAACTGCTCGCACAGCTCGGTCAGGCGCGTCTTCACCGGGCGGCCGTCGAAGAAGCCGGTGCGGTACTGCAGGTCCACGCCGTAGGCGCTGGTGTCCTGGCTCACCACCAGCAGCTCCTTCACGCCGCTCTCGAAGAGGGCCCGCGCCTCGTTGAGCACATCGCCCACCGGCCGCGAGACGAGGTCGCCCCGCATGCTGGGGATGATGCAGAAGGTGCAGCGGTGGTTGCAGCCCTCGCTGATCTTGAGATACGCGTAGTGCCGGGGCGTGAGCTTGATGCCGGCGCCCTTCTCGGGGTGATCCGGGTCGCCGCGGAACAGGGCGCGCACCTCGGGCACGAGGTCCACGAAGGGATCGTGCGGCTTCGGCACGGCGCGGTGCACGGCGTCCATGACCTCCTGCGTGGCATGGGGGCCCGTCACGGCCAGCACCTTGGGGTGCACCTGGCGCACGAGGTTGCCGCCGTCGTCCGCCTGCTTGGCGCCCAGGCAGCCGGTGACGATGACCCGGCCGTTGGCGGCCAGCGCCTCGCCGATGGTGTCGAGGCTCTCCCTGACGGCGTCGTCGATGAAGCCGCAGGTGTTGACGATCACCAGGTCGGCGCCTTCGTAGCTCTTGCTGGTGGCGTAGCCCTCGGCGCTGAGCTGCGTGAGGATGAGCTCGGAGTCGGTGAGCGCCTTCGGGCAGCCCAGCGAGACGAAGCCCACGGTGGGCGTGCGGCCGGCCACGGGGGCGTCGGCGGCGGAGGTGGTGTCGTTCATCGCGCGATTTTCGTGCATCGCGCGCCGCGGCTGTGGCGATCTACTTCTTGCGGTTGGGCGGGAAGCCCCCCATGCCCGGGAACAGCGCGCCGGCCTGCTGCATCTGCTCGAGCATCTTGCGGCCCTGCTCGACGTAGCTGTCCATCACCGACTGCATCACGCCGGGCTGGCCCGACAGCCACTGCGTCCAGCGCTCGGGGCTGAAGGACTTCGGGTCGACGAAGCCCTTGCCCAGGCCCGGCGACTGCGCCAGGAACTGCTTCTGCAGATCGGCGAAGGTGCTCATGTTCTGCTCGAGCATCTGCCCCATCACGCCCTGCATGGCATGGCCGTAGAAGCGGATGATCTGGGCCAGCGTCGCGGCGCTGAACATCGGCACGCCGCCGCTTTCTTCCTCGAGGATGATCTGCAGCAGGATGCTGCGCGTGAGGTCTTCGCCGGTCTTGGCGTCGAGCACCTCGAAGTCCTCGTGCGCCAGCACCATCTTCTTGACATCGGCCAGCGTGATGTAGCTGCTGGTGCGCGTGTCGTAGAGGCGGCGGTTCGGGTACTTCTTCAGCACCCGGGTCTGCGCGGCGGGGCCCTCGGCGCCATCGGATCCGGGGGGCGGCGGCTCGCGGTCGGTCGGCATGCGGGGCATCGTAGCAGCCACCCCCCGCGCAGCCCGGCCGGGCTTACCCCGGTTCAGGCGGTGGCGGCGCGCGCCACGAAATGGGGGTTCTCGAAGCCGGGCTTGCCGTAGCGCAGCGCGGCGCCATCGAGCGTGCAGACCTCGCCGCCGGCCGCGCGCAGCACGGCGTCGCCGGCGGCGGTGTCCCACTCCATCGTGCGGCCCAGGCGCGGGTACAGGTCGGCCTCGCCACAGGCGACGAGGCCGAACTTCAGCGACGAGCCCGCGGCCTGGTGGCGCAGCGGCCGGCCGCCCAGGCCCGCCGCGGCCAGCCAGCCGGCCAGGGCCGCGTCGTCACCGTGCGAGCGGCTGCTGGCCACCACAAGTTCGCCCACGGCCGGCCGCGGCCGGCAGCGGATGGCCTGCCGGCCGAGGACGGGTTCGTCGACCCAGGCGCCCTGCCCCGCCAGTCCGGCATAACGCCGGGCCTGCACGGGCACCTGCACGACGCCCAGCACCGGCCGGCCGTCCTGAATCAGCGCGATGTTGACGGTGAACTCGCCGTTGCGCGAGGCGAACTCGCGCGTGCCGTCCAGCGGGTCGACGAGCCAGAAGCAGTCGTCCACGACCGGCACCTCGCCTCGGGAGACGGCTTCCTCGGCCACCACCGGCACGCCCGGCGTCAGGCGCTGCAGCACCGGCACGATGTGCTGCTCGGCGCGCTCGTCGGCCAACGTCACGGGCGAGGCGTCGGCCTTGCCGCGAACGACGAAGTCGCCGGCATAGACCTCGAGGATCAGCGCCGCCGCCTCGTCGGCCAGCGCCTCCACCGCGGCCAGCAGCGCGGGTGTGGCGAGCGGTGTGGCGGTCAATCGGCCGTCCCGGTGTAGCCCGGCGCCACGGGCACGGCCGGCTTGCCGCGGCGAAGCAGCTTGCGAACCACCCAGGCCAGCATGCGCCAGACGAAGCGCAGGAACACGATCGTCAGCAGCGCCTCGACGAAGGTCTGCAGGAAGGCCAGGAAGGGGTTGAAGCGCTCGGCGCGCCGCTTGAACTTGGCCACCATGCGCTCGCGCGCGATCTCGATGGAGTCGTAGAAGCTCGGAATCACCAGCAGCGTCAGGAAGGTGCTGGTGATGACGCCACCGATGATGGCCACGGCCATCGGCCGGTAGAACTCACCACCCTCGCCGATGCCCACCGCCACCGGCACCATGCCGGCCACCAGTGCAAAGGTGGTCATCAGGATGGGGCGAAACCGCTTGCGGCCGGCAGCCATCAGCGCGTCCTCGCGGTCCATGCCCTCGGCCTCGAGCACGCGCGCGGCGTCCAGCAGCAGGATGGCGTTCTTGGCCACCAGGCCCATCAACATGATGATGCCGATGAAGCTCATCAGGTTCAGGCCGCTCTTCACCAGCAGCAGCGCCACCACCACGCCGATCAGCGACAGCGGCAGCGACAGCATCACCGCCAGCGGCGCCGTGAAGCTGCCGAACTGCACGACGAGGATCAGGTACATCAGGGCCACGCCCATGATGAGCGCCGTGCCCATGGCGCCGAACACTTCCTGCTGGTCGCGCGAGGCGCCGGCCAGCTGCAGGCCGTAGCCGGCCGGGAACTGCATCTCGCTCGCGATGCGCTTGGCATCGGCCGTCACCTCGCCCGGGCTGCGGCCCTGCGCGTTGGCGGCCACGGTGATGGTGCGCTTGGTGTCCTCGTGCTGGATCTGGCTGGGCGCCTTGCCCATCGTGACGGTGGCGATCTGCTCCAGCGGCACCATCATGTTGCTGCCGGTCACGGTGATCGGCAGCCGCTCGATGTTGGCGGCGTCGACACGGTCTTCGGGCGCCAGGCGCACGGCCACGTCGCGCGCCTCGCCCGATGGATCGACCCAGTCGCCCACCTCCACGCCGGCGAAGGCCACGCGCAGAGCCTGCGCGGCGTCGTTGACGCTGATGCCCAGCGTGTTGGCGAGGCTGCGGTCGAGCTCGATCTTCAGCTCGTTCTGCGGATCCTGTTCAGACAGGCCCACGTCCACCGCGCCCGGCACCTGGCGCAGCTTGGCCATGAACTCGTTGGTCAGCTCCAGCAGCTTGCGCGAATCCTCGCCGGTGAACCGGATCTGCACCGGCTTGGCCGCGCCCAGGTTCAGGTCGTCGAGCACCACGTACTCGGCACCCACGAGCCGCGCCATCTTCTCGCGCAGCTCCTTGGCGATCTCGGGCGCGCCGCGCTTGCGCTGCGTGCTCTTGCCGATGTCGACGTAGATGCGGCCGCCGCCCACGCGCACCTGGCTGTTGGTGGCTTTGGTCTCGGGGATGGTGCGAGCCAGCTGCGCCGCCGCCTCGACCTTGATGCGCGCGTACTCGAGGCTGGTGCTCGACGGCGTGCGCACGTCCACCGCGATGGTGCCGGCGTCCGAGCTCGGCAGGAAGCTGCTGCCACCGTACTTCACCTGAAGGCCGATCGCCACGACCATGCTGAGCACGGCAAAGGCCGCCATCCAGCGCCGGTGGTGCAGCGCCCAGGCGATGACGTGCCCGTAGCGGTCGGACTGGTGGTCGAACCATTCGTTGAAGCGCTTCAGCCACAGGCTGATGCCCTTCTTCGGCGCGTCGTGGTGGCCGGGCGGGTCGCCCCAGTAGGCCGACAGCATCGGGTCGAGCGTGAAGCTGATGAACAGGCTCACCATCACCGAGGCCACGACCGTCAGCGCGAAGGGTGCGAACCACTGCCCCGAGACACCCGGCATGAAGGCCACGGGGATGAACACCGCGACGATCGAGAACGTGGTCGCCGCCACGGCCAGGCCGATCTCCTTGGTGCCGACCAGGGCCGCCGTGATGCGGTCGGCCCCCATCTCCATGTGGCGCACGATGTTCTCGCGCACCACGATGGCGTCGTCGATCAGCACGCCGATGGCCAGGCTCAGGCCCAGCAGGCTCATGAAGTTCAGCGAGAAGCCGCACAGCCACACGGCGATGAACGAGGCCAGCACGCTGGTGGGCAGGCTCAACGCCGTGATGAGCGTGCTGCGCCAGGAGTTCAGGAACACGTAGACCACGAACACTGTGAGGCCGGCGCCGAACACCAGCGCGTGGATCACGTTGTAGAGGCTGCTCTCGGCGTTCTCGCCGCCGTCCTGCACGATCTCGAGCGTGGTGCCCTGCGGCAGCTCCTTCACCACCTTGCGCACCTCGGCGCGCACGGCGTCGGCCATGGCCACGGTGCTGGCCTCGCGCGTGCGCGAGATCGAGATGTTGACGTTCGGGTTGCCGTTGCGCAGCGAGCGCGTGGTGATCTCGGCATAGCCGTCCTGCACGGTGGCCACGTCGGCCAGGCGCACCAGCTCCTCGCCGCGCTTCTTGATGACGATGCGGCCGAACTCGCTGGGGCTCTCGATGCGGCCGACGAGCCGGATGCTCTGGTCCTCGAGCGTGCCGCGCACCTTGCCCACGGGCGCCGTGGCGTTCTGCGCACGCAGCGCGGCCACGACCTCGGTGACCGACACCGAGTACTCGCGCAGCTTGTCGGCGCGCAGCAGCACGCTCAGCTCGCGCCGCAGCGCACCGTTGACGCTGACCACGGCCACGCCGGGCAGTGCGCGGAAACGGTCCGCCAGCTGGTCCTCGGCCATGCGCGAGATCTCGGCGTGGTCGAGCACACCCGACGAGAGCGCCAGCTGCATCACAGGCTGCGCGGTCGGGTCGACCCGCTGCAGGATCGGCTCGCGCATCTCCACCGGCAACTTGTAGCGCACGGTGGCGATCGCGTTGCGCACCTCGTCGGCAGCCTCGATCAGGTTCTTGTCGAAGTCGAACACGATCACGAACTGCGCGCTGCCTTCGCGCGCCGTGCTCGACAGGCGGTTGACGCCGGAGATGCTCTGCATCGACTTCTCGATGCGGTTGACGATCTCGCGCTCCACCGTCTCGGGGCTGGCGCCTGGGTAGGTGACGTTCACCACCAGCACCGGCGGCTCGACGTCGGGCAGGTTGTTGACGCGCAGTTTCGACAGGGCCAGCAGGCCCAGGCCCATGAGCGCGATGATCAGCACCACCATCGCGGTGGGCCGCTTGACGCTGAAGTCGGACAGGAACATGGCGTTCTCCGGTGCGGGGGCGCGGGCCGTGGCTCAGCGTGACGCTGCTGGGGCTACCGGGGCCGCCGGGGCCGCGGGCGCCGCCGCCGGCGCGGCGGCCGCGAACTTCTGGCCGTCGGCCAGCTGGCCGCCCGGGCTGCGCAGCACGCGGTCGCCCGCCGCCAGGCCCGACAGCACCGGGAACTCGCCGCTGCGCGGGTCGCGCTCGCCCAGCTTGACGGCCGTCTTCTGTAGCGTGCCGCTGCCCACCTTCCAGACGTGGGCGTTGTCGCCGGCGCGCACCACCGTGCCCTCGGGCAGCATCAGCTGCTCGGCGCCGCCGGTCTCGACGCGGCCTTCGGCGAACAGGCCGGCCACCCGCGGCGCGGCCCGGGCGTCGTCGAAGGACACCAGCACCGCCACCTGGCGCGTGGTCGCGTTGGCCGCGCTGTCGATGCGGCGCACCTTGCCGGTGAACACCGTGTCGGCAAAGCCGTTGACGCGGAAGCTGACCTTCTGCCCCACCTTCAGCTCCTGCAGGCGGTCGGCCGACACCAGGCCCTCGAAGCGCAGGCTGCCGGGGTCGATGACCTTGACGAGCTCACGGCCCACCTGCGCCGTGTCGCCGGCCGACACCTGGCGCGCGCTCACGACGCCGGCAAACGGCGCCCGCACCTCGGTGCGACGCAGTTGCTGGCGGGCCGTGGCCACGCGGGCGCGGGCCGCCACCAGCTCGCTGTTGGCGTTGTTGCGGCGGACCTCGGCGTCCTCGAGCGCCTGCATCGAGCTCATGCCCTGGCCCTGCAGCGTGCGCAGCCGCGCCACCTGGCGCTCGGCCTGCTCGAAGGCCTGCGAGGCCGCGCGCACGGTTTCCTCGGTCGAGACCAGGCTTTCGCGGATGGCGGTGTCGTCGAGCCGGACGATCAGGTCACCGGCCCGCACCGACTCGCCGTTGTCCTTGAGCACCTGCTGCACCGTGGCGGCCACCTCGGCACGCAGATCGGCCCGGCGCTCGGGCTGCAGCGAGCCACTGATCACGGGGCCGGTGGCGCTCTGCGTGGCGCTCACGGTGCGCATGTCCTCGGGCGCCAGCAGCAGCACCGGCAGCGGCTTGGCGTCGCCCGGCTTGCGGGCCTCGGAGCCGGCCGCGGCGCTGGCCGCTGTGCCGGCCGCGGGCGCCGCAGGCTTGCCGCAGGCCGTCAGGGCCAGCACGAGGGGAGCGATGACGGCCAGGGCCAGCAGGCGCGGTGCCGCCTCGGCGGCCAGGGTCGGGGTCGTCGAACGGGGCATGGTCGGGTCGTGGGCGCGACGTCGGGCGCAGCGCTGGAGGAAGTCTTGGCGAAGCCGCAAGCCTAACCGCCCGCGAGTGCCGGCCCGCCGGGCCTGCGACGAAACCACCATGCCGCGGCGCGAAGGGCCAGCCCGGCGCGCGAGTGGCCGGTGCCGCAGGCAGAATGCCGCCATGGCGACCATCCACCTCACCGTCAACGGCCAGGCACGCGAAGCCGAGGCCCCGTCCGAACAGGCGCTGGTCCATCTGCTGCGGCAGACGCTGGGCCTCACCGGCACCCACGTCGGCTGCGACACGGCCCAGTGCGGCGCCTGCACCGTGCTGCTGGACGGCCAGGCGGTGAAGAGCTGCAACGTGCTCGCGGTGCAGTGCGACGGTGCCGCGATCACCACCGTCGAGGGGCTGGCCGGGCCCGATGGCGGCCTGAACGCGCTGCAGCAGGCGTTCTCGGAGTGCCACGGGCTGCAATGCGGCTACTGCACGCCCGGCATGCTGATGAGCGCCACCGCGCTGCTGGCCGAGAACCCGCGGCCCACCGAGGCCGAGATCGTGCACGCGCTCGAGGGCAACCTCTGCCGCTGCACCGGCTACGTCAACATCGTCGCGGCGGTGCAGAAGGCGGCCGCCGCGGGCTGAGGTCTCGCGTCAGGCGCCGGCCAGCCGGAAGCCGCTGACGGCGGCCGTCAGGCGGTCGGCCTGCTCGCGCATGCTCGAGGCCGCGGCGGCCGACTGCTCCACCAGCGCGGCGTTCTGCTGCGTCACGCCATCGATCTCCGAGACCGAGCCGTTCACGGCGCGCAAGCCCTGCGCCTGCTCGGCGGCGGCGGTGGCGATCTCCTCGATCACCGCACGCACGTCGTGCACGGCCTTGACGATCTGCTGCATGGCGCTGCCGGCCTCGCCGACACGCTGGCTGCCGGCCTCGACCTGCTCGACGCTGGCCTGGATCAGCGACTTGATCTCGCGGGCCGCCTCGCTCGAGCGCTGGGCGAGGTTGCGGACCTCGGCCGCCACCACCGCGAAGCCGCGGCCCTGTTCGCCGGCGCGCGCGGCTTCCACGGCCGCGTTCAGCGCCAGGATGTTGGTCTGGAACGCGATGCCGTCGATGGTGCCGATGATGTCGGCGATGCGCTGCGAACTGCCGTGGATGCCGTTCATCGTCTGCACCACGCTCTGCACGACGCCGCCGCCGTGCTCGGCGCGCTGCGTGGCGTCGATCACGAGGCGGCTGGCGGTCTCGGCCGAGGCCGCCGTCTGCGCCACGGTGCTGGACAACTGCTCCACCGAACTCGCGGTCTGCTGCAGCTGGCCGGCGGTGGTCTCGGTGCGGCTGGACAGGTCGACGCTGCCGTTGGCAATCTCGACGGCGGCGGTGTTGATCTCCAGCGCGCCGTGGCGCACCGCCGTCACGATCGTTGCAACACGACCGAGCGCGTCGAGCAGTTGCTGCGTCGCGGGCTCGGGCTGCGACACCGCGATGCGGGTGAAGTCGATGCGGCCGTCCTCGGCCACCAGGTTCTGCGCGATCTGGCCGAGCTGCTCACCCAGCCTCGCGTCGCGGGCCGCGCCGCGCGCCAGCATCAACAGCACCCCGGCCTCGGCCACCACGTAGAGCGCGTGCTCGACCACGCGCATCAGCCCGGGCTCGGTGAAGCACACCGGCCCCCAGCCCCAGGCCTGGAAGAAGTTGAAGCTCAGGTGGTGCACGGCGATGGTGGCGGCGCCCACGATCACCGGCAGCTGGCGCCGATACACCACCGTGGCCGCGAGGAAGGCAAACACCGCGAAGTGCGCCTCGGCATGGCCACGGGCGACGTGGATCAGCAGCCCGACCATCGCCATGCCCAGGAAGGGCAGCGCCACCTGGCTGAGCGTGCCGCCCTGCCCCAGGTAGGCGGCACCCACGCTCAACGCCATCAGGAAGAGGCCGACGCCCAGGGCCACGCCCAGCGAGTCGTTGACCACACCGTAGGCCACGGCTCCGGCCAGGACGGCACCGATGCTGGTGAGCACGAGGCGGTCGAAGTGGCTCAGGCCAGCGGCAGGTGAAGGGGTGCTGGCGGAAGGGTGGGACATGGCCAATCCAGGATGGTGTGGAATGCCTTCATGTCGACCCCGCGGGCCTGCAACTTGAGCGGGCCAAAGAAAAACCGGGTGCTGCACTCGGGCAGCACCCGGTTCGGGTGTCTGGTAGGCGCTAGTGGACTCGAACCACCGACCCCCACCATGTCAAGGTGGTGCTCTAACCAGCTGAGCTAAGCGCCTGGAAGAGCCTCGCAGTATATACCGGCGCCAACGGCTCTCATCGCCGGGCTACTTGCGCCGCGCGTGACGAACGCCCGCGACCTGCCGCACCTGCGCCAGCACGCCGGCCAGCCGCGCGGTGTCGGCGGCTTCGACCGTGAAGGTCATCCAGGCGCTTGAGCGGTCGCGGGCGCTCTGCGTGTGCACGTGGGTGACGTTGATCTTGTCCTTGGCGAACACTTCGCTGATGTCGCGCAGCAGGCCCGGCCGGTCGGCGGCCTCCACCACCACGTCCAGCGGGTAGACCGCAGCGCGGTCGCCGGCAGGCCGGCCCCAGGCCACCTCGATGACACGGTCGGGCGACTGCGCCGCCATGTTGCGCAGGTTGCTGCAGTCCCGGCGGTGCACGGCCACGCCCTTGCCTCGCGTCACGAAGCCGGCGATGGCGTCGGGCGGCGCCGGGCGGCAGCACCGCGACAACGTCGTCAGCAGCGAGTCCATGCCCACCACCAGCACGCCGCCCCGGGCGCCGCCGGGCTCGCTGCGCGAGGGCTTCAGCGTGATGGGTTCATCGGTCGCCGCGGGCTCGGGCGGGCGCAGCAGGTTCTCGATCGTGCGCAGCGAGAACTCGTCCTTGCCGACCACCTCGAACAGCGCCTCGGCGTCCCTGAAGCCCAGTTGCTCGGCCAGGTGATCGCGCTCGATGGCCGTGCGGCCCTCGCGCTGCAGCAGCTTCTCCACCGCCTCGCGGCCGCGGGCCACCGTCTGCGCCAGCGCCTGCGCGTTGAACCACGCGCGCACCTTGGCCTTGGCGCGCGGGCTCGTCAGGTAGCCGAGCTCGGGGTTCAGCCAGTCCAGCGACGGCCCGCCTTCCTTGACGCTGACCACCTCCACCGTCTGCCCCGAGCGCAGCGGCGTGTTCAGCGTCACCATCGTGCCGTCGACCCGCGCGCCGCGGCAGCGGTGGCCGAGCTCGGTGTGCAGCGCGTAGGCAAAGTCCACCGGCGTGCCGCCGGCGGGCAGGTCGATGATCGTGGCCTGCGGCGTGAAGACGTAGATGCGGTCGGCGAAGACGCCACCGCCGCCGGCGTCGTCCTGGCCGGCGAAGTCGCGTTCCCAGGCCAGCAGCTCGCGCAGCACGGCCTTGCGCGCCTCGGCCATGCGCTCCTCGAAGTCGCCGCTGGCCGAGACGCCGGCGTAGCCCTTCGTGCCGGCCTCCTTGTACATCCAGTGCGCGGCCACGCCGTGCTCGGCGTGCTCGTGCATCGCGCGGGTGCGGATCTGCACCTCCAGCGGCCGCCCGTCGGTGTCGGTGACGACGGTGTGCAGGCTCTGATAGCCGTTGGGCTTGGGGCGGGCGATGTAG
>JAIXTY010000266.1 GCA_027483705.1 Rubrivivax sp.
CATCGGCGGCGTCATCACCTCCACGCTGCTGACGCTGGTGGTGGTGCCGGTGCTGTACAGCTACCTGGTGCGCGAGCGCCGGCCGAAGCCGGTTCAGGCCGGCACGGCGGCGCCCCTGGCCGGTGACGGGGCCCTGCCGATGCCCGCCGACCGCGACTGAGCCGCTGGCGCCGCGGCCGGCGTGGCCGCGGCCGCCGCCGTGTCGCGGTAGATGCCGCAGCCGATGACGAGGCCGTCGTCGAGCTGCTGCACCCACGAGGCCTTGGCCTGCACCTGGCCGCTCACCGGGTTGACGATGGCGTAGTCGATCCAGCCGCCGCCGGCCGCCGCGGCGGCAAAGGCGTCGCGCACGAAGCGGTCGCCGTCGATGCCGGGCACGTCGTGCACGCGCTTGCCTTCCATCGCCGGCTTGGCGCCGTGCAGCACGTAGCGGCCCTGGCCGTCGACGAAGAAGATGTAGAGGTCGCGGTCCACGAACCCGGCTTCGGCGCTGTGCAGCAGCTCGGCGGCGCCGTGGCGGCCGCGTTCCTGAACCACCTGCAGCGCCCGGCCCACCAGCGCGCGCGCCTCGTCGGCGCTGCCCTGGCGCAGCTTGATCGAGCCCACGGCCTCGGCCAGAGCCGCCGCGCGCTCCACCAGCGCGGCCGAACTCGCGCGCGACTCGTCCACCATCGCCGCGTTCTGGCGCGTGATCTCGTCGAGGTTGCCCACGGCCGAGGCCATCTCGCGCAGGCCCTGGCTCTGCTCGTTGCTGCTGCGCGCGATCTCGCGCAGCTTCTCCGACACCTGGCCGACGCTGGCCACCACCGCCTGCAGCGCGGTGCCCGTGCCGTGCACGCGCTGCACCGTGGTCTCGACCTCCTCGCGCGAGCGGGCAATGAGGCCGCGGATCTCGCCCGCTGCCGAGCTGCTGCGCTGCGCCAGCGAGCGCACCTCCGAGGCCACGACCGCGAAGCCGCGGCCGGCCTCGCCGGCGCGCGCCGCCTCGACGGCGGCATTGAGCGCCAGGATGTTGGTCTGGAAGGCGATGCCGTCGATGGTGCCGATGATCTCGCTCATCCGGGACGAGCTGGTCTCGAGCGCGCCCAGCGCGCCCACCGTCTGCTGCATCGCCTGGTTGCCCTGTTCGGCACGGGCGTGCACGTCGGCGGTCACGGTGTCGAGCTCGGTCACCTCGGCGGCGTTGCCGGCCACGGCCGTGCTGAGCTGCCCCACGGAAGCGACGAACTGGCGCAGGCTGGAGGCCTGCTCCTCGGTGCGCTCGGCCAGCGCCGCGCTGCCGCCGGCCAGCTGCTGGCCGGTGTCGGACACGCGCACGGCGCTGCTGCGGATCTCGGCCACCATCGTGCTCAGGCGCTCGGACATGCGTTCGACGACACGGCCGATGTCGGCCATCTCGTCGCGGCCCTGGATGTCGAACTTGTGCGAGAGGTCGCCGTCGGCCACGGCCGTCATGCCGCGGCTCAGCCGCCCGACGGCGCCCAGGAAGCTGACGTAGAACGCGCTGGCAAAGTAGCCCAGCAGCAGCACGCCCAGCAGCGACAGCGCGCCTTCCAGCCAGAGCATGCGGGTCTCCTGCGCGGCGCGCTCCTGCAACGCTGCCTCCAGGCGGTCCTGCACTTCCTGGCCGTAGGCCAGCACCGAGCCCATCGCTTCGCTGCCCAGGGCGAAGTAGGCCTTGGCGTCGCCATCCAGCATCTCGGCCGAGAACATCTTCGCAGCCAGGTCGGCGAAGGCATGGCTGCGCTGCAGGGCCTCGGCATGGGCCTTGAAACCGGACTCGCCGGTGCGCTCCAGGGCACCGATGCGCCACTGCACGTCCTGGAGCTGGCGGCGCAGTTGCTCCACGCGGCCCAGCACACGGGCCCGTTCGGCCGAGCTGGCGTCACCTCGCGCCAGCAGCCCGGCGCCTTCGCCACGCACCAGGCCCAGGGTCTCCGTCCAGGGCAGCAGTCGTTCGACGGTCACGTCCATCAGGAAGTACGTGTTGGCCTTGGGGTCGAGCATCAGCCCCGAGCGCTCGGCGACGGTCAGCATCAGCTCCCGCAGGGCATCGACCTGCTGGGTGTGCTGAGCGAAGGCGGTGCTGCGCGCCGGGTCGTGCCGCCCCTGTGCCAGGTGGTCGACCGCCTCGCGAACGGCCGGCCAGCGGTCGCCCAGAGGGGCCTTCGTCGTGCGGACCAGCACCTCGTCGACCGCTTGCAGCCGTTGACGCAGGCTCTGGCGCGCGGCGTCGCGGGCAGCGGTGGCGGCGGTGTCGCCGTTGAGCACCCGATTCGTGAGTCCGCGGGTGGTCTGCAGGTCGCCCACGGCCAGCATCAGCGCACGCACGACCTGCGCGCCCTCGAGCTCGGCCAGCGTGGTGCGGCGGTCGGCCAGACCCTTCTGCATCAGCGCCAGCAGCAGCAGGACCATCGGCACGAAGAGCATCGAGCCGATCAATCCCAGCTTGAAGGGCAGGCGCAGGCGTCGCATCACGCGAACGCCAGGGTTCAGGCAGCGTCGCCACACAGGGCTCATCACATGTCTCCGTTGGTTGCCGCCTTCGACGGTCATTGCCGGGGTATCGGCGGGCGTCGCGGGGACTTCAGCACGCCACCTGTGACATCAGCCGCCGCTTCGTTCGTCTTCCGCGGCGCGGCGCAGCTGATCGAGCTCGGCGCGTGCCAGAGCGGCCGGTGCCGTGACGGCCGCGCGGTCGCCGGCGCGCCGGCCGTGCGAGCGGCGCACGTCGTCGCTGCCGTCGCTGTCGGCGGCGGTTGCCGAGCGGCGACGGGTCTCGCGCAGCAGGCCCAGCACCGCCGCGGCTGCCAGGGCCAGGACGGCGCCCAGCGAAACCGCGACCAGCGCCACCGTGGCGCGGGCACGCTCGACGCGCCGGTCCAGCGGGGCACGGCGCGCCTCGATGCGTTCGGGCGCGTTGAACAACTCCCGCAGGGCCAGGGCGGCGGGCGCCGCGGCCTGCACCAGGTCCATCACCTGCACGGCCTGCTCCTGGAGCATCCGGTGCGCCTGCTGGCTGGCGGCGGCGTCGATGCGCCGGCCCTCGATCTCGCCCACCAGCCGGCGCCATTCGCCGTGCAGACCCGTGGCCTCGCGGTGCGCCTGCCGCCACTCGCCCGCCCAGAGCAGGCCCTGCAAGGTGGCCAGGTGGCGGTCGACCAGGGCCTGGTGCAGGCGACGCTCGGCGTCCTGTGCCGTGCGGCCGCGCAGCATGCGGGCCGTGGCTTCGTCGTGCGCCGCCAGGCCCCGGTGCACCGCCACCGCCTCCACCAGCGGGTCGAGCCAGGCGCGTTCCGACTGCGCCTCGACCAGCGCGTCGACCTGGAAGCGCAGCACCTGCGCCAGCGGCAGCACCACGGCCAGCGTGCCGATCAGCCCCAGCAGCCACACCCGCCAGCGCGGCCGGCGGCGGCTGGGGCCGGCGTCGGCGGCGGGTGGTGGGCTGGCATCCATTCAGCCCGGTATCGGCCCGGCCGGCCCGGGCTTGAGGGCGCCGTGAGTGCCGACGGTCGCGCTCAGCACTCCACGATGTTCACCGCCAGCCCGCCGCGGGCCGTTTCCTTGTACTTGGTGAGCATGTCGGCGCCGGTCTCGCGCATGGTCTTGATGACCTGGTCCAGGCTCACGTGGTGCGTGCCGTCGCCACGCAGCGCCATGCGCGCGGCGTTGATGGCCTTCACCGAGGCGATGGCGTTGCGCTCGATGCACGGGATCTGCACGAGCCCGCCGACGGGATCGCAGGTCAGGCCCAGGTGGTGCTCCATGCCGATCTCGGCGGCGTTCTCCACCTGCTCGGGCGTGCCGCCCAGCACCGCGCACAGCGCGCCGGCGGCCATGCTGCAGGCCACGCCCACCTCGCCCTGGCAGCCGACCTCGGCGCCGCTGATGCTGGCGTTTTCCTTGTAGAGGATGCCGATGGCGGCGGCGGTGAGCAGGAAGTCGCGCACGCCGCGCGCGGACGAGCCGCTGACGAAGCGCGCGTAGTAGTGCAGCACCGCCGGCACGATGCCGGCCGCGCCGTTGGTGGGTGCGGTGACCACGCGCCCGCCGGCGGCGTTTTCCTCGTTCACGGCCAGGGCGTACAGGTTCACCCAGTCGAGCACCTGCAGGGGATCCGTCAGCGCCTGCTCGGGGTGGGCCGTGAGATCGTGGTGCAGCTTCGCCGCGCGCCGCCGCACCTGGAAGCCGCCCGGCAGCACGCCCTCGGTGGCGATGCCACGCTTCACGCAGGCCTGCATCACGGCCCAGATGCGGTCGAGGCCGGCGTCGATCTCGGCGTCGGTGCGCCAGTGGCGCTCGTTGCGCCGCATCACCTCGGCGATGCCGCAGCCGAGCTCGCGCGTGCGCGCCAGCAGCTGCTCGCCGGTGGTGAAGGGCTGCGGCAGCACGGTCGCGTCGGGCGCGATCACCTTCTGGCGCGCGCCGTCGGCCGCCACCTCCTCGCTGACGACGAAGCCGCCGCCGACCGAGTAGTACACCTTGTCGGCGAGCACCGCGCCGGCAGCGTCGAAGGCCTCGAAGCGCATGCCGTTGGCGTGGAAGGGCAGGGTCTCGCGGCGGTGGAAGCGCAGGTCGTCCTTCTCATTGAAGCGCACCGCGTGTTCGCCGGCCAGGTTCAATCGAGCCTGCGCACGGATGGCCTGCAGCAGCGCCGGCACGGCATCCACGTCCACCGTGTCGGGCTCGTGGCCCTCCAGGCCCAGCAGCACGGCCTTGTCGCTGCCGTGGCCCTTGCCGGTGAGACCGAGGCTGCCGTAGAGCTGCGCGCGCACCCGCGCCACGGTCTGCAGCAGCGCCGCGTGCTGCAGGTGGCGCACGAAGAGGCGCGCCGCGCGCATCGGCCCCACGGTGTGGCTGCTGCTCGGGCCGATGCCGATCTTGAAGAGGTCGAAGGCGGAAACGGCCATGGCGCTGGGCTGGCAGCGAGGCGGCGCTCAGCCGCCGTGGCCCTTGATGTAGGTCTCGAGGAAGCCGATCTGCTCGCCCATCTGGCGCACCTGGTTCTTGACCACGTCGCCCACCGAGACGACGCCGATCAGGCGGCCGCCGTCGAGCACCGGCAGGTGGCGGAAGCCGCGGTTGGCCATCAGGCCCATGCAGGCCTCCAGCGGGTCGGCGGGCTTGACGGTCATCGGGTCGCGCGTCATCGCCTCGCTCACCCGCGTGGACTTCGCGTCCTTGCCGGGCAGCAGCACCTTGATGGCGCAGTCGCCCTGGGTCACGATGCCCACGAGGCGGTCGCCGTCGACCACCAGCACGGCGCGCACGCGGTGGTCGCGCATCAGCTGCAGCGCCTGGACGACGAACTCATCGGAGCGCACGGTGACCAGGCGCGAGGTCTTGGACTGGAGGCATTGCAGGACGGTGGCCATGTCGGTCTCGAACGAAAGCGGGGTGGAGGTGAGGGCGCGGTGCGGCGCCGATGCGCCTGCTCCGGGCAGGGGAATGGTATGCGCCCGCGGCGTGGCGTGCGCGCCAACCGCCACCGCGGCCGGCACGGCGTGGGCGCCGGACGCGGCACACTCGCGCCATGCAGGCCGATGTCATCGTCGTGGGTCTCGGGGCCGTGGGCAGCGCCGCGGCCTGGCAGCTGGCGCGCCGGGGTGCGCGGGTGCTGGGCTTCGACCGCCATGCGCCGCCGCACGCGCTGGGCTCCAGCCACGGCCTGACGCGCGTCACGCGCGAGGCCGTGGGCGAGGGCCTGGCCTACGCGCCGCTGGTGAGGCGCTCCCACGCCATCTGGCGCGAGCTCGAGGCCGAACTGGGCGCCGCGCTCGACGGCCCCCTTCTGACCCGCACCGGCGTGCTGGTGATCGGCCCGGCCGGCTCCGACACCGCCTTCGTGGCGCGCACGCGGGCCGTGGCGCAGGCCCAGGGCGTGCCCCACGAGGCGCTGGCCGCGGCCGAGCTGCGCCGGCGCTGGCCGCAGTTCGCGGTGGCCGACGACGAAACCGGCTGCTTCGAGCCCGGCGGCGGCGTGGTCTACCCCGAACGCTGCATCGCGGCGCAGCTGACGATGGCGCGCCGCGCCGGCGTCGAGCTGCGCCTGGACGAGCCGGCGCTGGCTATCGAGCCGGAAGGCGCCGGCTGGGCCGTGCGCAGCGCCTCGGGCCGCCACGTTGCCGCCCAGGTGCTGGTGACGGCCGGCGCCTGGCTGCCGGGCCTGATGAAGGCGATCGGCCCGGCCTGGACGCAGCAGCTGCGCGTGCTGCGCCAGGTGCTGCACTGGCTGCCGCCCGACCCCGGCCACGAGGCCGCGTTCGCGCCGGGCCGCTGCCCGACCTTCATCGTGACCCGCGGCGAGCGCTACGAAGACACCTTCTACGGCATGCCGCTGCTCGACGGCACCGACGCCGTCAAGGTCGGCACCGAGCAGTTCGAGCACGAGACCTCACCTGACGCCGTGCAGCGTGAGGTGGCCGAGGCCGAGACCGAGGCGCTGGTCGAACGGCTCGTGCGGCCACGCCTGTCGGGCCTGGGCAGCCGGTCGGTGCGGCGCTCGGCCTGCCTGTACACGATGGCCGCCGACGGTCGCTTTCGCATCGGTGCCGCGGCGCCGGGGCTGACGCTGGTGTCGGCCTGCTCCGGCCACGGCTTCAAGCATTCCGCGGCGCTGGGTGAGGCCCTGGCCGGGCAGGTGCTGGAGGGCCGCTCGGCGCTCGATCTCTCGGCCTTCGCGCCCTGAGCGCCACCCCCGACGCTAGCTCGCGGCCAGCTGGGGCAGCAGGGTCAGCACCTCGGCCAGCGGCGTCTCGGGGGGCAGCAGGCGCAGCGCGCCGGTTTCCTCGCTGGGGTCGACGTTGAGCGTGGCGAGGTGCCGCTCGGCGTCTTCGCGCTCGGAGCGCGCGAAGGCCGGCTGGCGCTGCGCCCAGCGCACCAGCGCCAGGCCCTGCGGCCGCCGGCCCGAGCGTGCCAGCGCCACGCCGGCGCTGCACAGGCACTGCACGACCAAGGGCTCGGACTTCAGCCGCTGCCCGATCCGCAGCGCCTCGTGCGTGGCCGCCAGGCTCTCGCCCAGCGGGCGGCGCAGCGCGGCGCCGAGCCGGGCCTGCAGCAGCAGCGCGGCGGCCTCGATCATCGGCTCGCCGGTCTCGCGCGACGATTGCAGGGCCTGGTCGGCCCAGCGCAGGGCCACTTCGGTCTCGCGCAGCGTTTCATGGGCGAGGGCCACGTTGGTGAGCAGGAAGGGCTCTTCGGGCCGGGCGCCCTGGGTGCGCGCCAGTTGCAGGGCCTCGTGCAGCAGGTCCAGCGCCTCGCGGCCGCGGCCCAGCAGCCGCAGCAGGTTGCCCAGGTTGTTGAAGAGGTACAGCGTCTTGCCCGAGATGCCCTCGCGCCGGGCCTCGTCGACCAGGCGTTCCTGGATGGCGCGGGCCTCGTCGTAGCGGCCGAGGCCCTTGAGGAACAGGGCGCGGAAGCCGAACGCGGATGACTTCGTCTCGGGGACGCCGGCCTGGCGTTCGAGGTCCAGCGTCAGGTCGCTGTGGGCCAGCGCGGTGTCGTAGTCGCCGCGCTGCCAGGCCACGCCGGCCCGGCGCGTCAGCGCCGAGGCCTGCATGCCCAGGTCGTCGAGCCGGCGGGCCCAGGCCAGGCTCTCGAGGGCGCGGGTGTCCGCCTGGTCCAGATCGCCTAGCGCATAGAGCAGGTCGCTCCAGGTCAAGGTCAGTCGCGCGAGGGCCTGGCCACCCTCGCGCGCGGGGCCGGCCAGCGGCTCGGAGCCGTTGATGCGGGGCGCCAGCCGCAGCAGCGCCCGGTGAGCGGCTTCGAGACGCGGCAGCCACTGCTCGCGACTGCTGCGCTGGGGCACGAGCGACGGCAGCGCGCGGGCCAGCGTCCGCAGCACCATGGGATCGGCCTGCTCCACCGCCCAGCCCCACGCGGCCTCGAGCTGCGCGCCCTCGAGGCCCGCGGCGTCGCCCGCCGCCACGCGCTGCGCCAGCTGCCGGGCGTGGCGCTCGCGCAGCGGCGCGACGTCCAGCGCCAGCGGCGCGGCGCAGCGGCGGATCAGCGGGTGCAGCGTGAAGCGGCCGTTGTCCTCGGCGCGCAGCAGCGAGCGGTCGGCCAGCGCGGCCAGCACCGGCAGCGGCGCCTGCAGCACGCCGCGCACCTGCGCGCGGCTGAGCGGCCCAGGCAGCACCGCCATGCCGGCCAGCACCTGCTGCTCCAGCGGGCCGAGCTGCTGCCAGGCGCGGTTGAAGCTGGCGCGCACGCTGCGCTCGCTGGGCGTGGCGGGCTCCAGCAGGTCCAGCGAGTCGGCGAGCTCGGCCAGGATCTCGCGAACCGGCATCAGCCGCCGCCAGGCCGCCAGCAGCTCGATGGCGAGCGGCAGACCCTCGACCTCGTGCACCAGCCGCACAACCTCGGCGGCTTCCGCGGCCAGGTCGAAGGCGGGCGCCAGAGGCCGGGCACGGCGCTCGAACAGCAGGACGGCGTCGTTGGCGCGCAGCACCTCGGGGTCGGTTTCGTCGAGGTCCGGCAGGGGCAGCCCGGCAATCGGCAGCCGCCACTCCCCGGCGACCCCCACCGGCTCGCGCGAGGCCACAAGCAGCTGCAGCGCCGGGCAGGCCGCCAGCAGCGTGCCCAGCTGGGTAGCCAGCGGCAGGTGCTCGGCGTTGTCCAGCACCAGCAGAACGGGGCGGCCGGCCAGGGCCCGCGCGAGGGCCGGCCAGGCCGGCTCGCGGCCGTCGAGCGCGAGCCCGGCCAGGGCGGCGACGCGTTCGGGCACCTGGTCGGCTTGCTGCAGGTCTTCCAGCGGCACCCAGACCGCGGGCGGGTCGTGGCGAGCCTGCACGGCGCGGGCCAGCGTGCTCTTGCCGGTGCCCGGGCCGCCCAGCAGCGTGAGCACTCGGCAGCCGGGCTCGGCCAGGCGCTCGGCGATCTGCGCGAGCTCCTGGCGGCGGCCCACCAGCGCGGCCGGCGCTTCCGCGGGGCCGGCGGCCGGGCGGCCGCGGCCCTGCAGCTCGTCGTCCAGGGCCTGCACGGCCACCGAAGGCCGCAGGCCGACGTCGCGCGTCAGCCGCTGCTCGTAGCCGCGCAGGGCGGCCAGGGCCTCGGCCGGGCGCCCCTGCGCCTGCTGGGCGCGAGCCAGGGCCTGCAGCGCCGCTTCGTCCAGCGGATCGGCCCGCAGCAGCGCCTGGGCCAACTCGCCGGCCGCGGCGGGATCACCGGCCAGTTCGACCAGGCGGCGGCTGCAGGCCTCGTGCCAGCGGGCGTGCAGGCGCTGGCGCTCGGCGTGCAGCCACTCGGCCGCCTCGCCCGGGAAGGCGCCGTCCAGCCCCATCAGCAGCGGGCCGCCGTACAGCGCCACGGCCTCGGCGTGCTGCTGGGCGCTGCAGGCGGCCTCGAAACGCGCCAGGTCCGAATCGGGCGCCCAGCGCAGCAGGTCGCCGCGCTGCTCCAGCGCCTCGGCGCCGTCGAGCTGGCGCGCCAGGTGCAGCACCTTGCGCAGGTTGCTGCGGGCCGCGGCGATGTCTCGGCCGGGGTAGAGCGCGTCGGCCAGTTCGTCGCGCGCGAGCCAGTCGCGCCGGCAGGCCAGCAGCGCCAGCAGCAGGTAGGGGCGTTCGGGCGGCCAGGGCGTTTCGTGGCCGCCGTGCCGCCATGCCGGCGGCCCGAGCAGGCGCAGCAGCGGCGTGCTGGCCTGCAGCGGGACGGGGGAGCTCACCGGGATGGACACGCCGCGATTCTGGCGTGGCGGCCCGGGGCGTCATCCGCCCGTTCCGCGAGGCCGCGGCCACGAAACGGCCCCGAAACGGCCGCTTCCTATCGTCCTTTCCGTCGCCATCCCCGAGCGATCACACCCCGGAAGGAACCGCCATGAAGACCCTCTCGACCCAGAAGTTCGGCCTCACCCTGGCGCTCGTCAGCGCGCTGGCTGCCTGCGGCGGCGGTGTGCCGGACACCGACGGCATCGCCCGCGCCACGCCGCTGCTCGACGACGATGGCAACCTCCAGCCCACCGTGGCCGCGGCGCCGGCCGACACGCGGGCCCGCATCCGCAGCGGCCGCTACGCCACGCCGGAACAGGCGGCTGATCTGGCCCGGGCCTTCGACAACCGCGTGCTGGACATCGACCTCGACTGCTGCGGCAACGTCGGCCCCGACCTGGCCGTGAACATCGCCTTCGGCATCCAGGCCGCCGCCGACCTGGCCAACGACACGCCGGTGCTGGTGCGCGGCCAAGACGCCCGCGAGGTCGCGGCGGTGGCCGAGCGCCTGGCCCGCACCGGCTACGACCGCGTGTTCGTGGTGACGCAATGAGCGCCCGGGCCACCACGCCGATGCACGGCGCCGAGCCGGCGGGCCGGCTGCTCACCCGAGCCGGCTACTTCAAGGCGCTGTCGATCGCCTTCACCGCCTTCAACTCGCTGCGGCTGGTGGCCTACATGCCGACCCTGTGGACGCTGGTGCAGAGCGGCCAGTCCGACCAGCACTCGCTGCTCACCTGGCTCAACTGGATGGGCGCCAACGCCACGATGGCCGCCTGGCTGTACGAGCACAACGGCCACCGCTTCGACCGCACGGTGCTGATCAACATCAGCAACACCACGATGTGCGGCCTGACCGTGGCCTTGATCGTCTGGTTCCGTTTCTGAACCGCCACCCGAAGGAGCACCGTGATGGACGCCTACGCCCTGCCGCTGCCGCCCGACGCCTTCGGCTGGCTCGCCGCCGCGCTGACCTGGATGACCTTCTTCTGCCGCGACATGCGCCGCCTGCGCGGGCTGGCGCTGTGCGCCAACGCGGCTTTCATCGCCTATGCCGCGCTGGTGCAGCTGTGGCCGGTGCTGATGCTGCACCTGGCGCTGGTGCCGGTGAACCTGTGGCGGCTGACGCAGGTGCTGCGCCAGCCGCCGGCCGCGCCGGAGCCCTCAGTCGGCGGGGCCGATGGGGACGCAGCTGCAGAACAGGTTGCGGTCGCCGTGGACGTTGTCCACGCGGCCGACCGGGCTCCAGTACTTCTGCCGGCGCAGCGCCGGCAGCGGGTAGGCGGCCTCTTCGCGGCTGTACGGGTGCGCCCAGTCGCCGGTGATCAGGCTGGCGGCCGTGTGCGGCGCGTGCTTGAGCGG
>JAIXTY010000132.1 GCA_027483705.1 Rubrivivax sp.
CGCCAGCGGCGGCCGGCCGGGCGACATCGTGCACATCGCCTACGGCTACGGCCTCTTCACCGGCGGCCTGGGCGCGCACTACGGCGCCGAGCGCATGGGCTGCACCGTCATCCCGATGAGCGGTGGGCAGACCGAGAAGCAGGTGCAGCTGATCGAGGACTTCAAGCCCGACATCATCATGGTCACGCCGAGCTACATGCAGGTGATCTGCGAGGAGTTCCGCCGTCAGGGGAAAGATCCGCGCCAGATGAGCGTGAGCGTCGGCATCTTCGGCGCCGAGCCCTGGACCGAGGCGATGCGGCGCGACATCGAGCAATCGGCCGACATCGACGCGGTCGACATCTACGGCCTCAGCGAAGTGATGGGCCCCGGCGTGGCCAACGAGTGCATCGAGGCGAAGGACGGCCCGGTGATCTGGGAAGACCACTTCTACCCGGAGATCATCGATCCCGAGACGGGCGAGGTGCTGCCTGAGGGCAGCGAGGGCGAGCTGGTCTTCACCACGCTCACCAAAGAAGCGCTGCCCGTCATCCGCTACCGCACGCGCGACCTCACGCGCCTGTTGCCGCCCACGGCGCGCAGCATGCGGCGCATGGGCAAGATCGTGGGCCGCAGCGACGACATGCTCATCATCCGCGGTGTCAACCTGTTCCCGACGCAGATCGAGGAGCTGGTGCTGCAGCACGGCCAGCTCTCGGGGCAGTACCAGCTGGTCGTCACCCGCGAGGCGCTGCTCGACGAGGTGACGGTGCGCTGCGAGCTGCTGCCCGAGCACCGACACGCGGCACCGGGCCCGATCGCGGCCGAGCTGCAGCAGCGCATCAAGACGCTGATCGGCGTGTCCACCACCGTCGACGTGGGGCTGCCGGATTCCATCGAGCGCACGCTGGTGGGCAAGGCCCGCCGCGTGGTCGACAAACGTCCCCGTTAGGAACGGTCAGGAAGGATCGCGATGTACACGCAGGCGATGGACACCGCCCCGAAGGAAGAGCGCCGCGCCGTGCGCAGCCTGGAGGAGGCCGAGCTCGAACGGCGCTTCGAGGCCCGCATCGACGACGGCGGCTTCATCGAGGCCAAGGACTGGATGCCCGAGCACTACCGCAAGACGCTGTTGCGGCAGATCAGCCAGCACGCGCACTCCGAGATCGTGGGCATGCTGCCCGAGGGCAACTGGGTGACGCGCGCGCCGACGCTCAAGCGCAAGGCGATCCTGCTGGCCAAGATCCAGGACGAGGGCGGCCACGGCCTCTACCTCTACGCCGCCGCCGAGACACTCGGCACCAGCCGCGACCAGTTGCTCGACGCGCTGCACACGGGCAAGGCCAAGTACAGCAGCATCTTCAACTACCCCACCCTGAGCTGGGCCGACATCGGCGTGATCGGCTGGCTGGTCGATGGCGCGGCCATCATGAACCAGGTGCCGCTGACGCGCTGCAGCTACGCGCCGTATGCGCGCGCCATGGTGCGCATCTGCCGCGAGGAGAGCTTCCACCAGCGGCAGGGCTTCGACAGCCTGCACGTGATGATGAAGCAGGGCACCGAGGCGCAGCGCGCCATGGTGCAGGACGCGGTCGACCGCTGGTGGTGGCCTAGCCTGATGATGTTCGGCCCGCCCGATGGAGAGAGCGTGCACGGCGCGCAGAGTGCGCGCTGGGGCATCAAGCGCCTGTCCAACGACGAGCTGCGGCAGAAGTTCGTCGACGCCTGCGTCGAGCAGGCCGCGGTGCTGGGCGTGTCGCTGCCCGACCCGGCGCTGAAGTGGAACGCCGAGCGCGGCCACCACGACTTCGGCGCCATCGACTGGAGCGAGTTCTGGCGCGTCGTCGGCGGCCACGGCCCCTGCAACAGCGAGCGGCTGGCCGCGCGCGTCAAGGCCTGGGACGACGGCGCCTGGGTGCGAGAGGCGGCCTTGGCTCACGCCCGCAAGCGCGCCGCAGCCCAGGAGGCGGCATGAGCAACACCGCCGCGAACGAATGGCCCTTGTGGGAGGTCTTCGTGCGCCCCAAGGCCGGCCTCGAGCACAAGCACTGCGGCAGCCTGCACGCCCCCGATGCCGCGATGGCGGTGCAGCTGGCGCGCGAGGTCTACACGCGCCGGCAGGAGGGCAGCAGCGTGTGGGTGGTGAAGAGCGCCCACATCACCGCCAGCGACCCCGGCGACAAGGACATGTACTTCGATCCGGCGGAAGACAAGGTCTACCGCCACCCCACGTTCTACGAACTGCCCGAGTCGGTGAACCACCTGTGAGCCCGCGCGCATGACTGCCACTGCCGACTCCATCGCGCTGCGCCTCACGCCATCGGTGCGCTACGTGCTGCGCATCGCCGACACGGCCCTCATCCATGCCCAGCGCCTCGCCGAGGGGTGCGGCCATGCGCCGGTGCTCGAGGAGGACATCGCGCTCTCGAACCTGGCGCTCGACAGCCTGGGCCAGGCGCGCGCGCTGCTCACGCATGCCGCGGCGCTGGAGGGGCAGGGGTTCGATGAGGACCAGTTCGCCTTCCTGCGCGAGGAGCACCAGTTCCTGAACCTCACGCTCGTGGAGCAGCCGCTGCGCAAGCCCAGCGCGCACAGCCCCGGCGGCGACTTTGCCGACACCGTGTTGCGCAACCTGTTCGTCGCCGCGTGGATGAAGGCTCTCTTCACGCGGCTGCAGGGCTCGACCGATGCGACGCTGGCCGCCATCGCCGCCAAGTCGCTGAAGGAGGTCCGCTACCACCAGCAGCACGCGGCGGATTGGGTGGTGCGGCTGGGTGATGGCACCGAGGAATCGGCGCGCCGGCTGCAGGCGGCGCTGGCGCGCGCCTGGCCGTACGTGGCTGAGCTGTTCGTCGCCGACGAGGTCGACGCAGCCGCAGCCGCCACCGGCTTGGGCCCATCGCGCGCCGAGTTGCGCGAGGCCTGGCAGGCCGAGGTGGGCGCGGTCTTCGCTGAAGCAAAGCTGCAGACGCCGATGGCCACGCCCTTCGTCAGCACCGGCACGCAGGGCCGCCACTCCGAGCACCTGGGCTACATCCTCGCCGAGCTGCAGTACCTGCCGCGGCGCTATCCGGGCGGGGTGTGGTGATCTGCGGCGCCGAACTGCTCAGCCGCGAAGCCGCCGAGGCCCGCGCCTGGGCCGTGCTGCGCGAGGTGATGGACCCCGAGGTGCCGGTGCTGAGCCTGGTGGACCTGGGCGTGGTGCGCGCGGTGCACGTGGGCGCCGACGGCACGGAGGTCGTGCTCACGCCCACCTACAGCGGCTGCCCGGCCACCGAGGTGATTGCCGAGTCGACGCGCGCCGCACTGGAGGCCGCCGGCCTGGGCCCCGTGCAGGTGTCGCACCAGCTGGCCCCCGCCTGGACCACCGACTGGATCAGCGACACCGGCCGCGAGGCGCTGCGCCGCTACGGCATCGCGCCCCCGGGCCGCTGCGGCGACGACGGCGCGCCGGTGCGGCTGATGGCACGCCAGGTGCCGTGCCCACGCTGCGAGAGCACGCAGGTGGAGCGCCTGTCGGCCTTCGGCAGCACGGCCTGCAAGGCGCTGTACCGGTGCCTCGCCTGCCGCGAACCCTTCGAACACTTCAAGCCGATCTGATGACGGGCCTGCACTTCCATCCGCTGCGCGTGCGTGCTGTCGTGGCCGACACGGCCGAGGCGCGGGTCGTCACCTTCGAGCCGGCCGATGGCGACGCGGCGCCCTGGCACTTCGAGCCCGGGCAGTACCTGACGCTGCGATCGCAGGTCGACGGGCAAGACCTCCGCCGCAGTTACTCCGTGTGCGCCGGGCCTGGTGAGCCGCTGCGCGTTGGCGTGCGGCGCGTCGAGGGCGGGGCCTTCTCGTCGTGGCTGCATGCGGAGTTGAAGGCAGGTGACCTCATCGAGGCACTGCCACCCCAGGGCCACTTCGGCCGCGCGCTGGCCGAGCGGCCGCGCCACGTGATGGCGGTGGCCGGTGGCAGCGGCATCACGCCGGTGCTGTCGATCCTGAAGGCACACCTCGTGGCCGATCCGGGCCACCGCGCGACGCTGGTGTACGCCAACCGCCGCGCCGCGAGCACGATGTTCAAGGAAGAGCTCGAGGACCTGAAGAACCGCCACCTCTCGCGGCTGGCGCTGTTCCCGGTGTTCTCGCGCGAGCAGGTCGACGCGCCGCTGGCCGCCGGCCGTGTCGACGAGGCCCGCCTGGCCACCGTGCTGCGCCTCGTGGGCGGCGTGGCCTCGGTGGACGCCGCCTTCGTCTGCGGCCCGCACGCCATGAACGACGAGGTCGAGGCCGCGCTGCGCACGCTGGGCGTGCAGCCCTCACGCATCCACGTCGAGCGCTTCGGCGTGCCGCCGGCCGAACAGGCGGCCGTTCCATCGACACAGCCCGGCGACGCCGCCACGGCGCGCATCACGCTCGTGCGCGACGGCCTCACGCGCGAGATCGACTACACCGCGGCCGATGCCAACCTGCTGGACGCCGCGGCGCGGAGCGGCCTGGACCTCCCGTACTCCTGCAAGAGCGGCGTCTGCGCCACCTGCCGCGCGAAACTGATCGAGGGCCGCGTGCGCATGGACCGCCAGTTCGCGCTCGAGCCCGCCGACATCGCCGCCGGCTTCGTGCTCACCTGCCAGGCGCACCCGCTCACCGAGCGCGTGGTCGTGAGCTTCGACGAGCGCTGAACGGGTGGCCCGGCCCCGATCGCCTGGCTTCGACGCGCAGCGCGAGCAACTGCTCGCCGCCGCGGCGCGCCTCTTCGCCAACCAGGGCTACACGGCCACGACGATGCAGCAGGTGGCCGATGCCGCCGGCGTCGGCAAGGCCACGCTGTACCACTACGTGCGCGACAAGCCGGCGCTGCTGGCGGGCATCGCCGGCGGCCACGTGGCGCGGCTGCAGGCGGTGGTCGATGAGGTCGCGGCCGAAGGGCTGCGCGCCGAGGCGCACCTGGCGCGGCTGATCGAGTGCTTCCTGCGTGTGTACGCCGGTGCCCAGCACGAGCACCGCGTGCTCACCGAGGATGTCAAGTTCCTGCCCGAGCCCGAGCGCGAGGCGCTGCTCGCCGGCCAGCGCCGCGTCGTGCAGGCCTTCGCCGACGCCGTGGCCGCGATCCGGCCGGATCTCGCGCCCGCCGGCCTGGCCAAGCCCGTGGCGATGCTGCTCTTCGGCATGATCAACTGGACCTTCACCTGGCTGCGTGCCGACGGCGCGCTCACGCACGAGGCGATGGCGCCGCTCGTGACGCGGCTGTTCGTCGGCGGGCTGGCGGCGCTGCCGTCGCAGGCGCTCAGCGCGTCAGGCTGAGCAGGCGGGCCAACACCAGGCCCAGCGCAATGCCCACGGCATCGGCGGCCACGTCGGCCGCGCTGGCAAAGCGGCCAGGGATCTGGCTCTGCACGAGCTCGATGAACACGCCATAGGCCAGCAGCGCCGCCGCCACGCGCCAGGCGGCCGAGCGCGGAAAGCCCTGCACCGCCACCCAGGCCAGGGCGCCGAAGGCGGCGAGGTGGCGCACCTTGTCCAGCGGCAGGCCACCGTCGTTGAAGTTCACGCGGGCGAACGCGAACCAGGACACCACCGCCAGCAGCACGAGCAGCAACCCACGCCACGGCGCGGTGGCCAGCAGCCAGGCCGGCAGGTGGCGGCGCAAGGCTTCAACGGCCACCGCAGACCTCGCAGTCGGGCTGCCGCGCGATGGCGAGTTCGTCCCAGTGCATGCGCCGCGCGTCCAGCATCAGCAGCCGGCCGGCCAGCGGCTCGCCGGTACCGACGAGCAGCTTCAGTGCCTCGGCGGCCTGCACGCTGCCGATGACGCCGACCAGCGGCGCGAACACGCCCATCGTCGCGCAGGCCACGTCCTGGTGGGCCGAGGACGGCGGGAACAGGCAGCCGTAGCAGGGTGCGCCGGCGATGCGCGTGTCGTACACGCTGACCTGGCCGTCGAAGCCAATGGCCGCGCCGCTGACCAGGGGCTTGCCGTGGCGCACGCAGGCGGCGTTGACGGCATGGCGCGTGGCGAAGTTGTCGCTGCAGTCCAGCACCACGTCGGCCTGCGGCACGAGCTCGTCCAGCAGCGCGGCATCGGCGCGCTGCACCCGCGTGCGGACCTCGATGTCGGGGTTGATCGCCGCCAGCCGGGCACGGGCCGACTCGGCCTTGGGTGTGCCCACCGTGTCCAGCGAGTGCAAGATCTGGCGCTGCAGGTTGGTGGTGTCCACCGTGTCGTGGTCCACCACCGTGAGGCGGCCCACGCCGGCACTGCCCAGGAACAGCAGCACCGGCGAGCCCAGCCCGCCGGCGCCGATGACCAGCGCGCTGGCGTCCAGCAGCCGCTGCTGACCCTCGATGCCGATCTCGTCGAGCAGCAGGTGGCGCGAGTAGCGCAGCAGGTCGTCGTCGTTCATGCGGGCAGGATAGCCGCGTCGGGCCACAGCGGCTCGGCCATGCTGGCGCGCATGGCCTCGATGAAATAGCGCAGCCGCGCCGGCGGCGCCGGTGGGTTGGGGTAGAGCAGGTGCACCGGCAGCGGCGTGCCACGCCAGCGCGGCAGCAGCTGCACGAGGCGGCCCTCGGCGATGTCCTGCTGCACCGACCAGCCCGACAGCAGCGCTGCGCCCAGCCCCTGCCGCGCCGCCTCGCGCGTGGCGTAGAGGCTGTCCGTCGCCAGCACGGGGCGGATGGCCAGTCGCTGGCGCACGCCGTCGTCGCGCTCCAGCGGCAACTCGTGCCGGTAGAACGTGGAGATCGCGATCCACGGCAGCCCGGCCAGCGCGTCGGGTTCGTCGATGCGCCGGCCGGCCACGAGTTCCGGCGCCGCCACCAGCACACGCGGCACACGCGCCAGCGGGATGGCGACGACGGCGCCCTCGGCCGTGCCGCCGACGCGGATCGCGCAGTCCAGTCCCTGCTCGATGAAGTTGGGGGCGGCGTCGTTCAGCAGCCAGTCCACGCGCAGGCCCGGCGCGTCCTTCAGCGCGCGCACCAGCGGGCCGACGAGGTGTTCCTGGCCGAATGCATGCGGCACCTGCACGCGCAGCAGGCCCTCGGGCCGGGCCGGCTCGGCGCGCAGCGACTGCTCGAAGCACTCCCACTCAACGGCCAGCGCCTTGGCGCGCGCGTAGGCGCGCTCGCCGGTCTCGGTCAGCCGCAGCGCATGCGTGGAGCGCTGCACCAGTGGCTGGCCGAACTGGCGCTCCAGCGCCTGCAGCCGCCGGCTGACGGTGGGCTGCGTCGTGCCCAGCTGGCGTGCCGCGGCCGACAGGCTGCCGGCCTCGACGATGCGGATGAAGGTCTGCATGAGCAGCAGGCGATCAACGGACGTGGTGTTCATGCGTGCAGCGTATGACAGTCAGTCGGGCTCTGCGTCTAGCAGGGAGATGGCCGGCTCGCCACACTGCGCACCCATGAAGTCCACCCCCCAGATCACCCCCCTCGGCGGCGCGCTGACCGTGCTGCTCGCCACGGCCACCGGCCTGGCCGTCGCGTCCATTTACTACGTGCAGCCGCTGCTGGGGCTGCTGGCCGCACAGTTCGGCGTGGGCAGCGCCGCCATCGGCCTGCTGCCCACGCTGACGCAACTGGGCTACGGCCTGGCCATCTTGTTGCTGTCGCCGCTGGGCGACCGCTACGACCGGCGCCGCATCATCGTGCTCAAGGCCTCGGGCCTGGTCGCCGCGCTGGCCTTCGCGGCCGTGGCGCCGGGGTTCGCGACGCTGTGCGCCGCCAGCATCGCCATCGGCCTGATGGCCACGCTGGCGCAGGACCTGGTGCCCGCCGCGGCGACGCTGGCGCCCGAGGCGGAGCGCGGCAAGCGGGTGGGGCAGGTCATGACGGGGCTGCTGCTGGGCATCCTGCTGTCGCGCGTTGCGGCCGGCGCCGTGGCGGCGCTGGCCGGCTGGCGCGCGGTCTACGGCGCGGCCGCCGTGGCGGTGGCGCTGCTGATCCCGCTGCTGTGGCGCAGCCTGCCGCGCTTCGTGCCGGCCACGCAGGCGGGCTACGGCTCGCTGATCACGTCGATGGCGGGGCTGTGGATGAAGTACCCGCCGCTGCGGCGTGCGGCGCTGGCGCAGGGGCTGCTGTCGGTCGCGTTCAGCGCGTTCTGGTCGACGCTGGCGCTGTTGCTGGCGGGGCCGGAGTTCGGCCAGGGCAGCGCCGTGGCCGGTGCGTTCGGGCTGGCGGGCGCGGCGGGTGCCTTGATCGCGCCGCTGGCCGGCGGTCTGGCGGACCGGCGCGGGCCGCAGGCGGTCATCCGCGCGGGCGCGCTGCTGGTGTTCGTCGCGTTCGCGGTGCAGGCGGTGGCGCCGGCGTCGCTGTGGCTGCTGGTGGCCGTGGCGGTGGTGTTCGACCTGGGCGTGCAAGCCGCGCTGGTGTCGCACCAGAGCGTGGTCTACGCGCTGGATGCGGCATCGCGGAGCCGGTTGAACGCGGTGCTGGTCAGCGTGATGTTCGTCGGCATGGCGGCGGGCGCGGCGCTGGGGTCGGCGCTGCTGGCCCAGGTGGGCTGGCGGGCGGTGCCGGTGCTGGGGGCCGTGGCGGCGGTTGGGGCCTTGGCGGTGGCTTGGCGGCGCTGAGCCGTGGACGTTTCGCTGGCAGTGTTGCTGCTCGCTGCATTGCCGGGAGTCCCGCCCGGCGGCGGGGTAACTTTCTTCTGCGGGGCCAGAAGAAAGTCACCAAAGAAGAGGCCTTGAACCGCACACGAGTGCGATGCCGCCATCAGCGGCGCGCGAAAACACCCATCTGTACGGCGGTACGAAGCGAGCCGCTGCTCTCTCGCGTCTGACTTGTGGCGAGCGTCATCCATCGTACCGGCGGTCCGTTCGACGCGCGGCCGCGCGCCGTGCTCACCAGGACAGCCCCATGCAGCGCCGCCCGAGCGGCGCGGCTGTTCGGTATTCCGGCGGGTCGGCGTCGGCGTGCAGCCGCGACTTGATCGGCGCGAAGGCCCGAGTTGTGTTGCTCGGGATAAGTGGTGGGCGAGAGCGCAGCGGTTCGCGTCGGGGTGTGGTCCGGTTCGAGCGTTGCGAGCGCGTCATCCCGCCCGAGTGCGGATTGCGTTGGCGCCTCTCCTTTGGTGACTTTTCTCTGGCGCGACAGAGAAAAGTCACCCGCCCTCGCGGAGCGGATTCCCGCGGCACTGCGGCGGGTCAGAAGGACGCTCGCAAAAGCATCCAACCCCAACGAAAAACGGGCCTCACATGGAGGCCCGCATTCACACTCGGCGTACGACCTCGACCTACTCGGTCGTCTTGGCTTCCGCCTTGCGCTCCAGCGGTGCCTTGGAGGCGATGACCGGCTGGCCCTTGAGCTTGTTCAGCGCCTGCATCAGCGGGAAGTCCTCGGCCGAGCCGAACTCCGGCAGCGGCTTGGGCGGCTCGGCGCGTTTGGCGTACTCGGCCTCCAGCTTCTGGCGGGCTTCCTCGCGGGCCTTCTGGCGCGCCTCGTTGTCCTCGGGGCCGTTGTTCAGGTGCTTTTCGCGGTCGGCCTCGCGGGTGCGCAGCGCGGCGAACAC
>JAIXTY010000246.1 GCA_027483705.1 Rubrivivax sp.
CAGCACGCTGCCGTACGTGGCCGCCTGCGCGGGCCTGTGCCTGCCGATGGTCCGCCTCGTGCAGGCGCGGCAGCGGCGGCTGCGCGGCCGGGCCGGCCTGAGCGTGGCGACGCTCTGGCCGTTCGTGGCCGCGACGGTGGCCGCCGCGGCGCAGTTGCTGGCGGTGCCGGCCTGGGCCAGCCTGCTGCTGGGCGCACTGGGCTACGCGGCGCTGGGCCGCGCCCTGCCGTCGCGGCCGCTGCACCTGCCCGTGGGCCGGGGCGGCTGAGCGCCCGCCGGCCGACCACGGCGCGGCCGGCACGGTACAGGCTCGTTACGATGGGGCCTGCCCCTTGCGAGCACCCCCATGACCCAAGCCCTTGCCGACCTCGGCCCGCTGCGTTTCGGCAGCGGCCACACGATGCGCCGCATCGAAGACCCCACGCTGCTGCGCGGCGAGGGCCGCTTCACCGACGACCTCGTGATGCCCGGCCAGCTGGTCGCGGCCTTCGTGCGCAGCCCGCACGCGCATGCGCGCATCGGCGCCATCGACGCCACCGAGGCGCTGGCCGTGCCGGGCGTGCAGGCCGTGATCACCGGGGCCGATCTGGCCGCGGCCGGCGTCAAGCCGCTGGGCTTTCCGCCCAGCTTCAAGCGGCCCGACGGCAGCACCGCCACGGCGCCGCCGCGGCGCGCACTGGCCCACGAGGTGGCGCGCTTCGCGGGCGAGGCCGTGGCGCTGGTGCTGGCCGACTCGCCGGCCGCCGCCCGCCGTGCGGTGGACCTGGTGGCGGTGGACTGGACGCCGCTGCCCGTGGTGGCCGATCTCGATGGCGCTCTGGCCGACGGCGCGCCGCTGGTGTGGCCCGAGTCGCCGGGCAACATCCTGGCCGAAGCCTGTCACGGCGACGCCGCCGCGACCGAAGCCGCCTTCGCGCAGGCCGCGCACGTGGTGGAGCTGCTGCTCGACAACCAGCGCCTCGCGCCCAGCGCGCTGGAGCCGCGCAGCGTGAACGCCTGGACCGAGGGCGACGGCGACGCCGCGCGCCTGGTGCTCAAGGCCAGCAGCCAGATGCCCACCGGCCTGCGCGGCAGCATCGCGGCCTGCATCCCGGGCCGCACCGCCGACAACGTGCGCGTGACGGTGGGCGACGTCGGCGGCGGCTTCGGCATGAAGACCGGCGCCTACCCCGAGGACATCGCCATCGCCTGGGCCGCGCTGCAGCTGCGCCGCCCCGTGAAGTGGCAGGCCGACCGGCTGGAGGAGTTCCTCGCCGCCGTGCAGGGCCGCGGCCAGCGCAGCCGCGCCGCGCTGGCGCTCGACGCCACGGGCCGCGTGCTGGCGCTACGCATCCACACGCACGCCAACGTGGGCGGCTGCCCGGGCGCCAGCTCGGCGGCCATCCCGATGGTCATCGGGCCGTGGGTCAGCACCAGCATCTATGACATCCGCCCGGTCGACATCCGCGTCACCGCGGTGCTGACGAACAACGCACCCACCGGCGCCTACCGCGGTGCCGGGCGGCCCGAGGCCATCTACATCATCGAGCGGCTGATGGACGCCGCGGCGCGCCGCCTGGGCCTCGATGGCGCCGAACTGCGCCGCCGCAACCAGGTGCGGCCCGAGCAGATGCCGTACGTCAACGCGATGGCACAGCGCTACGACAGCGGCGCCTTCGAGAGGATCATGGACCAGGGCCTGGCGCTGGCCGGCTGGGCCGGCTTCGCGGCGCGCCGCGCCGCGGCCGCCGCGCGCGGCCGCCTGCGCGGCCGCGGCCTCGCCACCTTCCTGGAGTGGACGGGCGGCAACGCGCTGGCCGAGAGCGTGCGCGTGGCCGTCACGGCTGACGGTTATGTGGAGCTGACGAGCGCCACCATGCCCATGGGTCAGGGCATCGCCACGAGCTACGTGCAGCTGGCGGTGGACGTGTTCCAGCTGCCGCCCGAGCGCATCCGCGTCGTGCAGGGCGACACCGACCGCGCCAACGGCTTCGGCAGCGCCGGCAGCCGCTCGCTGTTCACCGGCGGCGCCGCCGTGAAGGTGGCCAGCGAGAAGACCATCGACGAGGCCCGCCGCCTGGCGGCGGAGGCGCTGGAGGCCGCGGCCGCCGACATCGAGTACACGGCCGGCCGCTTCAGCGTGGCCGGCACCGACCTGGGCGTGACGCTGGCCGAGATCGCGGCCCGCCAGCCCGGCGCGCAGCTGCTCGTCAGCGGCGACAGCACCGCGCAGGGCCCGAGCTGGCCCAACGGCTGCCACGTCGCCGAGGTCGAGATCGATCCCGCCACCGGCGAGGTGGCACTGGTGGCCTACAGCTCGGTCAACGACATCGGCCGGGTGGTGAGCCCGCAGATCGTGCAGGGCCAGATCGAGGGCGGCGCCGTGCAGGGCATCGGCCAGGCGCTGTGCGAGCAGGTGGTGTACGACCCCGACACCGGCCAGCTGCTCACCGGCAGCCTGATGGACTACGCGCTGCCGCGCGTGGACGGCTTCCGCGGCTTCGTGACGCGCTTCGACGAGAGCGTGCCCTGCCAGACCAACCTGCTGGGCGCCAAGGGCGTGGGCGAGCTGGGCACCATCGGCGCGACGCCGGCGGTGGTGAACGCGGTGGTCGATGCGCTGGCGCGCGTGGGCCGCGCCGAGGCCGCCGAGCGGCTGCAGATGCCGCTGACGAGCGAGAAGGTCTGGCGGGCGCTGAACGCCTGAGGCTCAGTGGCGCCCGGCGTCGGGCGGCGACTCGGTCGTGACCCAGGCGCGCTCCAGCGCCTCGTAGTCGCCGGAGTCGATCTCCTCGACGACGACCATCGCGTCGTCGTCGCGCACGCCGTCGCGGCGGTTGCGGTCCTCGCGGGCCTCGGCCGCGGCCTGCAGCAGGCGCAGGTGGTCGGCCATGCCGGTGAGTGCACGCGACGCCTCGCGGCCGATCAGCATCAGCAGCTGCATGTGGGCCCGGGCCAGCAGCGCGCTGGGCAGCCGGCCGACGGCCTCCCAGCCGTCACGCTCCAGCGCGTCGTGCACGGCCACCATCGGCCGCAGCACGGCGACGTGCCGCTCGCCGTGCTCCAGCAGCCGCAGGCGCAGCTCCTCGCACAGCGCGGCGCACTCCTGCGCACGGATCACCTCGGGCGGCCGGCGGCGCTCCACCAGCGTCAGGTGCAGCCGGCCGTCGCGGTTCTCCAGCGCCACCGGGCGGCCCAGCAGGCTGCGCAGCCAGCGCAGCGACCCGGGCTTGCCTCGTGGGGCTCGGCGCTCCACACGGGGCTTGGACGCGCGCGTGCGCGACCCGGATCGGCGGTCGGACATGGTCGGTTCTCCCTCGGCAGCGAGCCGGTCGACGCCCGGCCACGATGGCGTTATCGGCAGGACGTCCACCACATTGAGCACGGGCTTTCACCGAGCTCCCCAGGGCTCGGGACGACCGCGCGGCCCCGCCTGCCCAGAATCACCGCACACCAACACCCGAGGAGAACACCATGGCCCGAGACCCGACCCACCCGGCTGCCACCGGCACGCGCCGCATCGCGCTGGCGCTGCTGGCCGCCGCATCGCTGACGCTGGCCGCCTGCGGCGGCGAAGACGGCATGCCCGCCTCGGAATACGCGAGCTGGGCCAACAACGCCAACGGCGAGATCCTGAAGGACGCCAACAACGAGGACTTCAAGGTCCGTCTGGACAACCGGGCGCTGGTGCACTGGGCCAGCAACACGCGCCTGAACGGCATGACGATCGACAGCGGCGGCAACATCTTCGACGGCGGCCTCGCCGTCGGCTTCGTGGCCAACGCCACCAGCATCAGCGGCTCCAACATCGGCGTGCTGCGCTGCCTGAACAGCCGCGACATGAACGTCATCGTCAGCGCCGGCGGCTACACCTACACCTGCTGAGGCGCCGGCGGCGCGCCGCGCGTCAGGAGCTGGCGCGCACCTCGGCCAGCGTGGTGACGCCGGCCAGCACCTTCTCGATGCCGTCCTGGCGCAGCGTGCGCATGCCGTCGCCCAGCGCCTGGCGCTGCAGCTGCGCGGCGCGCTGGCCGGTCTGGATCATCTCGCGCAGCTCGCGCGTGACCATCATCAGCTCGTGGATGCCGGCGCGGCCGCGGTAGCCGCTGCCGCCGCAGCCGTCGCAGCCCACGGGCCGGTACAGCGTCAGGCGCCCGCCGCTGCCGAAGCGCCGCAGCCAGCCGTCGACCAGCGCGTCGCGCGACGGCGTTTCCGGCACCGGCGGCTGGCCCTGCATCACGTGCAGCCAGTCGTCGGCCAGCTCGCGCAGCTCGTCGGCGCTGGCCTCCTGCGGTGCGCGGCACTGCGTGCACAGGCGGCGCACCAGGCGCTGCGCCAGCACGCCCAGCAGCGCGTCGGCAAAGTTGAACGGGTCCATGCCCATGTCCAGCAGCCGCGTCACCGTCTCGGGCGCGCTGTTGGTGTGCAGCGTGCTCAGCAGCAGGTGGCCCGTGAGGCTGGCCTCGACGGCCACCTGGGCCGTCTCCTCGTCGCGGATCTCGCCGACCATGATCACGTCGGGGTCGGCGCGCAGGAAGGCGCGCAGGGCCTTGGCGAAGGTCCATTCGATGCGCGGGTTCACCTGCACCTGGCGCAGGCCCGGCTGCGTGATCTCCACCGGGTCCTCGGCGGTCCAGATCTTGCGCTCCGGCGTGTTGATGCTGCCCATCAGCGAGTGCAGCGTCGTCGTCTTGCCGCTGCCGGTGGGGCCCACGCACAGCAGCATGCCGAAGGGGCGCGCAGCCGCGGCCTGGATGCGTTCGAGGTTGGGCGCCGACAGGCCCAGCTTGTCCAGCGGGATCGGCCGGCTGCTCTGCAAGAGGCGCAGCACCGCGTCCTCGAGGCCGCTGCTGGTGGGGATGGTGGCCACGCGCAGCTCGAGCTTCACGCCCTGCACGAACTTCGCGAAGTTGATCTTGCCGTCCTGCGGCTTGCGGCGCTCGGAGATGTCGAGGTCGCACATGATCTTCAGCCGCGCGATCAGCGCGCTGCGGTAGCCGGGCGGCAGCTCCAGGTACGGCCGCATCAGCCCGTCCTTGCGGAAGCGGATGCGCACCTTCTCGCGGCCGGCCGGGCACTCGACGTGGATGTCGGAGACACCCTGCGAGTGGGCCTCGACGATCATCGAGTTGATCAGCCGCACCAGCGAGTTGTCGCTCTGCTCGATGTTCTCGACGACCTCGTCGTCGCCGCCCGAGGCGCCGGTCTCCATCGTGGCCAGCAGCTTGCTGGCATCGCCGAGCTCGAACTCCACCGGCGTGCCGGCGTCGACGACGCGGCCGCCGAAGTCCAGCGCGCCCAGCTTCTCGTACGCGCGGTCGACGGCGCCGAGCAGCACGCCGGTGCGGGCCAGAACGGGCACGAGCTTGCACTGCGCGGCGAACTCCACCTCCTCGAGCCGGCGGCGGTCGGACGGGTCCTCGACGGCGACGACCAGCCGGCCGCCGCGCATCATCAGCGGCAGCGCGGGCACGCGCGAGGCTACCGCGTACGGCAGCCGCGTCACGGCCTCGGTGTCGACCGGGAACTGCGTCACGTCGACGAGCGGGTAGCCCATCTTGCGCGCCAGCGCGGTCTGCAGGTCGGCGCGGCTGACCAGACCCTTGCGCACCAGCAGCTCGCCCAGCGGCACGCTGCGGTCGTCGCGCTGCTGGGCCAGCGCGTCGGCCAGCTGCGCCTCGGTGATGTAGCCCAGCGCCACCAGCGCCTCGCCGATGCGCACCATGGGCATCCGCGACTGCTGCTCGATGGCCTGCTCGAGCTCGAGCGCGGTGACGATCTGCCGCACGACGAGGATGTCGCCGATCTTGCGGTTGCGCAGCGCCTGCTGCTCGGCCAGCGCCTCGGCCAGCTGCTGCGGCGACACCGAATCCTGCTCGACCAGCGCCTCGCCCAGGCGCAGGCCGACCACGGCCTCGCGGTAGGCGCTGCGCGGCACGAACCAGCGCCGCACGCTGCCGCGCGTGTCGAAGGGCTCGAAGAGGTACAGGCCGCCGTCGTCCTCGTGGTGACCCACGGTCTGGCCCTGCCACGCCGGCCCCTGGTGGAAGTGCACGGTGAAGGGCAGCGACGGCCGCTCCCAGCTGGCCTCGCCGACCTCGGGCATCTCCAGCGGCGTGAGCGCCTGCAGCGGCTCGATCAGGCACAGGCGGCGCAGCTGCCCCGTGCGCAGCGGCACCGGGCGCGACTGGCCCGAGGGAATCAGCTGCACGAGATCGCGCTCGGGCGCGAAGACGGTGAGCCGGCCCTTGATGGCATGGCCGTTGAGGCCTTCCACGGCCACCTGCGGCGGCCTGCCGAAGGGCAGCGGCCCGGGGTAGCCGGCCAGTTCGGGCGTCGGCCACGGCAGCAGCGCCGCGTCGTGGCGGGACAGCAGTTCCAGCGGTGGCAGCGAGAGGTCGGACATGCGGCGGGGCGTGGACGGCGGGTCCCCAACCCGGGATGCCCGCTCGAAGCCGATGCTAGGAAGCCCCGGCCGCCGCCGATCGCCGGAACAAGCCGGCGATCACCCCCGAAATGCACCCGGCGCGGCTCAGCCGCGCATCTGCTGCGGCAGGAAGGTCACGATGCCGGGGAACAGCCAGATCAGGCCCACCGCCGCGATCATCAGGAAGAAGAATGGCAGCGTGACCTTGGCGATCCAGGTGATGTCGCGCCCCGTCATGCCCTGCAGCACGAACAGGTTGAAGCCCACCGGCGGCGTGATCTGCGCCATCTCGACGACCAGCACGATGAAGATGCCGAACCAGATGGGGTCGATGCCGGCGGCCAGCACGGTGGGCATGACCACGCCCATCGTCAGCACGACCATGCTGATGCCGTCGAGGAAGCAGCCGAGCACGATGTAGAACAGCATCAGCACGATCAGCAGCTGCCACTGCGTGAGGCCGAGCCCACCGATCCACTCGGCCAGGTGCCGCGGCAGGCCGATGTAGCCCATGCTCAGCGTCAGGAAGGCCGCGCCCGCGAGGATGAGCGCGATCATGCAGTACAGGCGCGTGCCGCCGAGCAGGCTGTCGCGGAAGGTGGCCCAGCTCAGCGAACCCTGCGCGGCGCTGATGACCAGCGAGCCCAGCACGCCCACGGCCGCGGCCTCAGTGGCGGTGGCGATGCCGCTGTAGATGCTGCCCAGCACGGCCGCGATCAGCAGCACCACCGGGATCAGGTGGCGCGACTCGGCCAGCTTGCCGCGCAGCGAGAGCTTGGCGTCGGCCGGCGGCACCAGCTGCGGGTTGCGCAGCGCCCACACCACCAGCCAGCCCGAGAACAGCGAGGCCAGCATGATGCCCGGCAGCACGCCGGCGATGAACAGCTGCGCGATCGAGACCTCGGCCGCGACGCCGTAGACGATCATGATGATCGACGGCGGGATCAAGAGGCCCAGCGTGCCGGCGCCGGCCAACGAGCCGACGCTGATGCCCTCGGGGTAGCCGCGGCGCGCCAGCTCCGGCAGGCTCATCTTGCCGATCGTGGCGCAGGTGGCGGCGCTGCTGCCCGACACCGCCGCGAAGATGGTGCAGCCCACGACGTTGACGTGCAGCAGCCGACCCGGCAGCGCCTGCATCCAGGGCGCCAGGCCGCGAAACATGTCAGAGCTGAGGCGCGTGCGGAACAGGATCTCGCCCATCCACACGAAGAGCGGCAGCGCCGTCAGCGTCCAGCTGCTGGCGCTGCCCCAGATGGTGACGGCCATCGCGTCGCCCGCGGGCCGGCTGGTGAAGAGCTGCATGCCGATCCAGGCCACGCCGGTGAGCGTGAGCCCGATCCAAACGCCGCTGGCCAGGATGGCGAACAGCGCCCCCACCAGCAGCAGCATCACTCCGATGTCGTTCATGCGGCATTCACTCCGAACGGGCGGCGGTGTCGGTGGTGGACCGCTGGCCGCGCAGCGCCAGCACCAGCTCGTCCAGGAAGGCGATGGCCAGGATCAGCGTGCCCGCCGCCATGGCCAGCTGCGGAATCCACAGCGGCGTGGCGTCGTTGCCGGTGCTGATGTCGTGGAACTGGTGCGACTGCCACACCAGCCGCACGCTGTAGACCGCGAACAGCCCGGCAAGCGCCGTGGCCGCGAACAGCGCCCACAGCTCCATCGCGGCCCGCGCGCGCCCCTGCAGCTTGCCCAGCAGCAGCGTCACGCGGATGTGCTCGCCCTTCTTCAGCGTGTGGGCCAGCGCCAGAAAGCCGCTGGCCGCCATCAGGTAGCCGGCGTAGGCGTCGGTGCCGGGCACGTGGAAGCCCACCTCGCGGCTGATGATGGACAGCAGCACCATCCCCAGCAGGCCCACCATCGCCAGCGCCGCCAGCCAGGCGGCGCCGTCGTACAGCGCATTCAGCGCCCGGCGCACGGCAGCCCCGCCTTACTTGCGGAAGCCGTCGAGCAGCGCCTTGCCGTCGGCGCCGGCCTTCTCGGCCCACTCCTTCAGCATGGTCTCGCCGATCTTGGTCATGTCGGCCTTGAGCTGCGGCGACGGCGGCAGCACCTGCATGCCCTCGGCCTTCAGGCGCGCCAGCGTGTCGGTGTTGACCTTGCGGCTGGCGGCCCAGCCGCGCGCCTCGGCGTCGGCGGCGGCCTTCGTCACGGCGGCCTTGGTGGCGGCGTCGAGCGCATCGAACGCGGCCTTGTTGACGATGACCGCGTTCTTCGGCAGCCAGGCCTGGGTGTCGTAATAGAACTTCAGGTGCTCGAAGAGCTTGCTGTCCACGCCGGTGGCGCCGCTGGTCATGGTGCTCTCCACCACGCCGGTGGCCAGGGCCTGCGCGAATTCGGCCGCCTGCACGGTGACGGGCTGGGCGCCCACGAGCTCGGCGATGCGGCTGGTGGCCGGGCTGTAGGCGCGCCACTTGATGCCCTTCAGATCGGCCGCGCTGTTGATGGGCTTCTTGGCGTAGATGCCCTGCGGCGGCCAGGCCACCGAGTACAGCACCAGCAGGCCCTGCTCGCCGAGCTTCTTCTCGAGCAGCGGCTTCTGCGCGCGCCACAGCTTCATCGCCTCGTCGTAGCTGTCGGCCAGGAAGGGCACGCCGTCGGCGCCGAAGATGATCCACTCGTTCTGGTAGGCGGTGAGCAGGATCTCGCCGATCTGCGCCTGCCCGCCCTGCACCGCGCGCTTGATCTCGGGCGCCTTGAAGAGGCTGGCGTTGGCGTGCACGGTGATCTTCAGCTTGCCGCCGGTGGCCTTGTCGACGTCGTCGGCGAACTGCTGCAGGTTGACGCTGTGGAAGTTGGTCGCCGGGTAGGCGGCGGGCAGGTCCCACTTCACCTGGGCCTGCACGGCCAGGCTGGTGGCGAACAGGGCGGCGGCGCCCAGCAGAGAAGGCAGCAACTTCATCGATGGTCCCTTTCCCGAGTTCTCGGGGTTTGCCAGAGGTGCGTTGAAGTCTAGAAAGAACGTCGATAAAGTGTCAACGTTTCTTCGACGTTCTGGTGAAAACACCGATGCCCCGTTCCACAGTCCGAACCGCCGCCCGAACCGGCGACGCCAAGTCGCCCGGCGGCAAGCCGCGCAGCGCCGGCATCGTGTCGAGCTCGCACCTGGTCTCGCCGCGCAGCGTGGAGCTGTCGGAATTCGAGTTCGGGCTCATCGTCGCGTGGAACGCGTTCTCTCGCTGGTGCGTGCGCTGCATGGCCGCGGCCGGCTGCCCCGACCTCACCATCACCGACGTGCTGCTGCTGCACAACCTCTGTCACCGCGTGCGCGGCAAGAAGCTGGCCGACATCGGCTTCATGCTCAACTACGAGGACACGCACGTCGTGGCCTACTCGCTGAAGAAGCTCGTCGCCGGAGGCCTGGCGCAGACCGAGAAGATCGGCAAGGAGGTCTTCTACAGCCCCACGCTGGAGGGCGAAGCCTTCGTGCAGCAGTACCGCGCGGTGCGCGAGCAGTGCCTGGTGCAGAGCCTGGACACCGAGCTCAACGCCGACATCGGCGAGCTCGCGCGCCTCTTGCGCACCATGAGCGGCATGTACGACCAGGCGGCGCGCGCCGCCACCTCGCTGTGAACCTGCAGCCCAACCCGATCCAGGAGACCCCGATGACGACCCGCTGGCAGTTCTGGATCGACCGTGGCGGCACCTTCACCGACGTCGTCGGCCGCGCGCCCGACGGGCAGCTGCACACGCTGAAGCTGCTGTCCGAGAACCCCGAGCAGTACCGCGACGCCGCGGTGGAGGGCATCCGCCGCCTGCTCGGCCTGGCCGCCGGCGAGCCCATCACGCCCGAGCGCGTGGACTGCGTGAAGATGGGCACCACCGTGGCCACCAACGCGCTGCTCGAGCGCAAGGGCGACCGCACGCTGCTCGTCACCACGCGCGGCTTCCGCGACGCGCTGCGCATCGCCTACCAGGCGCGGCCCAAGCTCTTCGAGCGCCACATCCAGCTGCCCGAATTGCTGTACGAGCGCGTCATCGAGGCCGAAGAGCGCATCGGCGCCCACGGCGAGGTGCTGCAGCCGCTGGACGAGGCCCACCTGCGCGAACGGCTCTGGGCCGCCTTCGACGCCGGCATCCGCGCCGTGGCCGTCGTCTTCATGCACGGCTACCGCTTCACGCAGCACGAGGCCGCCGCGGCGCGCATCGCCCGCGAGATCGGCTTCACGCAGGTGAGCGCCAGCCACGAGGTGAGCCCGCTGATGAAGCTGGTGTCGCGGGGCGACACCACGGTGGTCGACGCCTACCTGAGCCCCATCCTGCGCCGCTACGTCGACCAGGTCGCGCTGCAGATGCCCGGCGTGCGCCTCTTCTTCATGCAGAGCAGCGGCGGCCTGACCGAGGCGCACCGCTTCCAGGGCAAGGACGCCATCCTTTCCGGGCCGGCCGGCGGCATCGTCGGCATGGTGCGCACGGCCGTGGCCGGCGGGCATGACAAGGTCATCGGCTTCGACATGGGCGGCACGAGCACCGATGTCAGCCACTTTGCCGGCCAGTTCGAGCGTGCGTTCGAAACCCAGGTGGCCGGCGTGCGCATGCGCGCGCCGATGATGAGCATCCACACCGTGGCCGCCGGCGGCGGCAGCCTGCTCACGTTCGACGGCGCCCGCCTGCGCGTAGGCCCCGAAAGCGCCGGCGCCAACCCCGGCCCGGCCAGCTACCGCCGCGGCGGGCCGCTGGCCACCACCGACGCCAACGTGCTGCTGGGAAAGATCCAGCCCGAGCACTTTCCCAGGGTCTTCGGCCCCGCGGCGAACGAGCCGCTGGACCGCGCCGTGGTGCAGCAGAAGTTCCAGGCGCTGGCCGACGAGGTGGCGCGTGCCACCGGCCGCAGCGTGACGCCGGAGTCGCTGGCCGAGGGCTTCCTGCAGATCGCGGTGCAGAACATGGCCAACGCCATCAAGCGCATCAGCGTGGCGCGCGGCTACGACGTCACCCAGTACACGCTGCAGTGCTTCGGCGGCGCCGGGGGCCAGCACGCCTGCCTGGTGGCCGATGCACTCGGCATGGGGCGCGTCTTCGTGCACCCGCTGGCCGGCGTGCTGAGCGCCTACGGCATGGGCCTGGCCGACCAGATCGCCATGCGCGAGGCCAGCATCGAGCGTGCGCTCGACGACACCGGCCTGGCCGAGGCCGAGTCGCGCCTGGCCGCACTGGCCGCGGCCGCGCGCGACGAGCTGCTGGGCCAGGGCGTGCCGGCGGCCGACATCCACGTCGGGCGCCAGGTGCATGTGCGCTACGAGGGCACCGACACCGCGCTGGCGGTGCCGATGGGCGGCATCGGCGAGATCGTGCAGGCCTTCGAGGCCGGCTACCGCCAGCGCTTCGCCTTCCTGATGCCGGGCCGCGGGCTGGTGATCGAGGCCGTCAGCGTCGAGGCCGTGGGCGCCGGTGAGCGCCATGCCCCCGCGGCGGCCGGCGCCGAGCCCCCAGCGCATGCGCCGCAGCCGCAGGCCGGCGTGCGCATGCACAGCGGCGGCTGGCTCGACGCGGGCCTCTTCGTGCGCGAGCAGCTGCAGCCGGGTGCCACCATCGACGGCCCGGCCGTCATCGCCGAGAAGAACGCCACCACGGTGGTGGAGCCCGGCTGGCGCGCGCGCCTCACGGCCGCCGGCCCCATCGAGCTGCAGCGCGTGGCGCCGCGCACGCAGCAGCACGCCATCGGCACCGACGCCGATCCGGTGATGCTGGAGGTGTTCAACAACCTCTTCATGAACATCGCCGAGCAGATGGGCCTGCGGCTGCAGAACACGGCCTACTCGGTGAACATCAAGGAGCGGCTGGACTTCTCCTGCGCCCTCTTCGACGCCGCCGGCCAGCTCATCGCCAACGCGCCACACATGCCGGTGCACCTGGGCTCGATGAGCGAGAGCATCAAGACCGTCATCGAGCGCAACCCGGCCATGCAGCCGGGCGTCGTGTACGTGCTGAACGACCCGTACCACGGCGGCACGCACCTGCCGGACGTCACCGTCGTCACGCCGGTGTACCTGCACGCCGGCGACGCTCAGCCCAGCTTCTATGTCGCCAGCCGCGGCCACCACGCCGACATCGGCGGCAGCACGCCCGGCTCGATGCCGCCCTTCAGCAGCAGCATCGACGAAGAAGGCGTGCTCTTCGACAACTTCCTGCTCGTGCGCGACGGGCGGCTGCGCGAGGCCGAGCTGAACGCGCAGCTGGGCTCGGGCCGCTGGCCGGCGCGCAATCCGGCGCAGACCATCGCCGACCTGCGCGCGCAGATCGCCGCCAACGAAAAGGGCGTGCAGGAGCTGCAGGCCATGGTGGCGCAGTTCGGCCGCGAGACGGTGGCGGCCTACATGCGCCACGTGCAGGACAACGCCGAGGAGAGCGTGCGCCGGGTCATCACCGCGCTGAAGGACGGGCAGTTCACGCTGCCACTGGACAACGGCGCGCAGATTGCCGTGAAGGTGAGCGTGCACCACGCAGAGCGCGCCGCCACCATCGACTTCACCGGCACCAGCGCGCAACTGCCCAACAACTTCAACGCCCCGAAGGCGGTGACGATGGCGGCGGTGCTGTACGTGTTCCGCACGCTGGTGGACGACGACATCCCGCTCAATGCCGGCTGCCTGAAGCCGTTGAAGGTGATCGTGCCCGAGGGCTGCATGCTCAACCCGCGCCCGCCGGCCGCCGTGGTGGCCGGCAACGTCGAGACCAGCACCTGCGTCACCAACGCGCTCTACGGCGCCCTCGGCGTGATGGCGGCCAGCCAGTGCACGATGAACAACTTCACCTTCGGCAACCAGCGCCACCAGTACTACGAAACCATCAGTGGCGGCAGCGGTGCCGGCGACGGGTTTGCGGGCACCAGCGTCGTGCAGACGCACATGACCAACTCGCGCCTCACCGACCCCGAGGTGCTGGAGTTCCGCTTCCCGGTGCGGCTGGAGAGCTACGCCATCCGCGCCGGCAGCGGCGGTGCCGGGCGCTTCCGCGGCGGCGACGGCGGCGTGCGCCGCGTGCGCTTCCTCGAGGCGATGACGGCGTCGATCCTGTCCAACGGTCGCACCGTGCCGGCCTTCGGCATGGCCGGCGGCGAGCCGGGCGCCCTGGGCATCAACCGCGTCGAGCGCGCCGATGGCCGGGTCGAGACGCTGGGCCACATCGGGCAGGTGGAGATGGCGCCGGGCGACGTGTTCGTGGTCGAGACGCCGGGGGGCGGTGGCTGGGGTGCGGCGGGCCGCTAGACTGGGGCTCCCTCTGGCCGGAGCGGTCCACCTGCCGCTGTTTCGCATGGTGACTCGATGCGCGTTGCCCGCTTGTGCGGGCCTGTTGTTGGCTTCGCTGGCACTGCTGGCGCCCGCCCCGGCTCTGGCTGCCCCGCTGCCCAACGACGCGCTGGAGCGCGAATGCTGGCTGGCCCACACCCGCGAGCGCACACGCGTCAACCTGCGCGAGCCCACCCAGGTGGACTTCTCCAACCTGGGCCGCCGCCAGCGCGTGCGCAGCCCCTTCCAGGTGGACTTCGCGATCCGCGGCATGGGTGTGGCGCCGGCCGGCGTGGCGCACGAGGGCACCGGGCACCACCACCTGCTCATCAACACCAAGCTGCCGCTGGACGTGCGCGCGAAGATCCCGTTCAGCGACACGCACAAGCACTACGGCAAGGGCCAGACCGGCACGACGCTGGACCTGCCGCCCGGCCGCCACACGCTGCGCCTGCTGTTCGCGGACCACGAGCACCGGCCGCACTTCGTGTTCAGCAGCGAAGTCGAGCTCGAAGTGACGGGCCCGCGCACCGCGCAGCCGCTGCCCATCGACCGCGCCCGCTTCGAGGCCACCTGCGCCGCCTGGTACGAGGACGAGCTGGCCCGGCCGCGCCCGCCCGGCGAACTGGTGACGGTGCTGAACCTGCGCGACGGCGAGCCTGTCGCCAGCCCCTTCAACCTGCGCTTCGGCGTCGACGGCTACGGCGTCTGCGTCGCCGGCCTGGGCGCAGAGCGCACCGGGCACTTCGTGCTCGAGCTGCGCCAGGACGAGCGCGTGGTCCACCGCACCGACCTCGCCAACGGCGCGACGCAGCTCAACCTGACGCTACCCGACGGCCGCTACCGCCTGCGGCTGCGCTTCATGGACACCACCGGCGCCCGCGATCTGCTGCCCGCCTACGAGGCGCTGCTGGTCGTCGTGGGCCAGGAGCGCCTGTAGCCATGCCCAACGCCCTGCGCCTGCTCGTCACCGGCTTCGAGCCCTTCGGCGGCGACACCGTCAACCCGTCGGAGCTGGTGGCCGCGGCGCTGCACGGCCAGGTGGTGGACGGGGGCGGCCGCCGCGCGGCCATCGTCGCGCAGCGCCTGCCCTGTGCCTTTGGCGCCGCCCAGCGCGTGCTGGCGGGGGCGCTGGAAGAGTTCCAGCCGATCGCGGTGCTGTCGCTGGGCCTGGCCGCCGGGCGCGCCGGGCTGACGCCGGAGCGCGTGGCCATCAACCTGGCCGACGCCCGCATCGCCGACAACACCGGCGCCCAGCCCTGCGACGAGCCGGTGGCGGCCGGCGGCCCGACGGCCTACTTCACGACGCTGCCCGTCAAGGCCATGGTCGCCGCGATGCGAGCCACGGGCGCGCCGGCGGAGCTGTCGCTGAGCGCCGGCAGCTTTGTCTGCAACGAGGTCTTCTACGCGCTGATGCACACGCTGGCGCAGCGTGGCGGCGCGGCCGGCTGCCGCGGCGGCTTCATGCACCTGCCGCTGCTGCCCGCGCAGGCGGCCGGACCCGCGGGCCTGCGGCCCACGGTGGCGCTGGAGCTGCAGGTGGCGGCCGTCGGCGCGGCGCTGGCCGCGGTGCTGGCGCACGAGGCCGACATCGCGGCCCTCGGTGGCGCGGTCGCCTGAAGTCGCGCAGCGTCTGGCGCCAGACCGCGCCGTCCCACCGCATGACGACGTCCGGCGGCCGGCCAGGGCGTATCGTCGCGCCATGCCGGCGGCCCGCTGGGATGTGGGAGAAGTCGATGTGGAACCAGGTCCTTGCAGCGACGTTCGCCTCGCTGGGCACGGCGGTCGCGGTCGCGGCCACGGGGCCGGATGCGGCGGCCTTGGCGGCTTCGGCACCGGCGTCCTCGGCCACCGCGGCCATCGCGGGCAGCCTGAACGACATGGCCAACGCGCTGATCCCCTATGCGCTCACGCTGGCCATGGTGGGCGCGTTCACGATGGCGATCCAGGAGGCCGCGAAGAAGCTGTTCAACCTGCAGCCGCGCTTCCATCGCACGGCGCTCGCGCGCTGGCTGGCGCAGGAGGCGGCACCGGCACACTCCGGCTGGCAGGTCCGCGCATCCGCACAGGGTGGCCAGTACGCGGTGGCCCAGAGCGCCCGCACCCGGCAGGTGCAGCGGCAGCACACGCTGGAGCTGGTGGACTACGACGCCCACCGCGCCTTTGCGCAACTGCTGCAGCTGACCACCGGCGTGCCCGCCGATGAACACGCCGAGCAGAGCCTGCGACCCAACGGCGCGCTGGCCCGCAACGTGGGTTTCGCGCTGTTCGAGCTGGAGCTGGCGCGGCTGATGACCCTCATCCAGGAGGCCGCCGACGTGGCCCTGAAGTACCCGCGTCAGTTCCCCGACTGGTTCGGCTTCGTCGTGCGCGGCTGCGACCCGAAAGACGTGCAGCAGTGGCTCGAGTTCGTCGATCCGCAAACGGACGCCACGCCCACGGACCCCAAGGCCGCCGCCGACCTGTACGCCCGGATGCAGCTGATGGTGCGGCGCCAGCTCGACAGCTTCCAGACCGTGACCTCGTTCCGCTGGCGCGAATGGAACCAGCTCAGCGCCTGGGCGCTGGGCTTCGTCATCCTGCTCGTGGCCCAGTTCGTGTCGCTCGGCGACCGTGTCACCCTCGAGAAGGCGGCCCTGGCCGTCGCGGCGGCGCTGGCCGGCGGCATCCTGGCGCCGGTGGCCAAGGACCTCGTCGACGCGCTGCGGCGCGTCAAGACCGGTGGCTAGGTTCCACCCCCAGGACCGGCCCGGCGGCTACGACCCGCGGCTGGTCTTCGACCTGCGCGTGGACGACGAGGGCGGGCCCGTGCGCCCCGGCGTGCTGGTGCGCTGGCGCGGCACCACCGGGCGCCTGGGCTCCGAGCTCGTGATGCTGATCCACGGCTTCAACAACCACCGCGCCGAGGCCGAGGCGGCCTATGCCGTGTTCCGCCAGCGCCAGCAGAGCACCTGCCGAGGCCCCGCGGGCGAAGCCCTCGACGACTGGGCCGCCGATGTCTTCTGGCCCGGCGACGCCAAGGCGCCGGGCATCCTCGATACGGCCGACGCGCTGTGCTACCCCGGCGCCGTGGTCGCGGCGCGCGACGAGGTCGTGCCGCGCCTGGCCGCGCACCTGCGCCAGGCGGCCGCCGGCGTGAGCCGTCTGCACCTGGTGGGCCACTCGGTGGGCGCGCGCATCGCGCTCGAGCTGATCGAGCAGCTGCAGCGCGACGGCGGCCCGGCCATCGGCCGCGTCGTGCTGATGGCCGCGGCCGTGCCCACCTTCATGCTGCAGCCCGGCGGCCGCCTCGAGCACGCCACGCTGTGGGCCCAGGCGGTGGAGGTGCTGCACTCGCGCAGCGACCGCGTGCTGCAGTGGGCCTTCCCGGTGGGCCAGAGCGCCACGCCCGGCCACGAAGGCTTCCTGCCCGAGGCCCTGGGGCGCTTCGGCCGCGTGCCCGCCACGGCCGGCGGCCAGGTGACGAGCACCGAAGTGCCGGGCGCCGGCCATGGCGACTACTGGGGCTGGATCGACCAGCGCGATGGCCGCTTCATCGACGCCACGGCCCAGGCCGCCAACAGTGCCGCGGCCGATGCCGTGGCGCAGTTCTTCGACCGCGGGCCGGCGCCGCGCGGCGTGGCGAAGCGGCAGATCGCGTCGGTGGAGCCGACGCCCGCGCGCCTGGTGGGCGCGCCGGCCTGAGCGCCGCGGCGGCGGCTACACCGCGCCGGCGCGGCGCAGCGTCTCCAGCACCGGCCGGCGCAGCACCTCGCGCAGGCCCCACCAGCCGGCCAGCAGCGCCAGCACGGCGCCGGCGGCGGCGCCGGCGAGCGGCACCCAGGGACTCGGGTTCCAGCTGAACTCGAAGGCATAACGTGCCAGCAGCCAGCCCACCGTCATGGCCGCGCACGAGGCGAGAAAGCCCGCCAGCGCGCCCACGCCCAGCAGCTCGGCGCGCTGCACCTGCGACAGCAGCGTGCCGCTGGCACCCATCGCGCGCATCACCGCGAACTCGCGCGAGCGCGCCTCGCGCGTGGCCGTGATGGCCGAGAACAGCACCACCAGCCCCGCCAGCAGCGTGAAGCCGAACAGGAACTCCACCGCGCGGATCACCTGGTCGAGCACGCGCTGCACCTGCGCCACGCTGGCCGAGACGTCGATGGTGGTGATGTTGGGGAAGTCGCGCGACAGCGTGTTGTCGAAGCTGGGCCGGCCGGCCACCGGCTCGGGGGCGCGGAAGGCGCTGATGTAGCTCACCGGCACCTCACCCATCTGCGCGCGTGGGTAGATCACGAAGAAGTTGACGCGCATCGAGCCCCAGTCCACCTTGCGCAGGCTGGTGATGCGGCCCTCGCTGGGGATACCGGCGATGTCGAAGGTGAGGCGGTCGCCGAGCTTCAGGCCCAGTTCCTGCGCCAGGCCTTCCTCGACACTGAGGCCGTCGGCTTCGTCGGGCGTCCAGCGGCCGGCCACGACCGGGTTCTTGGGCGGCAGCTCGGAGGTGTGGGTGAGGTTGAACTCGCGCTCCACCAGCCGCGCCGCGCGCTCGCTGGCGTAGTCGTCGGCCTTCACCGGCGTGCCGTTGATGGCCATCAGGCGGCCGCGGATCATCGGGTACCAGTCGTAGTTGCGCACGCCGGCCTCGGCCAGGCGGGCCTTGAAGGGCTCGGCCTGCTCCGGTTGCAGGTTGATGACGAAGCGGTTGGGCGCGTCGGGCGGCGTGGCCTGGCGCCACGAGCCGATGAGGTCGGTGCGCAGCAGCACCAGCAGCACCAGCGCCAGCAGGCCCACGCTGAGCGCACTCACCTGCAGCACCGCAAACGCTGGCCGCGCCGCGATCTGCCGCGTGGCCAGCACCAGCCAGCGCGGCGCGCGGGTTTCGGGCACCGAACGCTTGAGCAGCGTCACCGCCCCCCAGCTGAGCAGCGCAAACAGCGCAATGGCGCCCAGGAAGCCGCCCACCGCGATGAGGCCCAGCTTGAGGTCGGACGACACCGCCATCAGCAGCGCCACGAAGCCGCCCATGCCGGCCAGCAGCACGCCCAGCGAGCTCGCCTTGATGCCGCCGACGTCGCGGCGGATCACGCGCAGCGGCGGCACGCGCGCCAGCTGCAGCACCGGCGGCAGGCCGAAGCCCATCAGCAGCGTCATGCCCACGCCCAGGCCAAAGAGCGCCGGCCAGGCCGAAGGCGGCGGGAGCTTCGCGTCCACGAGCCCCGCCAGCAGCCACACGAACACGTTGTGCACCAAGAGGCCGATCAGCACGCCGGCCACGCTGGCCAGCACGCCCACCAGCGCGAACTCCAGCGTGTAGGCGCCGGCGATGCGGCGCTGGCTCTGGCCCAGCACACGCAGCATCGCGCAGTCGTCGAGGTGGCGGCTGGCGAAGTCGCGCGCCGCAATGCCCACGGCCACCGCCGACAGCAGCGCCGCCAGCAGCGCCACGAGGTTGAGGAACATCTCGGCGCGGCCCAGCGTGCGCTGCATCTCGGGGCGGCCGCTCTCCAGGCTCTCGACACGCACGCCACGCAGCGGCGCGGCCTTGATGCGCGTCTCGGTCCACTGGACGAACTCGCGCACCAGCGCGTCGCCCCGGCCCGCGGCAGCGCCATCAGGCGCGGCCACCGCCAGGCGGTAGCCCACGCGGCTGGCGGGCTGGATCAGCCCGGTGGCGGGCAGGTCGGCCTCGGCGATCATCACGCGCGGCGAAAACGTCGAGAAGCCGGCGCCACGGTCGGGCTCGATGACGATGACGCGGGCGATGCGGAAGCGGCTGTCGCCCAGCAGCAGCGTGTCGCCGACCTTCAGCCCCAGGCCGTCGAGCAGCTGCGCGTCGACCCAGGTGGTGCCGGGCTCGGGTGCGGCGGCCAGCAGCTGCGTGGGGCCGCCGGGGGCGTCGGCCAATTGCAGGCGGCCGCGCAGCGGGTAGCTCGGGCTCACGGCCTTCACCGACACCAGGCGCGACTGGCCGCCCTGTTCCTCGGTGGCCCGCGCCATGCTCGGGAAGCCGGCACTGGTGCTGGTGCGCAGACCGAGCGCGGCGGCCTTGGCCAGCAGCTCGGGCGGCGCGGGCTTGTCGCTGCCCACCACCGCGTCGCCGCCGAGCAGCTGGCGCGCGTCGCGCTGCAGGCCGTTGCTCAGCCGGTCGGCGAAGAAGCCCACGGCGGTGAGCGCCGCCACCGCCAGCATCACGGCCACGGCCAGCAGGCGCAGTTCGCCGGCGCGGAAGTCGCGCAGGGTCTGGCGCCAGGCCAGCAGGCGCAGGGACGGGGGACGGACGGTGTCGGAGGCGGGCATGGCGCGATGATCCCGCATCGGCCCCGGGGCTGCCGGCGCGCGCCGAATCGAACCCAGCCGTCAGCGGCTTTGAACGACGGCGGGCGCCGCCGCAGGCCCAATGCAGGCATGGACATCCGCACGCTACCCCCGGTCTTCCTGTCGCACGGCTCGCCGATGACGGCGCTCGAGCCCCGCGAAGCCGGCGCCTGGTGGCGCCGCCTCGGCGAGCACCTGGCCGCCACGGGCGCGCGGCCCAGCGCCGTGCTGGTGGTGTCGGCCCACAGCCTGACGCGCGAGCCGGTGCTGCTGGCCGCGCCGCGCCACGAGGCGGTGCACGACTTCGGCGGCTTCGACCCGCGGCTGTACGAGATGCGCTACGACGCCCCCGGCGCGCCGGCCCTGGCCGAGCGCGTGGCCGGCCTCGTGCGCGGCGCGGGCCTGCCGTTGCACGTGTTGCCGCAGGGCGGCCTGGACCACGGCATCTGGGTGCCGCTGCGCGAGATTTTCCCCGCCGCGGACTTGCCGGTGCTGCCGCTGGCCTGGCCGCCGGGCTGGACACCGGCGCAGCTGTTCGCGCTCGGCCAGGCGCTGGCGCCGCTGGTGGACGAGGGCGTGTGGGTGGTGGGCAGCGGCAGCATCACGCACAACCTGCGGCGCGTCTTCGCCGGCGGCCTGCGCGGCCGCGAGGACGCCCCGGCCACGCCCGAGAGCACGGCCTTCCGCGACTGGTTCGCCACGCGCGGCGCCGCGGCCGACTGGCCGGCGCTGCTGGCGTGGCGCCGCGCGGCCCCGCACGGCCCGGAGATGCACCCCACCGACGAGCACCTGCTGCCCTTCTTTGTGGCCGCCGGTGCCGCGGCCGCGGCATCGGGCCCCGGTGCGCCCCAGGCGCTGCGCGTGCACTCGAGCCTCACCTTCGGCGAGCTGGGCATGGACGCCTATGCCTTCGGGCCGCAGGCCGGCACCCTGGCGCTGGCCTGAGGCCCGGTGCGGTCATGCCGGGCTGGCTAGCATGCGGCCATGCACTGGCTCATCTGGATCGCCGCCCTCGTCGCCCTCGCGGGCTGGACCCTGCTCGCCTGGGCCACGGCCTGGGTGCTGGGGCTGGACCCGTCACTGATCGGCAACCTCGCCGATCGCCTCGGCGACATGCCCGGTTCGGCCTGGCTCGACCTCGCGATGCCAGGCTGGGAGCCCGTGGCCGTGGCGATGCTGCAGCTGACGCGCGACCTGTTCGCCGCGCTCGGCACCGTGGGCACCTGGCTGGTCTGGGGCGCGTGGGCCGTGGGGGCCGTGCTCGTGGTGGGCCTGGCGGCGCTCGCCAGCGCCGCGGTGGGCGTGGCGCGGCGCGTCACGGCGCCGGCCGCCGCCCCCGCGCGCTGAGGCCCGGGCACTGAAGCCCAGGCGCTCGGGCGATCAGACGCCTGCCGGCCGCGCGCAGGCCCGCCCGGCGCGGGCCGGCGGCGGCACGAGCCGCCACTCGACGCGGGCTGCGTCGGCATCGAAGCGCAGCCACAGGCACACCTCGGCCCCCGGCGCGGCCGCCGCATCCACGACGGCGCCGAGCAGCTGGCCCAGCACGTACTGAACGATCGCCTCGGGCGCGGGCCCCGACGGCTCGGCGCCCTGCACCTGCCGCCCGCCGTCGAGCACCAGCTTCAGCGACAGCTCGACCTGGCGTGCCGGCAATTCGGCGTCGGGGAAGGCCAGGCTCCACAGCGCGCCATGCCGGCTGAGCGAGCCCTCCAGCGCCGGCACGCTGCCGGCTGCCGCTGCGGGCTCGGGTGTGGGCGCCGCCGTGCCGTCCTGATGGGCGGCCGGGGCCACCGGCGAGGCCTGCGCGGCGGCCGGCGCCGGCAACGGGTGCAGCCACAGCACGGCCGGGCCCGGCGCGCCGCCCGGACCGGGCACGGTGGCGCGGCCGGCAGCCGGGTGGGCCCGCTCGCCGAAGGCCACGACCAGGGCGCCGTGCAGCGCCAGCGCCACGCCGAGCGCGGCGGCCTGCCGGGTGATCCGCGGGCGGCCGGCCGGCAGGCCGGCAAGCACGGCCATCACTGCTCCGTGGCCAGCTCGCGCCAGGACAGCCGGCGCGTCGCCCCGGTGCCCGGCGGCACCGGCACCTGGCGCACCGAGGTCGAGTCGTCGAACAGCCGCGTGATGCTGACGATCTTGCCCGAGGGCAGCCGCACCACCGTCGGCCGCGTGGCCAGCGCGTTGCCCAGCAGCGCGCTCACCACGCCGTTGGCGGTGCTGACCGGTGCGCCCGAGCGGTAGTCGAAGAAGTTGATGAAGCTGTAGCCGCCGGCCGTGCAGGTGCTGCTCTCGACGACGTTGGTGGTGACGACCAGCGTGCCCAGCGCGAGCTGCGGGTCGCTGGTGGAGCGTTCGCTCGTCACCGGCAGGTCCACGAACCAGCCCGCGTTGGTGGACAGGTTGACGCCGCTGCTGGTGCCGGTGCGCACGGTCTCGCCCACGGTGCAGGCGCTGGAGTCGGCCGTGCAGGTGCCGCTGGTCAGCGTCTGCTGCACGAAGGTGGAGCCCGTGCCGCGCGGGTTGCCCCAGCCGGCGGTGCCCAGCGGATCCTTGATGCCGTAGATGCTCTGCGGCCGCGTGTCGACGAGGTCGGACGTGCCGAGGTAGCGGCCCGTGCCCACGAACACCATTGCCACGCCGCCGACGTCGCCGATCTCGGGGCGCGCGGTCACGGGCTGGGCGAGATCGGTGCTGCCCTTCAGCACCGCCAGGCGCACGGCCGGCTGGCCGAGCGTGCCGTTGACATCGAAGCGCCAGACGTTGCCGGCGTTGTCGCCGGCGTAGACGCGGCGCACGGTGTTGTCGATCTCGGCGTTGTCGACCCAGCCCCGCACATGCGCCAGGCCGGTGCTGGCGGGCCCGGTGTTGGTGGTGTCGGTGGCCTCGATGGACGAGATGAGCGCACCGGTCTCGGCGTTGATGACGAAGAGGCGGCCCTTGCCGTCGCTGTTGTTGTAGCCCGAGCCGACGATCACGACCCAGGTGCCGCTGGCCAGCTTGGTGATCTCGGGCCGGCCGAAGCTCAGGCCCAGGTTGGTGTGCGTGAACTCCCACAGCGCCTTCGGGTTGTCGGGGTCGGTGATGTCGAGCGCGTAGTAGCCGCGGCCGCCGGCGCCCAGGCCGCCAACCAGCATCGTGCGCCACTGGCCGCCGATGTAGGCGTCGCCGGCCACGGGCGTGGCGTCGACATAGAACTGGTGGCGCGTGGCGTAGTTCTTGTCGGCCAGCTTGTACAGGTTGGGCACGACCATCGTCGGCACGTAGGCCCACAGCTCGTCGCCGGTCTCGGCGTCGAAGGCGTGCAGCATGCCGGCGTTGGCGCCCACGTACACCACCGGCCGGCGGCCGGCCTGGTCGGTCTTGAAGGTGGCGTAGCCGCTGTCGGCGTAGCTGAACATCGGCCGGCGCACGTACACGGCCTCGGAGTTGACGATGTCGCCCAGCAGGTACTGCCGCTTGCGGAAGGGCTTGGTGATCTGCAGGTCGGTGCCTTCCTTGTCGCGGTCGCCACGCAGGTACTTCACCAGGTTCTCGCCCGGCGCCTCGGCGCGCGCGTCGGCGGTCAGGCAGGTCAGGCCGATCACACAGAACTGCGACAGCCGCTCGGAGCCGGTGCCGATGGTGGCGGCGCTGAAGTGGCTGCTCAGGCCGGCGGTGCCGATGTTCGTCCAGTTGAAGTCGACGAGCTTGGTCGCCGCCGAGGCCGAGAACATGTAGATGCGCCGCGAGGTCGCGGCCTCCAGCCGGGTGCGGGCCGACCAGTCGGTGTCGCTGTCCTCGACGACACCGGTCGTGAGGTTGATCTTCTTGCCCAGCAGCTCGCCGCTCCACTCCGCCGAGGTGTAGTTGGAGATGAAGACGAAGTTGTCGCCCGACGAGACGTTGGGGTTGCTGGTGGTGGCGGCGGCCGCGGCGCCGACCTTCTTGCCGAGCTCGGCCAGCGCGCCGGTGAGGCCGGTGTACAGCGAGTCCGGGTCGGTGGCGCTGAAGTAGCTGCCGCGGCCGTTGACGGCGGCGTGCCAGAGGTCGTCGACCGCTGTCTGCCCGTTGTTCACCGGGATCGGCCACTCGCAGCTGCCGCTGGTCAGCCAGGTGCAGATGCCGGCAGTCAGGTTGACGGTGCTGCCGTTGGCCACGGCGAAGTAGTCGCCGTCGGTGGCCGTGCGGTAGTCGGGCCGGAACTGCATGAACCCCGAAACGCCCAGGCCGAGCGTGAAGGTGGTCATGTGCTGGTGCGTGGCGGTGTCGGTGCCGCTGACGGGCACGTTGTTGGCGCAGACGTCTTCGCCCGTGCTGCCGCTGGTGCAGTTGGAGAAGGTGGACGACCGGATGTCGGTGTTGTAGTAGTACGCCGCGGCGTCGGCCAGCGTGTTGCTGGCGGCCAGGCCGTCGCGGTAGGGGCGTGGCAGCGTGGCGTCCTGGTCACCCACGTCGGTGGTGCCGTCGATGGCCTTGGGATTGCCGCTCTCGTTGGTGTAGCCGTCGGTGGACAGCAGCGTGAAGTTCTGCTGGCAGGAGTACTGCATCGGGTCGCTGACGGTGGAGCCGCGCAGCGAGGTGCCGTTGAGCCGGCCGCTGTACAGGCGGCCGACGGTGGACAGCGCCGTCTTCAGCGGCGTGGCGCCGCTGGGCCGTGCCGCGCGCATGCGCGTGAACCAGTTGTCGCGCGCCGTGCCGCTGAACGTGGCGGGGTTGCGGAAGTCGCTGCCCGAGCCGTTGTTCAGCGTGTAGTAGCCCACGCGGAAGCGGTCGTCCACCGCGGCGAAGGCCAGGCTGACGCCGGACTTCATCGTCTGCATGCGGGTGCGGTAGTAGGCCCACCAGTTCGCGAAGTTGGTCATCTCCTCGGCGTAGGTGCAGCTGTCGCCAGCACAGTCGGTGCGCGAGGCGGCCTTGGGGTAGCTGGTGATCGAGGGCACGATGTCCACGCGCTCGAACGAGCCGGCAAAGCCCGCCGGCACGGCCGGCGTCGCCGCCACGAAGCCGCCGAACACCGGCGCGCTGGGCGAGACCGTGACGACGCAGCTGTTGCTCGCCGCCCGCGTGAAGCTGACCGTGTGCGTGATGGCACCCGCGGCCACCGGGGCGATGATCGTGACGCTGTTGTTCGAGCCCGAGGTGGTGTAGCCCGAGCCCCCCGAGTTGATGCCATTGCGCAGCAGCGCACCCAGCTCGTTGGCGGTGGGCGAGCTGTCGGCCGCCGTGGCGGCGGCCAGCAGGTTGACGCCGTCCACCGTGACGGCGCTGAAGTTGGGGCGGTTGCTGCTGTTGCAGGTGCCGCTGAGCGACACCGTGAACGTGGTGCGTGCCGCGGTGGCCGGCACCGCGGCGACAGCGGCGCGGATCACCTTGGTCGGGTAGCGCGCGTGCACGTAGACGCTGGTGCGCACGGCCTGGCACGAGTTGGCCGCCGGCGTGGTGGCGCGCGAGTTCGCGTCGCTGTTGCACCAGCGCAGCGGCGCCGGCACGGTGTGGGTGGTGGAGGCGGTGGCGGCGCAGTCGCGCAGGTTGTCGGAGGTGCACCACTCGCTGGCGATGATGCGGTAGTAGTGAGGGCCGAAATTGCGCAGCTCGGTGGTGGGCGCATCGGGCGCCCCGATGGCGACCGAGCCGCTGCCGGCCGCGAAGGCGGCGCGGAACGTGGTGTAGTTCTTGCCCGACACGGTGCCCGGCAGCACGTAGTTGCCGTTGCGCAGGCAATCGGTGTAGGTCGTGTCGGTGCACCACTCGGTGTCGGGGTACTGCGTCAGCAGCGACACCGTGGTGGCCGTGTAGGCCGTGAGGCTCTGCACGCCGAACGCGTCGGTGGGCACGGAGGGCCAGCCCACCGTGTTGCCCGAGGTCATGCTGATGCGGCTGCTGCCGTCAGAGTTGGCGGGCGGGCGATAGCGCACGGCCGGGTTGTAGGCCACGCCGTTGAAGGCCGCCGCCATGAAGGGCGGGTGGCCGCGGCGCTCGCTGTTCTGGTAGCACGCCGTGCTCGACACGGTGCTGCCGGAGGCGTTCTGGCAGCAGTTGCGGTTGAAGCTGCCGCTGTTGGTGGAGGTGGCGCCGGTGGCGCGACAGAAGCCGAACGGCACCCAGTCGGGCATGAAGTCGAAGTCCATGCTCCCCGAGTCGTCGAGGATGAACATCAGGTTGGGCTTGACGACGCTGGCCGTGGAATTGGACAGCGGCGTCGTGCTGATGTCCACGCTCTGCGCCTGGGCCGGCAGCACGGTGGCCAGGGCAACGAGGCCCAGCCCGAGGGCGCCGACGATGCGGCGGGCCATCTGCCACAGGCCAAGATGAACGCGCTTCATGGGTGCACTCCTGGAGATTCGAGGGGGTGTCGGCGGGGCAGCGCGGCGGGTGCGCCGGGGCGTCACATCGCCACGACCACCTGCACGAAACTGACCGTGTTTCGCGGGCCGTCGACACGCGCCGTGATGCGGTAGTAGCGCTGGGCGGCCGTCAGCAGTCGCACGACGCCAGCGCCGCGGCTGCCGGACTCGCTG
>JAIXTY010000074.1 GCA_027483705.1 Rubrivivax sp.
GTGCAGGCCCTTCACCCCAAACTCACGCGCTGCGTAACCTCGGCCGCCGCTGGCGCGGCCGCTCCTGAGGCTTCGTCCAGCGCGTTCTCACACAGCCTCGACCAAGTGCACGAATCTTGGGGTCGTTCAAGGGAAACTGATACAACGAGAGAGTCTCTGCCGTCCTGTCGATTACCAGATGCCCCAAGAACAGAGAAAGTACGGCCAATGTGATGACGACGAACGTCAGCACTAAGTCGAGCGTGGATATAGATAGCCCTTTATCTACATTTGCCTTCAGGAAGAATCCGGTCGCTCCGATCACGGCAATAGTCCAGTTCGTCAACAACTTGACTAAGTCGAGCATCGCGGTTAGAGCCTGCTCTTGGGCGTCAGACAATACACCGTCTTTGAGTAGCACGGCGGGTTCATTGATTGAAACGTGGGACTCTATCCATAACATTAGGGACACAAGTGCGATGAGGGTGACAGCAGCTAATGTGACAGCTTGATTGTGGGTGACTGACTTCATGCAGGTACTCTCGTGAGTCGTTTGTGTGACGCCTAACGTTCGAGTTAAGTCGCCCGCGGAGGCAGGCAGCGTAAGCCTGGGCTGAGATGATGCACCAAGTGCCTCAGCCCAGGCTTACGCTGCCTGCCGTAGCGGGTCGGCTTGAACGAGGGGTTAGGCCACACCCTGCACAGTACTGTAGTGAGAGACGATCGGGAACGGCTCATAGAAGTGGTGAAGCATGGACTTCCACTCGAGGTACTGCGGTGAACCCCGAAAGCCAACTTCATGGGCTGCTAGTGTTGACCAGCGCACAAGAAGAATGAACTCATTGGGACGCTCAAGGCAACGACCAAGTTCATGACCGAGGTAGCCGGGGCTTGAGGCGATGATGGCCTGGGCCTTGGCGAACGCTGCTTCGAAGGCCTGCTCCTGGCCCGAGCGAACGGACAATGGTGCGACCTCCAGAACCTCGGTTGACGATGCTGAAGCGGAGACAAGAGGCATGTGGTTTGTCCTCTGAACCGTTGATGCGCACAAGCTGTTTGCCTGTGTGGCCTAACGTTCGAGTTAACCCTGACCGCGGAGGCAGGTGCTGTAAGGCCGGGCAACGACGATCGTACACACTGGCGTTGCCCGGCCTTACAGCGCCTGCCGTAGCGGGTCAGGGTTGAACGAGGGGTTAGGCCTCGCCCGCGATGCCGAGAAAGCGTTACGGAACAAAGCCCTGTTCCCTGTAGCTGGCATAGCTTGCCTTTGTGAGCGCGGAGAGTTCTTTGAACAGTTTTGGCTCAAGCGCGCTGAAGTTGAAGCAGGACTTTGCTTGCATGCGGGCCTTGAGTTCAGGCGATGCAGATGCGAGAAGCTCAGGCTTCATGTAGACCGGCATGAGATGGAAGCTGACGTAGGCCTTCTTGACCTGGACCGCGCCGAAGAAGAGTGGCTTCTTGTTCTTCTGGACGTGCTGAGTGTCTACGTACAGCTCTTCGGAGTCGTCACGCGTTGCCGAGAGCTTGGCTGCATAGGGCGCCATGATCTTGCGTAGCTCGGTGAAAACGGGGCTTAGGTCCGGCATGCGCTGTTCCTTGGCAGAAGGCGAACTGGGGCGTTGAATGCGAGGCCTAACGTTCGAGCTAAGCTGCCCGCGGAGGCATGCAGTGTAAGCCTGGTGTGCGAAGGTGCCGAAGGCGCCGCACACCAGGCTTACGCTGCATGCCGTAGCGGGTCAGCTTGAGCGAGGGGTTAGGCGTCACTTTGCCTCGGGAGGTGTCTGAGTTGCCTTCTTCTCCTCGGTACTCTTGCGCCTGCCAACTGCGGTAGCGGTTGCTTGTACGGCCTCCTGCAGCAGGCCAAGAACCTTATCTCGAAGTTCAGGCATGGCGTCCATTGCACGTCTGACAGCTTCTGAGTTCGCAGCTTCGTGCCACGGGCTGCCATGCGCACCGGATTCCACCAATCGTAGTGGCGCTTCATCAAGCCGCGTAAGCGCAGACCCAAAGAGGCGATGCTCGAATTCTGGGTCGATGCGAGCGGCTTCTTTGCGATAGCCTTCGTATGCCTTCGCCACTGATGCTTTGAATGCGTAGTCCTCTGCAAGTCTGAAGCGTTGGCCAACCTGCTTCGTCGCCAACCATGCGAACCATAGTGGGGCACCCACGCTCAGTAGCGACAGCACAACTTGGGTGACAATTCCGCCCCAATTTGGCGAAGGCGATTGGAGTGCCGCGGAAAGCACTTCAAGCCTGTGGGCGCCGATCAGCGAACCGAGGCCAAGTGCAACAATGAGGCCGAGTACCCACGCCCACATTGACCATCCTAGGCGGCTAGCTCGCTGATCAAAGGCTCCGGCAAGCCCTTTCGTCGTGGTGATCTGGTATGCCGCTTCGCATTGAGCAATGAGCTTCGCGGCTTCCTCGTGGCTCTTCTTTGTCCATTCGAGATACTGTTCGGACTCCAGCCAGGCCTTCTTCAAGCGCTCCTCGGTAAGGACGCCTTCCGAGGACGCCCTTGAGAGTTTGTCCCGAGCTTCTGCAAGAGCCTGCAAGTCGATAGGGAGTGTGTCGGCTACTTGATGCGCCGATTGGATGTCGTGAATCTTCTTGGAGAGATCGCCGAGATCTGGCGCAATTTGATCCAGTTCTGCCTGTGCTGCCCTTACTCTCCGCGCGAGCGCAGGCGGAAGGGATTTGGGGTCCGGAATGATCTGCCACCCAATAGCTGGGAGTACTGCTGTGCGGATCAACTGCATGGTGGCGACGTAGGCAGCGATAGCCTGTCCCCCATTGCCACTAGGCATCTGTGGAACGGTGTTCGCCTGAAGTACTTGAAGGCGACGTGGAAGGTCCAAAACTAGCTTCTTGATCTTTGGTTCCAGCGTCTCTGCTTGTGTAGATCGAATGTCAGCCGCGAGGGACTGCGCAAGCTCCGCCAAGTCGGTTCGAGTAACCGCCGGCGCAAACCAACCAAAGCTCTCGGTGTATGTCGTGTCGCCGCCCCAGGCGTTCATGACAGCCTGAGCGACTCCATCCAAGGCCACACAGGCTGCCTCAAGGTCTTTGTCCATAACTCTCCCTCACTTGGTCTTCGAATTCTGCTGCAGTGGCTGGCGCCGCGAGGTTGGTGTGACGCCTAACGTTCGAGCTAAGCTGCCCGCGTAGGCAGGCTTTGTAAGCCCGGACTGAGAGAATGTACAGAGTACCTCAGGCCGGGCTTACAAAGCCTGCCGTAGCGGGTCAGCTTGAGCGAGGGGTTAGGCTTCACCGGGGTGGCAGCTCAAGTGTGGATTTGGCGTCCACCTGCGAACGACCAGTTCTCCCACTGAGTCTCCTTGAAGACCACCATTAGGTGTTCTGTGTTGAAGCCCTTGCCGGACAGGCCTTGCGAAAGATGCGATAAGAACTGTTTCTTCACCTTGACGCTCCTGCCCACCGACCAGAGAACCTCAACGAGTACGAAGTCGGCTGTTCTTGGTGTTTCTACGTCTGGGTAGTTCGGATCGAAGCGGAAATCTATTGGATCAAGTTCAAGTACTCGCTGGAACTTGTCTGTAGCAGGCACACCCACATGCACAAGCGCGTCGTGAACCGCGTCGAGCACCAGTGACTTGAATTCATTGGTCTTGGGACGCTGCAGCGTGACAGTAATTAGTGGCATGGCACGAGGGTTGTTTGTGAAGCCTAACGTGTTTTAGACATCAGCGTTACAAAGCTGACGTGACCAGATGGTAAGGAATCATGGTCGTTAGGTCCACCAGTCGGACGCAGGAAAGTCAAAGATCGACCCTCGACGCCTGGAGCAACACTTAAGGGAAAACGAGGCCCCCTTCCAAGCTCGGGGGTTGCGCTCACGGCTGTTCTGGCGGGTGGTGCGCAGAGTGCGGCTTTGGTGAGGCCTAACGTTCGAGCTAAGCGGGCGACAACGGCAGGACGCCAAGCCCGGGCTGGTGAAAATGTACCGCGTACCACCAGCCCGGGCTTGGTGGCCTGCCGTTGGCGCTCCGCTTGAGCGAGGGGTTAGGCCTCACTGAAAGCGTAAAGGTGCAAACACCCGATCGATTGCGTCTGACACCCTGGAGGATGGCACGTACAGGCGTTAGAACGGCACCCACTCCGTTTCCTGCATCGGCTTGTTGTTTACGGTGATGTGACACTTGACGAACTTTGGAGCATATGGATCGATGTCGTCTGCCAGTTCTAGCTCGGACCACGGCATCGACAACTGAATTGGGACCATTGTCGGAGTTTTATTGACGATGGTAGTACTGCCGAGTGCGACAATTCCATACGGGTCGCGGTACTCGCCGTTACGATCGCGGAGGTACTTCCCTTTTTCATTTGCAAACAGACACAGTATCCCGCCTGTTTGGCCGTCCATAAAGCCAAAGTCGGCCCGACCCACAATCTCGACGGTTGCGCGGTTACTCGAGTCGACGCCTCGAGCGATCGCGAAAGTATGCAGGAAAGCGGAAGGCGACGGCTTGGAAGGGGATGGCGAGCCTGGATTTGAGAAATCGAATCCGATTGAGACGCTCGGGGGGCCCCATTGAATCTCCCTTCCATTGAAATCCTCACCCCTGAGGCGGCCGTCACTTGATGGTCTGATCGGAGGCCTTGGCGCGGGAAGGTCGCTATTGAGTTCAATGCCGCGCGCTACCTGCGAGAACAACTTGCGTGCTTCCCGGTCAATGACGTCAGGCGCGCAGGTTGCGACGTCGCCACCGGTGGCGTAGATGCACCCCGCCTGGGCTAGGCGTCGCTTGAGCTTGCCCGTTTGCACGGTCACCGGGCCGATTTTGATCATTGCTGAGTCTTCCCCGAAGCGAATCTGGTTCGAGCCAGACTTGATCGAGATGTACGGCTTAATCTCCACTGGCCGTGTGCCGGCGATCGTAGGTAGCGCCTCGTTTCGAATCCACTTGAAGATATCAGCGTGAGCCGGGATCGGTAATAGAATTGCGAGTCCTAGGGCGACCACGCAACGGCGGAAGATCGGGATCACTCGGTGCATATAGGGGTTTTGGTTGGTTGAGCAGTCTTGATTGATAGAACAAACACTAAAGCGCCTTTCTCCTGATAGGCGGCTGGGCATCGGCTCCCGCTCCCATAAATAGCCATCTCGCCTGAGTGCCCTTATCGTGTGATGTGCGGATCTGGGGTAAACCCTCAAAAGGTGCTTGGCTGAGGGGATTCTGGATGTTCGGGATTTGGTGGTGCGGCACCCTGTTCGCTGGTGAGGCCTAACGTTCGAGCTGAGCCGCCCGCGTAGGCAGGTACTGTAAGCCCGGACTGAGACGATAGTACGACTGGCTCAGGCCGGGCTTACGGTGCCTGCCGTAGCGGGTCGGCTCGAGCGAGGGGTTAGGCCGCATTCGCTGGACGCCGACGTGGGGCTGAAGCCTGCTTGGCTGGGCGCCCGACAGTTGCAGACTTGTGCGCATAGGCCTTGCGGACTAGATCTAGCACTGTGGCCTTCACCGCGACTGGGAGCCTCGCGCGCACTCCGACGACCTTGCCGCCCCAGTGGAGTGGCTCCAAGAACTCTGGGTCCAAAGCAAGCGCGTGCTCGCGCTCTTGCTCGGAGACGAAGATGTGCAGCAGTTCGCCTCCAGGAGGAACGGTGGCGAAGATCTTGCCTCGAACCCGGAACGATCCGAAGTGGTGGTGTGGCTCCTCCGTTACCCCAGGCAGCGCGAGGGCGACCTTTCGGATGGCGTCCAATGTCACTGCCACGGATCGAGCTCCAAAGCTGGTGGGCTATGCGGCCTAACGTTCGAGCTAACCGGCCTGCGGAGGCAAGCGCCGTAAGCCCGGGCTGCGATGATGCACCATGTGCCGCGGCCCGGGCTTACGGGGCTTGCCGTAGCGGGTCCGGTTGAGCGAGGGGTTAGGCATCACTGCGCGGCAGTTCGAATGTTGGGCGTTCAGGTGGCTAGGGTTTGCGCCTTAAGCGATAGGCGGCGCCAGATACTATGCCAACGAAGAGCCCACCTATGGCTGCAGCGGCGACGATGAACGCTGTCGAGGAAAAGCCGAACCACATGCACGTGGCACCAGAGACTGAGAACCCGACGACAAGGAGCAGTACTGTAGAACCAGGAAACATGCGAGATCGAATCACCGCGCTGACTCCGATCGCGATGCTCGCGCAGAACAGTGCAACGAACCCCGCGAACCGCACTGAAGACAAGAGTCCTTCCACGAGGCCTTGTCTTTGAATTAGTGCGACGACAATGATCACGCCGCAGATGCCCACGACGACTTGTGTTTCAGTGAGTCGAGCGAGAAGCGGCCTTTCCATGTGATGCCTAACGTTCGAGTTAACCCTGACCGCGGAGGCAGGCGCTGTAAGGCCAGGCAACGACGATGGTACACACTGGCGTTGCCTGGCCTTACAGCGCCTGCCGTAGCGGGTCAGGGTTGAA
>JAIXTY010000187.1 GCA_027483705.1 Rubrivivax sp.
CACGCCGGCGTGCCACAGCATGGCCTGCGTCGCCAGGCCCACCTGGCTGAAGAGGCGCTCCGAGCCGCAGCCCGGAAAGTAGAACACCGCCTCCGTGTCGGCCGTGGTCGTGGCCGGGTTGCGGATGATCGGCACGTAGTCGCGGTCCTCGATGTCCAGCAGCGCGCGCGCCGTGCGCTTGGGCAGGCCACCCGGCATCTTCTTGTTGACGAAGTGGATGACCTGTTCCTTCAGCGGCGCCGCGCCCAGCGTGGCCGGCGGCCTGGCGGTCTGCGCCTTCGCCACCGGCTTGAGCAGGCCGTTGAGGAAGCGCTGCGCCTTGAAGCCGACGTCCACCATCCCCTTGCGCATCAGCTTGATGGCCTCGGGGCTGGTGGCATTGAGGAACATCATTGCCGCGGCGTTGCCGGGCCGGAAGCTCTTCTGCCCCATCTTGCGCAGCAGGTTGCGCATGTTCATCGTGACGTCGCCGAAGTCGATCTTCACCGGGCACGGGCTCTCGCATTTGTGGCACACGGTGCAGTGATCGGCAACGTCCTCGAAGTCCTCCCAGTGCTTGACGCTGACGCCGCGGCGCGTCTGTTCCTCGTACAGAAAGGCCTCGATCAGCAGGCTCGTGGCGAGGATCTTGTTGCGCGGGCTGTACAGCAGGTTGGCGCGCGGCACGTGCGTGGCGCACACCGGCTTGCACTTGCCGCAGCGCAGGCAGTCCTTGATGCTGTCGGAGATGGCGCCGATGTCGCTCTGCTGCATGATCAGCGACTCGTGGCCCATGAGCCCGAAGCTCGGCGTGTAGGCCGCCGACAGGTCGGCCGACCAGGCCCCCTGCATCGCGCCGCGCAAGAGCTTGCCCTTGTTGAAACGGCCTTCGGGGTCGATGCGGCGCTTGTAGTCGGCGAACGAGGCCAGCTCGTCGTCGGACAGGAACTCCAGCTTCGTGATGCCGATGCCGTGCTCGCCGCTGATGACGCCGCCCAGGCGCCGCGCCAGCGCCATGATGCGGCCCACGGCCTCGTGGGCCGTCTGCAGCATCGCGTAGTTGTCGCTGTTGACGGGGATGTTGGTGTGCACGTTGCCGTCGCCGGCGTGCATGTGCAGCGCCACCCAGACGCGGCCGCGCAGCACCTCGCCGTGGATGCGCTGGCACTCGGCCAGCAGAGGCGCGAACGCGCTGCCCGCGAAGATGCCCTGCAGCGGCTTCAGGATCTGCTGCTTCCAGCTGGCTCGCAGCCGCCAGTCCTGCAGCTGAGCGAAGAAGGTCTCGGCCGGCTGGCCGTCGGGCCCGGGCTGCGGCACATCGAGGCCGTCGAGCCACTGCTGCCACAGTGCGCGCACCTCGGCCAGCAGCTGCAGCGCCTGCTGCACGCGGTCTTCGAAGAGCTCGGCCGACGGGATGTCGCCGGCGTCGTCGCCGCGGCCCAGCGGCAGGTTGCCCCGGCGGAAGTAGGTCGCCAGCGCATCGGCCAGCTCGAGCTTGTTGCGCAGCGACAGCTCGATGTTGATGCGCTCGATGCCCTCGGTGTACTCGCCCATGCGGGGCAGCGGGATCACCACGTCTTCGTTGATCTTGAAGGCGTTGGTGTGCTTGGCGATGGCCGCCGTGCGCTTGCGGTCGAGCCAGAACTTCTTGCGCGCGTCGGCGCTGACGGCCACGAAGCCCTCGCCCGAGCGCGAGTTGGCGATGCGCACCACCTCGCTGGTGGCGCGTGCCACGGCGGCATCGTCGTGGCCGACGATGTCGCCGATGAGCACCATTTTCGGCAGGCCCGAGCGCGAGTTCGCACCGACCGCGCGCTTGCTCTTCGTGGCGTAGCCCACGGCCTTCAGGTACCGGTCGTCGAGGTGCTCCAGGCCCGCCAGCAGCACGCCCTGGTCGCGCAGCGAGAACAGGTAGTCCTTGATCTCGACGATGCTCGGCACCGCGTCCTTGGGGTTGCCGAAGAACTCCAGGCACACCGTGCGCACGTGGGCCGGCATCCGGTGCACGATCCAGCGCGCGCTGGTGATGAGGCCGTCGCAGCCTTCCTTCTGGATGCCCGGCAGCCCGGCGAGGAACTTGTCGGTGACGTCCTTGCCCAGGCCCTCCTTGCGGAACACGCTGCCCGGGATGTCGAGCCGCTCGGTGCGCTCGAGCTTCTGGCCGGTGGCGTCATAGTGGCGCAGCTCGAAGCTCGCCATGGGCGCGTCGTGGATCTTGCCGAGGTTGTGGTCCAGGCGCACCACCTCCAGCCAGGTGGCCTGCGGCGTGACCATCTTCCAGCTCGCCAGGTTGTCCAGCGCCGTGCCCCAGAGCACCGCCTTCTTGCCGCCGGCGTTCATGGCGATGTTGCCGCCGATGCAGCTGGCTTCGGCGCTGGTGGGGTCCACGGCGAAGACATAACCCGCGCGTTCGGCGGCGTCAGCCACGCGCTGCGTCACGACGCCGGCTTCGCTGTAGACGGTGGCCACGGGGTCGGCCAGGCCAGGCAGCGTGACCAACTCCACCTCGCTCATGGCCTCGAGCTTCTCGGTGTTGATGACGGCGCTCTTCCACGTCAGCGGCACGGCGCCGCCGGTGTAGCCGGTGCCGCCGCCGCGCGGGATGATCGTCAGGCCCAGCTCCACGCAGCCGGCCACCAGCGCGGCCATCTCGGCCTCGGAGTCGGGCGTGAGCACGACGAACGGGTACTCGACGCGCCAGTCGGTGGCGTCGGTCACGTGGCTCACGCGGCTCAGGCCGTCGAACTTGACGTTGTCCTTGGCCGTGACGCGGCCGAGCACACGGCGCGTGGCACGCCGCAGGTCCCAGACCTCGCGGAAGCGCGCCGCAAAGGCCTCGACCGCGGCGCGCGCCGCGGCCAGCAGCTCGCCCACCAGCGCGTCGCGCGCGGCGTCGTCGGCCGGCGTGCGGCGTTTGCCCACCTCGGCCAGGCGGTGCTGCAGCGCGTCGATCAGCAGCTGCCGGCGCTTGGGGTTCTCGAGAAGATCGTCTTCGAGGTAGGGATTGCGCTGCACGACCCAGATGTCGCCCAGCACCTCGTAGAGCATGCGCGCGCTGCGGCCGGTGCGGCGCTCCTCGCGCAGCTGCTGCAGGATCTCCCAGGCCCGACGGCCGAGCAGCCGGATGACGATCTCGCGGTCGGAGAACGAGGTGTAGTTGTAGGGGATCTCGCGCAGGCGCTGAACGGCTTGCGGGTGTTCGGCATCGGCCATCGCCAGCGGCCCGGTGGAACTCAGTGGCAAAGGGGCGTTCATCAGGCGTTGTCCGGCTGTCCTTGCGGACGTGATCAAGGGTAAATGCTAGCCGAACGGCCTTGGCAGGCTGGCGTCGTGGACTCCCGCGGCCCAGCCTCGGCCTGCGCCGAACGGGCTAGTCCCGATTGCGCCGGGGGCCGTCGGGCCGGACAACACGGAACTGTCACGAAGCCCGCCGACACTCCCGCGCTTTGCCGAATCGACGAGGATCCAAACCATGACCTTCAAGCCATTGATTGCCGCGTTGTCCCTGGCTGTCGCCGCGCTGCCGGCGCTGGCGCAGACCAGGCCGATCGAGATCAACATGTGGATGGGCCTCACGGGCCAGGGGGGCGAGCTGCTCACCCGCTTCGGCGAGGACTTCAACAAGAGCCAGTCCGACTACCGTGTCGTGGTGTCGTTCAAGGGCCAGTACCCCGAGCAGCGGGCCGCGGCCGTGGCCGCCTTCCGTGCCGGCAACCCGCCGCACATCATGCAGATGTTCGACGCCGGCAGCGGCGACATGATGCACGCCAAGGGCGCGGTGGTGCCGGTGAGCGAGGTCTTCAAGCGCGCCGGGCTGCAGTTCAACGCGGCCGACTTCATCTCGCCGGCGCGCGGCTACTACGGCCTGCCCAGCGGCGAGCTGCTGTCGATGCCGTTCAACGTCAGCACCACCGTGCTGTTCTACAACAAGGACGCCTTCCGCAAGGCCGGCCTCGACGCCGACAAGCCGCCGCGCACCTGGCCCGAGCTGGTGACCGCCGCCAAGAAGATCCGCAGCACCAACGCCGCCGCCTGTGGCTACACCACCACCTGGATGGCCTGGGTGATGCTGGAGCAGTTCGCCTCGCGCCACAACATCGCCTTCGGCACCAAGGGCAACGGCCGCGGTGGCGTCGACGCCTCGCTGCAGCTGGCCAACAACCCGGTGCTGATCAAGCAGATCCAGACGCTGGTGGACATGCAGAAGGACAAGAGCTTCGACTACGGCGGCCGCAGCAACGATGCCGCCGCCAAGTTCATCAGCGGCGAGTGCGCCATGCTCACGCAGAGCTCCGGTGGACTGGGTGCCATCCGCCAGGGCGCGAAGTTCGAGTTCGGCACGGCGCAGCTGCCCTTCTGGCCCGATGTCAAGGGCGCGCCCTTCGCCACCACCATCGGCGGCGCCTCGCTGTGGGTGTTCAACGCCCCCAACCGCTCGGCGGCCGAGTTCCGCGGTGTGGCGCAGTTCCTCGACTTCCTGCGCAGCGACAAGGTGATGACGGAGTGGGCCAAGACCACCGGCTTCCTGCCCGCCACCAACAGCGCCTTCAAGGCGATGCAGGACGAGGGCTTCTTCAAGGCCAACCCGGGCCGTGACGTGCCGATCCTGTCGCTGATCGAGGGCAGCAAGGGCGAGAACACCAACGGCTACCGCTTCGGCCGCTGGACCGAGATCCGCGATGTCTTCCACGAAGAGATCGAGAAGGCGCTGCAGGGCCAGCAGTCGGCGACCGACGTGCTGCGCAACACCGAGCGCCGCGGCAACCTGCTGCTGCGCGCCTTCGAGCGCACGGCGTCCTGACCCCGTGAGCCTGGCCACCGGCGGCGGCATGCCGCCCGCTGCATCGGCGCCATGCAGCGCCGGGTAGTCTTTCCGCAGCGCGCGCTGCCCTGGCTGCTGCTGGCGCCGCAGATCGCCGTCACGCTGGTGTTCTTCTACTGGCCCGGCGGCCAGGCGCTGTACATGAGCGTGCTGCAGCAGGATGCCTTCGGCGCCAGCGTGCAGTTCGTCGGCCTGGAGAACTTCGCCGCCGTCTTCGCCGACGACGGCTACGTCAACGCGCTGTGGCGCACGCTCGGCTTCTCGCTGGCCGTCACGCTGCTGGCCATGGTGCCGGCGCTGCTGCTGGCCGTGATGGCCGACCGGGTGGTGCGCGGCGCCACCGCCTACACCACGGCGATGCTGGTGCCGTATGCCATCGCCCCGGCGGTGGCCGGCGTGCTGTGGCTCTTCATGCTCAACCCGTCGATCGGCGTGCTGGCCTGGTGGCTGAAGGCGCTGGGCGTGGACTGGAACCCCACGCTCGACGGCAGCGACGCGATGGTGCTGGTGATCTTCGCCTCGGCCTGGAAGCAGGTGGCCTACAACTTCCTCTTCTTCCTGGCCGGGCTGCAGAGCATTCCCCGCAGCCTGCTCGAAGCCGCCGCCATCGACGGCGCGCGGCCGATGCGCCGCTTCTGGACCATCGTGTTCCCGCTGCTGTCGCCGACGACCTTCTTCCTGCTGACCGTGGGCCTGGTCTACGCCTTCTTCGACACCTTCGGGATCATCAGCGCCATCACGCAGGGCGGGCCGGCGGGCGCCACCGAAACGCTGGTCTACAAGGTCTACAAGGACGGTGTTCACGCGCTCGACTTCGGCAGCAGCGCGGCGCAGAGCGTGGTGCTGATGGTCATCGTCGTCGGCCTGACGGTGCTGCAGTTCCGCTTCGTCGAGCGGCGCGTCCACTATGGCTGAGCACACGGCCGGCCGCCCCGGGTACGGCGCCTGGCTGGCGCACGCCCTGCTGTGGCTGGGCATCGGCATCACGGCCTTCCCGCTGTACATCGCCTTCGTCGCCAGCACGCTGACGCCGCAGGACGTGGCCCAGGCCCCGATGCCGGTGCTGCCCGGCGGCCATGCCATCGAGACCTACCGGCAGGTGCTGATCCAGGGCCTCAGCGGCACCTACCTCAGCCCGCCGGTGTGGCAGATGATGTGGAACAGCCTGCTGATGGCGCTGATCATCACCGGCGGCAAGATCGTGCTGTCCATCCTGTCGGCCTATGCGATCGCCTTCTTCGCGTTCCCCGGCCGCACGCTGGCCTTCTGGCTGATCTTCCTGACGCTGATGCTGCCGGTGGAGGTGCGCATCGTGCCCACCTACGAGGTCATCAGCGACCTCGGCCTCATCAACAGCATGACGGGCCTGACGCTGCCGCTGATCGCCAGCGCCACAGGCACGCTGCTGTTCCGCCAGTTCTTCATGACCATCCCCGACGAGCTGGTCGAGGCCGCGCGCATCGACGGCGCCGGCCCACTGCGCTTCTTCCGCGACTTCGTGCTGCCGCTGTCGGCCACGAACATCGCCGCGCTGTCGGTGATCCTGTTCATCTACGGCTGGAACCAGTACCTCTGGCCGCTGCTCATCACCACCGACAACCGGCTCGACACCATCGTCGTGGGCATCACCAAGATGATCGGCACCGGCGATGCCACCACCGACTGGCCGCAGGTCATGGGCACCACGCTGCTGGCCGTGCTGCCGCCGGCGGCCGTGGTGGTGCTGATGCGGCGCTGGTTCGTCAAGGGCCTCGTCGACAGCGACAAGTAGCCGCCGGCCGCACCACCCTGCAACGCACTCACGGCACTGCCCCACCCGTCCCCGACATGGCCTCCATCAGTCTGCGAAACGTCGTCAAGCACTACGGCAAGGGCGCGGCCGCGAACCCGGTGATCCACGGCGTCAATGCCGAGATCGCCGACGGCGAGTTCATCGTCATCGTCGGCCCCAGCGGCTGCGGCAAGAGCACGCTGCTGCGCATGGTGGCGGGCCTGGAAGCCATCACCGGCGGCGACATCGCCATCGGCGGCCGTGTCGTCAACCAGCTGGAGCCGGCCGACCGCGACATCGCGATGGTGTTTCAGAACTACGCGCTGTATCCGCACATGACGGTCTTCGACAACATGGCCTACGGCCTGAATATCGCCAAGGTGCCGGCCGACGAGATCCGCCAGCGCGTCGACAAGGCCGCCGCCATCCTGCAGCTGGCGCCGTACCTGGCCCGCAAGCCACGTGAGCTCTCGGGCGGCCAGCGCCAGCGCGTGGCCATGGGCCGCGCCATCGTGCGCCAGCCGCAGGTGTTTCTGTTCGACGAGCCGCTGTCG
>JAIXTY010000093.1 GCA_027483705.1 Rubrivivax sp.
GAACGAGAAGATGCGCTCCTTGGCGCGGCTCTTCTCCTCGTCGCGGCGGCCGCCGCCGAAGGCGGCGTCGAAGCCGTGGGCATCGAGCGCCTGCTTCAGGCCCTGCGTCTTCCAGACGTCGGTGTGCAGCGCCGAGCCGTGGTCGAAGGGGTTGATGCCGCGGGCCAGCGCCTCGGGGTTGCGGTGCACCAGCAGCCGCACGCCCGGCATCGCGGCGACCACGTCGCGCAGCGCGTACATGGCGCGGAACTTCCAGGTCGTGTCGACGTGCAGCAGCGGAAACGGCAGCGGCCCCGGGTGGAAGGCCTTGCGCGCCAGGTGCAGCATCGTCGCGCTGTCCTTGCCGATGCTGTAGAGCATCACCGGCCGCTCGCACTCGGCCACGACCTCGCGCAGGATGTGGATGCTCTCGGCTTCGAGGCGCTGGAGGTGGGTCAGGCCGCCGTGGCAGGTGGGCTCGGGCATTGGCGGGAGAATAGCCGCTGGCGGTCGCGACGCGATGCCTGCCGGACCCCGCAGCCCGAGCACCGAATCCTTGCCCCGCCCGACCGTCATCAATGGACGCTTCCTGACGCAGCGCCTCACCGGCGTGCAGCGTGTCGCGACGGAGATGCTGCGCGCGCTCGATGCCGACGCCACCCTGCCGGCGGACTGGCGCCTGATGGTGCCGCGGGGCACGCCTTGGCCGAGCCTGAGCCGCATCGAGGCCGTGGCTGCCGGCCCCGCCGGGCTGGGCGGCCATGCCTGGGAGCAGACGCTGCCGGCCCTGGCCGCGCGCCGTGGCGCGTGTGTCCTCAACCTGGCCGGTTCCGGCCCCTGGCTCGGCGGCGCGCAGGTGAGCTGGCTGCACGATGCGGCGGTCTTCGACGAGCCCTGGGCCTATCGGTCGGCCTTCGTCGGCTGGTACCGCGCGCTCTTCCGCCAACGCGCGCTGCGCGGCGACCTGCTCGTCGTGCCTTCGCTCTTTGCGCAGGAGCGGCTGGCCCGGCACCTGGGTGTCGGGCCGGCGCGGCTGTCGGTGCTGGCGCACGGCACCGATCACCTCGACCGTGTCGAGCCCGATGCCGGGCTGCTGCGGCGGCACGGGCTCGACGACGGCCACTTCCTGCTCGCCGTGGCCAGTGCCAACCCGACCAAGAACCTGCCGCGCCTGCTGCAGGCCCACGCGCGGCTGGCCCCGGCGCACCGGCCGCGGCTGGTGCTGGTGGGCGATGTGAACCCGAGGGTCTTCGCCGACACGGCCACCGGCCCCGCCGGCGACGGTGTGCTGCCGCTCGGCCGCGTCGACGACGCCACGCTCAAGGCCCTGTACGCCCGCGCGCGCGCGCTCGTGATCCCGTCGCTCGTCGAAGGCTTCGGCCTGCCGGCCGTGGAGGCCATGCGCGAGGGCTGCGCCGTCATCGCCGCGCGGGCCGGCGCCTTGCCCGAGGTCTGTGGCGATGCCGCGCTGTGGGTCGAGCCCACCGACGTGGATGCGCTCACCGCCGCCCTGCAGGCGATGGACGACGCCGCCTTGCGCAACGAGTTCGCGCGCCGCGGCCGGCTGCGCGCCGCGGGGCCCTCGTGGACGGCGCAGGCTGCGCGGCTGCGGGGCCTGCTGGCCGAAACGGGCTTCGCGGCATGAAGGTGCTGCAGCTCGGCAAGTTCTTCCCCCCAGTGCGCGGCGGCATCGAGACGGCGACGCGCAACCTCGCCGACGGCCTGGCGGCGCAGGGGCTGGTGGCCGACGTGCTGGTGGCGCACACCAGCGCCGTCACGCAGCGCGAGCGGGCGCCCGCCGGCTACGAGATCGTGCGCGTCGGCTCCCTGGGACAGTGGCAGTCCGTGTCGGCGGCGCTGGGCCTGCCGCTCGAGCTGAAGCGCCGCATGGCCCGCTACGACCTCGTGCACGTTCACATGCCCGATCCGCTGGCCGCGCTGGCGGTGTGGTGGGCGCGTCCCGGCGCACGCATCGTGCTGCACTGGCACAGCGACGTCGTGCGCCAGCGGCTGGCGCTGCGCCTGTACGAGCCGCTGCAGCGCTGGCTGCTGGCCCGGGCCGATGCGGTGATCGCCACCTCGCCGCCGTACCTCGAGGCCTCGGCCACGCTGGCGCCCTGGCGCGCCAAGACCGAGGTGGTGCCGCTGGGCATCACCGACCCGATGCCCGCCGTCGATGCCCGGCGCGTGGCGGCGCTGCGTGCCGCGCACGGCGGCCGCCGGCTCGTGGCCGCCCTGGGCCGCATGACGTACTACAAGGGCTTCGACGTGCTGGTGCAGGCCGCGGCGCGCCTGGCGCCGGACGTCCGCGTGCTGCTGGGTGGCGAGGGCCCGGAGCGGCCGGCCATCGACCGGCTCGTGCGCCAGCTCGGCCTCGAGGACCGCGTGCACCTGCTGGGCGACCTGGCCGACGACGAGGTGCCGGTGCTGATGGCCGCCAGCGACGCCTTCTGCCTGCCGTCGACCGAGCGGGCCGAGGCCTTCGGCCTGGCCATGCTCGAGGCGATGGCGCTGGGCCGGCCGGTCGTGTGCTCGCGCATCGAAGGCTCGGGCGTCACCTGGCTCAACCAGCATGGCCACACCGGGCTCACGGTGCCCCCGGGCGATGCCGCGTCGCTGGCGCAGGCGCTGCAACAACTGCTCGACGACCCGGCCCGGGCCGGCCGGCTGGGTGCCGGGGCCCGCGCCCGCTACGAGTCGGCCTTTCGCGCCTCGCAGATGGTCGAGGCAACGCTGGCGCTGTACCGGCGCCTGGGGTGACGGCGGCCGTCGTGGCGGCGGTGTGCTGCAATCCGCCCTCCATGAAGCTGCTGCTCGAACTGCGCCCGGCCCTCGACGGCCACGCCGGCATCCCCCAGGAGACGCGGCTCCTGTTCAGCGGCCTGTCGGCGCTGCCGGGCATCGAGGTGCTCGGTCTCGTGCAGAGCAGCAGCCTGCCCATCGAGCGCGGCCTGCCGCTGCGCCGCGGCGAGATCGTCGCCTCGCTGGCGCCCGACCGGCGCATCGACCGCCTGTCCAAGGTGGTGGTGTCGATGCAGTCCACGCCGGGCGTCAATGCACTCGAGAACACGCGGCGGCGCTGGCGCCGCTACGCCTTGCCGCTCGCTGCCGCGGCCGGCTCGCTGGTGGGCGCGAAGGTGGGGCTCAGCGGCTTCGACGCCACGCACTTCAAGGACTTCGTCTGGCGTTCGATGTTCTCGCGCACGCTGCCCCCGGAGGACTTCGAGCGGGTCACCTCGCGCGGCTTCCGGCTGCTGTCGCCGCCCTACGGGGTGTCGGCCGCCATCGGCGCACTCACCGGCTTCCTGGGTCATGCCGTGTACCCGCGGCTGGACACGCGCGGCATCGACGTCCTGCTGGCGGAGACGCCCTACCCGGGGCGGCCGTCGCCCGGCACGACGCTCGTGGTGCGCTACCACGACGCGGTGCCGCTGCTGATGCCGCACACCATCAAGAACCGAGCGCAGCACCGTGCCGCGCACTTCCACGCGCTGCGCCGCAATGCGCGCGACGGGGCCTGGTTCGCCTGCGTCTCCGACGCCACGCGTGCCGACCTGCTGTCGGTGCTGCCCGAGGTGGAGCCGCGCGCGGTGACGATCCCGAACATGGTGCTGCCGCGGCCGGCCGGCGCCATCGGGCCGGCGGAGCACGTGCCCGAGATCGTCTGGAGCCGCAAGAACCGCGCCGCGCCGCAGGGCGGCGGCGCCCCCTTGCTGCCCGCCGACCTGAAGGACGGCACGCTGCCCTACCTGCTGATGGTGTCCACCATCGAGCCGCGCAAGAACCAGGCCCTGCTGCTCGATGCCTGGGAACGCCTGCGCGCCGCCGGCGCGCCCGACCTGCACCTGGTGCTGGTGGGTGGCATGGGCTGGCAGCACGAGGGCATCGTCGGCCGCTTCCTGCCCTGGCTCGGCCGTGGCAGCCTGCACCTGCTGAGCGACGTGCCGACCGACGACCTGCGCACGCTGTACCGGCACGCACGGGCCACCGTGTGCCCCAGCCTGCAGGAAGGCTTCGACTTCTCGGGCATCGAGGCCATGCAGTGCGGCGGTGCCGTGGTGGCTTCGGACATCCGGGTGCACCGCGACGTCTTCGCCGACGCCGCCGAGTACTTCAACCCCTACTCGGCGCCAGAGCTGGTGGCGGCGCTGGAGCGCGTCATCGCACCCTCGGCCGCCACGCGCCGGGCCGAGCTGGTGCGCGCGGGGGCCGCCGTGGCCGACCGCTACCGGCCGGAGGCCGTGATGCCGATGTGGCAGGCGTTCCTGGGGCGGCTCAAGGCGGCGTGACGCAGCCGCCGGCCCGCACGGCCGCCCACAGGCGGTCGAACACCAGGCGATGGCCGGCGTTGTTGAGGTGGATGCCGTCGCCGAAGCTGTAGGCGGCGGCGATGCGGCCGGAAGCATCGGACAGGTCGGCCCGCACGGCCACGAAGCAGGCCCCCACCGCCGCGGACATCACGGCGTCGGTTTCCAGCATCGCGGCACGCGCCGGGGCCGTGGCGTCGTCGCGGGGCTGCGTGGACAGCACGATCACCCGCGCGCCGCGGGCCACGGCCAGCTCGCGCAGCTGCAGCAGGTTGGCGGTGGTCTCGGCGACGCTGTAGCCGAGCAGCGCGTCGTTGCTCGGGAACGCCAGCACCACCACCGGCGGCCGCGCTTCCAGGGCCAACGCGATGTCCTGCGTGGGGTCGGTGGCCGGCCGCCCGGCGGGCCGCGTGGCCGCGGCGGGCAGGGCCTGGTAGGTGGTGGCGCCCGACTTCGCGCGGTTGGTGATGCCGGGCTGGTTGGCGGCGCGCAGCGCGGCATCGAGCAGCGAGGCCCACGAATTGCCGGCCGTGGCGCCCACGCCGGCGGCCGTCGACGAACCGAGCACCAGCCAGGGCCGTGCCGGCTCGGGCGGGGCCGCCTCGCCCGAGCCGCCGCCGCAGGCCGACAGCAGCACCAGCGTGGCGGCGGCGCCCAGGCGCCTCAGTGCCGAGCGGCGCCGGCGCCGGGGAGGGGCCGCGTTAAGCTCCGAGCTGTCCGATTCCGTGCCCAAGGCCGTCTCCGCCGAATGAAAGTCGCGTTGCTCAATGCCTTCCCGAACCTGCGGCACTCGGCCGAGCGGGAATTCATCGAGCGGTGCATCGCGGTGCTGGGTGCGATGGGGCACGAGGCGCACCGCGTCGTCACGTCCGACGACACCATCGCCGTCGATCCCGACCTCGTCATTGTCACCCACGACCTGGTCGCCAAGACGACCGACCACTTCACGGTCGGCCTGCTGTGGAGCCCGACAACGTTCTACAAGGACGACGAGGAGCGCCTGAAGGCCATCCGCAGCTGGGACCTCGTGGTGCCGATCAACGCCGCCACGCGGCGCTTTGCGCACGACCTGCACTTCCCGATGCGCCACGACACGGCGGTCAGCGACGTCGACTTCTTCCCCTCGGCCCCGCTCACCGAGCTGCCGGTGCCGGACCCCGCACGGCTCAGCCTGGCCTACGTGGGCGCCCACTGGGACGGCCAGCGCCACGGCCCGCTGCTGCAGGAACTGGCGCGCCGCACCCAGCTGCACGTCTATGGTCCCGAGAAAGCCTGGACCGCGCTGCCCGGGGCCTACCGCGGCACGATCCCGTTCGATGGCCAGTCGCTGGTGCGCACGCTCAACCGCCACGGCATCGTGCTGGCGCTGCACAAGCCCGAGCATGTGCAGGAAGAGACGCCCAGCATGCGCGTGTTCGAAGCCTGCGCCGCGCGCTGCGTGGTGGTGACCGAGCGCATGCAGCCGCTGCTCGACCTGTTCGGCGACACCGTGCACAGCCTCGAGCCCGGCGCCAGCCCGGCGCGGCAGGCGGCCGAGATCGCGGCGATCGTCGCCCACTACCGCCAGCACCCGGAGGCCTTCGTGCAGGCCGCGGCGCGTGCGCACGAGGCCTTCCGCGCCAGGGCCAGCCTCGAGCACCTGCTGGGCGGCCTGCTGGCCGATGCCCAGGCGCGACGCGCCGAACAGCGCCGGCGCTGGGCGCCGCGCCCCGATGACCCGACGGTGACCGTGATCATCCGCTGCGGCTCGCGCCCGCTGGCCGTGGTGCAGCGCGCGGTGGCCTCGCTGGCGGCGCAGAGCCACGGCCCGATCGTGCTGCTGTTCGTGCGCTTCGCCGCGATCGACGGCTTCGCGCCCTGGCTCGAGGCCTTGCGCGCCGGCGGCCGCTTCGTGGCGGTGCGCGAGGTGTTGTCGCCCGGCGGCGGCCTACGAAGCGCGTCGATGTGGGCCGGCCTGCGCGCGGTGGACAGCGAGCTGTTCGCGATGCTCGACGACGACGATGAGCTGTTCCGCGACCACCTGGCCAGCCTGGTGGAGGTGCTGCGCCGCGACGCGGGCTGTGACTTTGCCTTCGGTGGTGGCATCCGCCAGGAGGAAGACGGCGCCTTCCTGAACGACCACCCGCGATTCAAGGGCGATCTCGACGAGGCCGTGCCGGAGCGTCGGGCGCTGAGGTTCCTGGACGACTTCAGCCTCGACCGGCTGCTGCGCTTCGACAACGTGATCCTGTCGCACGCCTGGGTGGCGCGCCGCCACGTGCTCGACGACGACGTGCTGGCCGACCCGGGGCTCGAGGTGGGTGAGGACGTCTACCTGTACCTGCTGCTCGCGAGCCGCCACCGCCTGCGGCACAGCGGCCGGGCCACCGCGGTGTGGAACTGGCGATCGCGGGCCGGCGACAACTCGATGCTGGCGGTGTCGCAGCAGCGCTGGGCCCGTTGTGCCGAGGCCATCGGGCGGCGGCTGGCGAACCTCGAGTTCCCCGGCGGCTACCAGGGCCGGGACGTCATCGGACTGGGTCGTGTCGCGCGCAGGCCGCACGTGCCCTACCAGGCCGCGCGAGACCCCGCGGCGCCGCCGGCCAACGGACCGAAGGGCCGCGCGATGACCTGGTTGCGCCGTGCCAGCGGCGGCCGGGCGTTCCTGTCGGCGGCCGATGCACCGCCGGGGGACCCGGGGCGCATCGTCCACACCATCGACTTCACGCAGGCCGTCTTTCCGCCCGCCGTGGCCAGCATGCGCGGCCTCTCGACGACCGAGGCCTGGGGTTGCTGGACCGACGGCCCCCGGCTGGTGATCGAGTTCCGCAGCCCGCTGCCGCCCCGCTTTGCCGTGCACCTGATCGGCCATGCCTACCACAGCGGCCACGGGCTGCCGGTGCGCGTGACGGTGGGCCACGCCGAAGCGCAGCTGCGCCCCAGCGCGCGGCTGCGCGCGGCACGCTACGTCGTGTCGCTGGACAACCCCGACGGCGCCCGCGTGCTGGCGTTCCACATCCCCAACCCCGCCCGGCCGGCCGACGTGCAGCCGGGCTCGGGCGACACGCGCCAGCTCGGGCTGGCGCTGGTGCGGCTGGACATCGTGGAGCGTTGAGGCCGGGCGCTAGGCCGCGTGCGGCTTGCGGGCCAGCGAGAGATAGCCCCCGACCTTGGGCAGCTTGACGGTGGTCACTGCATCCAGCCCGGCCGCCGCGAGCAGCCGCTCGGTGTCTTCCGGCGGGCGCGCGTCCGGCAGCGCGGGCCAGTGCCCCGCCCACAGCACGTGGCCGCCGGGCCGCAGCCGCTGGCACACGCCGTAGAGCAGCGCTCGCTCGTCGCGCGGTGGCCGGGGCTGCAGCGCCGTGTCGACGCAGAGGTCGACGATCGCGCCGTTCGACGGCTTCTCGGCATCGAGCACCTCGCGCACCGTCTTGCCGAACCAGCCCGGCGGTCCGACCTCCAGGACCCGGCCTCCCCGAGGCATGGCGCTGTGGGCCAGCAGGGCCGTCTGCACGAGACGGTCGCGGTGGCGCGAGATGACGTCGCCGCTCAGGCGGCGCCCGTACTCGGCCGAGCCGATGAAGGTCTGCAGCAGGGCCTGCAGTCCCTTGGCCTGCAGGTGGGCCTGCACGGCCGTCTCGGACTCGGGCTCGCGCCCCAGCAGGTGCAGGTAGCACCACAGCACCTCGTCGCGGTCCACCTGGGGCCACAGGCGGCTCTTCAGCCAGCCCGCGAACGTGCGGCCCGCGGCCCGCCCGCCGGCGGCCGATGCACCCGGGCCGTCGCCGGCACGCTGGGCCTGTGCGGCGAACTCGCGCAGGCGCTGCTGCTGTTCACGCCGCGTCCTTTCGCGGCGCAGCGCTTCGAGCGAACGGAGGACTTCGCGCGTGTGCGGGTGATGCTTCTGGAACAGCAGCAGGCGCTCTTCCGCCTCGTCGAGGCGACCGAGTGCCAGCAGGGCCTGGCCATAGGTGTGCTGCACCTCCGTCATGCCCGGCTTGAGGGCCAGGGCCCCTTGGCAGAGGCGTTCGGTCCACTGGAGCTTGCGGTGTCGCAGGCAGGCCACGGCCAGCATGTGGAAGTAGGTGCACGAGCGCGCCTTGTGACGGCGCCGCTCGAGCACGGGCCAGGGCTTGCAGGCCGTGACGGCGCGCACGAACGGCGCGATGAAGCCGATCTCGGACAGGAACTGGTTGGTCGGATGTCCCGAGTACGGCACGGGCATGTAGGTGGCGTGGGGCCAGGCCAGCCGGATCTCCTCGTCGACGAGCATGCGGTCGATGCCGTCGTGCGGGTCGTAGAAGATCACGGCCCCGCTGGTCGCGGGCTTCGAGGCCTTGAAGATCTCGTGGCGGAACGGCACCCGCTCCTGCCAGTGCGGGCTGCCGAGGCGAGGATGCGCCGACACGCGCGGCGAGCTGGAGATCACCGTCTCGAAGCCGTGCCGGCAGAAGTACAGCACCGAGTACGCACCCAGGCTGGAGCCGTAGGCCAGGCGGCGCGCGTAGCGCTCCAGCACCGGGCCGGTGATCTCGTCGAAACGCTGCAGCGACAGCGGCTGGTAGAAGTGCTCGCGCTTCTTGCGCACGCACAGCGTGTCGACCCCGGCGCTCTGCAGGAAGCCGGCGGCGTAGGCCGGCTCCTGCGCACCCACCGAGATGGGGTCGAAGGTGACCGCGATGGTGTCGACGGCCGGCGTCGTGAGGGTCCACTCGACGACGATGTCGTCGTCCTCGTGCACCACCTGGAGGGTTCGGGTGGGCGCGGGTGGCGCGGCCGCAGGGGCTGGCGGCGGCGGTGGCGGCGTGGCGGTGACGGGGGCGTCCGACATCGGGCGGGCAATCGTGGCGAAGGGTTCAGGCCGCCGGCAGCAGCTCGACGGCCTCGACCTGGTAGGCCAGCCGACGGTGGTCGTTCGAGCCGGCGTTGACGCGGGCGGGCACGAAGTGATCGTCGGCGTGCAGCCTGAAGACCAAGTCCACCCCGGGCTCGCACACCGGGACCGGGATGTCGAGCACGAAGCGCCTTCGCCACCAGGCCACCGTCGTGGCCAGGACGCGATTGTCCAACGTCGCGCCCACCCGCAGCCGCCATCGCCCCGGCCGCGGCCAGGCGTGCCGGCCCCGCAGGCGCAGGCGCTCCACCGGACGCCCGGGTGGCGCGCGCTGGCGCAGGCGCAACTCGAGCTCGGGGCCGGCCCAGCCGTCGGCCGAGACCGCGGCGACGAAGCCCGGCCGCATCAGCTGCCAGGTCCGCGTGGCCTGCATCAGGCGCCGGGCCTCGTCGACGCCGCCCGGCGCCAGGAAGGGCGCCGCACGCGCGGCCAGCGCCTGCCACTGGGCCTGAAGCGCCTCGGTCGTGATGCTGAAGGGGCAGTCCGCCAGCGACTCGCCCACGTGCGTGGCCAGCCAGTGTGGCGGTGCGCTGCCGAAGTGCCGGTGCACCACCGCCATCGACTCCAGCACCACCTGCTGGCGCAGGCGGGTCGTGATGCCGTCGGCGTGCAGCCGCGACAGGGCCTGCACCGCATCGAGCCGGCCGATGCGGCCCGGGTAGGCCGCGAACAGGTGGCACCAGAGGTCGAAGTCGAAGGCCGTGCGCAGCCCGGTGTCCAGCGGCAGCAGGGCCTGCAGCGCCTCGCGCCGCAGGAACATCGTCGGCTGGCAGACCGGGCAGCCGTCGCGCCAGTGTGATCGGGGCTCGTCGGGCCCCCGCGTCGGGTAGCGGCCCAGCGGCTGGCCGTCGGCGTCGATGTGCTCGCCTTCGCCGTACACGGCCACGAGGGCCGGATGGGCTTCAAGGTGGGCCAGCGCGCGGCCGACCGCGCCCGGCGTGTACAGGTCGTCGCTGTTGAGCCAGCCGATGGTCGACGCGCCCGCCGCCAGCGCGCGGGCGAACACGCGGTTGAGTGCATCGGCCGGGCCGTCGTCGGGTGCGCTCAGCACCTCGATGCGGCTGTCCTCGCGCTGGCGCTGCTGCAGGCGTTCGAGGGTGCCGTCGCGCGAGCCGCCGTCCTGCACCAGCACGCGTTCGACGCAGCCACCCTGAAGCAGGATGCTGTCGAGCGCCGCGTCGACATGGCGCGCCTGGTCTCGCGTCGGCATCACCACCACCGCCGTCGAGGCGGGCGCACCCGCCACCGCCGTGCCGCGGTGTGTGGAACTCAGAGCCGCGCCTCCGCATGGTGCGCCAGGAACCACTGGTAGGCGTCGCGCAGCCCGTCTTCCAGGCCGATGCGGGCCTGCCAGCCCAGGGCGGCCAGCCGCGACACGTCCATCAGCTTGCGCGGCGTGCCGTCGGGCTTGCTGGCGTCCCACACCAGCCGGCCGCGGAAGCCGGTGACGCGCGCGATGGTCTCGGCCAGTTCGCGGATGGTGCAGTCCACGCCGGTGCCGACGTTGATGTGGCTGAGCATGGGCTCGGTGTGCGCCGCGTACACCTCGTGCGGCAGGCGCATCACGTGCACGCAGGCCGCCGCCATGTCGTCCACGTGCAGGAACTCGCGCATCGGCGTGCCGCTGCCCCAGATCACGACTTCGGCCTGCTCACTCTGCACCGCCTCGTGGAAGCGCCGCAGCAGGGCCGGGATGACGTGGCTGTTGGTGGCGTGGAAGTTGTCGCCCGGGCCGTACAGGTTGGTGGGCATCACGCTGCGGTAGTCGCGCCCGTGCTGCCGGTTGTAGCTTTCGCAGAGCTTGATGCCGGCGATCTTGGCAATCGCGTAGGGCTCGTTGGTCGACTCCAGCGTGCCCGTGAGCAGCGCGTCCTCGCGCATCGGCTGCGGCGCCAGGCGCGGGTAGATGCAGCTGGAACCCAGGAACAGCAGCTGCTGCACGCCGGCGCGGTGGGCCGCGTCGATGACGTTGCACTGCATCACCAGGTTGTCGTGGATGAACTCGGCCGGGTAGGTGTTGTTGGCGTGGATCCCGCCCACCTTGGCCGCGGCCAGCACGACATGCCCGATGCGGTGCAGCTCGAAGAAGCGCCGCACCTGGGCCTGGTCGCCGAGGTCGAGCTCGGCGCGCGGCGCGGTGAGGACCGGCCCTTCGCCCAGGGCCTGCAGGTGCCTCACGATGGCCGAGCCGACCATGCCGCGATGGCCGGCGACGAAGATCGGGCCCTTCAGGCTGGGGGTCTGTGTCATGGCGGGATGGTTCATGCGCGGCAGCGTCGCCCGATCAAGCTCAGACCTTGGGCGCGGCGAACACTCGTTCGACCTCGCTCACCAGTTCCGGGATGCGGGCTTCGACGAACTCGACGTCCGCGGCCTGCTTGGCCGCGATGTAGTACCAGGGGATGCCGGAAACGCTCCACTGATCGGGCGTGAATCGGCGACCGAACAGGTCGAAGGTCCGGTAGCCCGCGGAATTGAACAGATCGAACCAGTCGTCGCGGGAATAGTGGTACAGGTCCGCAGACACCTGCCGACCGTTCTCGAAAATGATCAGCGGGGCATCGGGTCGCTCGAGCATGCCCGGGCCACCTCTCAGCGAGTGGTACTCGCCGCCCTCCAGGTCCATCTTGACGAAGCGCACCGACGTCAGGCCCTGATCCCGGATGATCGAGTCGAGCGTCGTCATCGGCAGATCCAGTTGCTCCACCGTGGGAACCGCCCAGGCGGGCAGGTCCTTTCGTTGCGAGATCCCGCTCCAGCCATCCAACCCCTTGACGAAGCTGAAGGTGACGCGACCCACGTGAGACCCGAGGGCTTGATTGACCAGGGCGACCTGATGGCAACCCTCTGCAGCCAGTCGCTGGCGGAGCGCGCTTGCCAGATCGGGAACCGCCTCCACGCCGATGACACGACCGGACTGACCGACGCAACGACTGAGCGGGAAGGTATGGCGGCCGCGGTTCGCGCCGCAGTCGATGGCCGTGTCGCCGGGGCGGAGCAGATGCGAGTAGATCGCCTCGATCGACCTTTCGAAGAATTCGCCGACGCCCAGCTTCTCGTCCAGGCCGGCTCGGAACCAACGGTCATAGCAATCGGGGTCCAGCATCAGGCGCTCCTTGTGCGCAACGGGTCGTGAGGGAGGTGGGTGAAGAGACGCCGGTTCACAAGCGGCACATGGCGAAGCGACTCACGCTGTCGATGCTAAGGGGTTCGCGCTTCGAGGGACGAGCGGCCCGGCGGCGAGCCCTTGTGGCCGAGTGCGACCCATCCGTTCCTCAGCGGCCCGCCTCGCGCGACACGGCCACGTCGTGGCCGTGGGCCCGCAGCAGCGCGTGGCGGCGCGCCGCCTTGAGGTCCTCGGCCACCATCTCGGCGCACATGTCCTGGGCCGTGATTTCGGGCACCCAGCCCAGCCGGGTCTTGGCCTTGGTGGGGTCGCCGAGCAGCGTGTCCACCTCGGCCGGGCGGAAGTAGCGCGGGTCGACCGCGACGATGCAGTCGCCGGGCTTCAGCGCCGGCGCGCAGTCGCCCTCGACGCGCTCGACGAAGGCCTTCTCGGCCGCGCCCGAGCCCTCGAAGCGCAACGTGAGGCCCAGCTCGCGCGCCGACCACGTGATGAAGTCGCGCACCGAGTGCTGCACGCCGGTGGCGATGACGAAGTCCTCGGCCTGCTCCTGCTGCAGCATCATCCACTGCATGCGCACGTAGTCCTTGGCGTGGCCCCAGTCGCGCAGGCTGTCGAGGTTGCCCATGTACAGGCACTTCTCGAGTCCCTGCGCGATGTTGGCCAGGCCGCGCGTGATCTTGCGGGTGACGAAAGTCTCGCCACGGCGCGGGCTCTCGTGGTTGAAGAGGATGCCGTTGCAGGCGTACAGGCCGTAGGCCTCGCGGTAGTTGACGGTGATCCAGTACGCGTAGAGCTTGGCGACGGCGTACGGGCTGCGCGGGTAGAACGGTGTGGTCTCCTTCTGGGGGATCTCCTGCACCAGGCCGTAGAGCTCGCTGGTGGACGCCTGGTAGAAGCGCGTGTGCTTCTCCAGCTTCAGGAAGCGGATGGCCTCCAGCAGCCGCAGCGCCCCCATCGCGTCGACATCGGCGGTGTACTCCGGCGCCTCGAAGCTGACGGCCACGTGGCTCTGTGCACCGAGGTTGTAGACCTCGTCCGGGCGCACCTCGGACAGGATGCGCGTGAGGTTGGAGCTGTCGGTGAGGTCGCCGTAGTGCAGCACGAAGCGCTGGTGCTCGACGTGCGGGTCCTCGTAGATGTGGTCCACGCGCTGGGTGTTGAACAACGAGGCGCGGCGCTTGATGCCGTGGACCTCGTAGCCCTTGGCGAGCAGGAACTCGGCCAGGTAGCTGCCGTCCTGGCCGGTGACGCCGGTGATGAGTGCGCGTTTGGTCATGGTGTCAGGGGTCTCGGTGGGCGTCGCCACGGGGCCGCTCAGAGCGCCTCGGGGCGTGGCTGCGTAGCGTACTCCGCGGTTCGGCGCAGCACGTAGGGTTGCGAGTTCCAGTCACCGAACTCGCGGAACTCGGCGATCTTCTGGAACACGAGGGCCTTTCCCAGGTCGAGCTTCAGCACGAACTGGGGCTGTTCGCGCAACAGCCGTGCGGCTTCCTTGGCGCTGTGCAGATTGACGTCGTCCAGCACGAGGAAGCCACCGGGACGAAGCAGCCGGTTCGTGTAGTAGAGGTCGATGAACACCGACGGCATGCCCAGGCTGCCGTCGATGAGCACATAGTCGAAAGGCGCCAGATCGCCGGCTTCCCGGCACAGCCGGGGCAGCGCGAACTCGGACTGTTCGAACTCGCAGGTCCAGCGCTCGACGGGCAGCCCGGCAGCGACGGCATAGTCCCGGATACGGTCCGCCAGATCGGTGGCACCGGCCGGCAGCACGCTCACGACTCGGTTGGGCCGCGCGAACAGGAAGGTGAGCGTCGAGTTGCCGGCACCCGTCTCAAGCACCGAGCGCACCGGGAGCGCAGGGTCGTTCAGCAGGTCATGCATCTGACGCAGGTGCCACTTGTGGAAGCCGCCGGTGTTCCAGGTTCTGCCGCCATCCCAGGTGTGCAGCAGCGGCAGCTGGTCCAGGTACTCATCGAATTGCATCGAGTTCAACTCCGCGCAGATCGGATGGAAGGCCTTCGGCGCTGTCCGCCACCAGGACTTGCAGGCCTGGTGGCACGGGCAGCGAGCATTGCCGCAGATGATCCCGCATCCGACGCGCGAGTTCGCGGCGCCGGTCGTCGTAGCCGATGACGCTGTGGAGGATCGCCTCGAGCAGGGGCCGCGGCGTGCGCAGGTCAAGTGCCAGGAAACTCTCGGCTCGGAGGTTCGGCAACCCCAGCGTTCGGCACGACTCGACCGTGCGGGCGTCGTGCGTGATCACCAGCGACGGCACGCCGGCCTGAAGCGTGGTCAGGTTGCCGTGCAGGCGCATCCCGTAGGCCAGGTCGAACCGCCGAGCCTGAAGCAGCCACTGGTCGTAGCTCGCGAAATAGACGGCGCATCGGCGCAGCACCAGGGCCATCTCCTGTGCCGTGGCGCCAGTGCCGGGAAAGTGCTGCGGCAGGTACTCCTGTGGCAGGCGTTCGCTTCGGCGCATCAGCACTGGCAGCAAGGGGTAGTCCTGCACCACGTAGGTCGCCGCGTGCTCGCGCATCATCCCGAAGTGCTGCTCGAACACCTGCCATGAGAAGTCGTAGCCGCCGCTGTACTCGGTCAGGCCGATCGCGATCGTGTCCCAGCCCGCGTCACGCTCCAGCAGGCGCCGCGCCGCCTTGGCGATCGAGGCGCCGAGCCCCGGGTCCGGGTTGATGAAGTTGGAAGGACAGCCGGTGACGTGGACCGATCGGTACCCGACCGAGTGCAGCATGCGGGCTGTCTGCTCGTCGCGCACCGACATCGACGGCGCCAGCTCGCACAGCCGCAGCAGGAACTTCTGCGTCGCGAGGCCCAGGTCGTCGAACACCCCGTCCAGCGGCAGCTGGCAGCCCAGGCCGAAGGGCACCACGGGCACGTCCAGGCTTTCCAGGAACGCGAAGCGCTTCTCGTTGGCGACTTCGTGTTCGCGGCTCTGTCCGATCCAGTTGGCACAGGCCATGACGACGGTGCCGCCGCGCTCTGGACGCGGCTGACCGGGCTCGAACGTGCCCAAAGGCGTTCCGGGAAAGAACTGATCCGCGATCGCGTAACGAAACGCGAAGTTGCCGGTGTTGTTGCGCGCCAGCTCGTCAAGGGTGGCGGGGGGCATGAGCGCGGCGCCGGGCACGCAGTGCGTGACCGCCATGTCCATCAGCAGCACCGGATCGGCGAACGGCCCCGCCGCCCTGGACGGCTCATTCGAGCTCATACGCCACCGTCGCGATCGTGCACAGGTGGCGGACGCTCCACTCGAACGCGTTGTCGGCCTGCGTCGACGTCCACATCAGCCAGCCGTACAGTTGCACCGCCCGGCGGTAACGCAGACCCACGTGCGCGTCGTCGGCCAGCGCCAGCAGTTCGGGCCGCCGTCCGGGCTCGATGTCGACGGCGAGCATCGCGTGCAGCTCGGCCGCCCAGCGCCGGTTGGACGGCGCGGACGCCGCCTCGAACAGCAGGCCGCGGGCGGCGTCGGCGCGCAGCAGCGGCGCGAGCTCGAGCACGCCCGAGGGCACGCCGTGGACGATGAGTTCCAGCTCGTGCAGGTACACCGCAGCCAGGCCCTGCAGCCCGTTCTGCACGAGCCAGGGTGCCGCGCTGGCGTGGGGGCGCAGCGTCATGCGAAGACCTCCGCGCGCGCCACCGGCGCACTGCGCGAGAGGCTGCCGACGGCGCGCTCGCCGTGCCGCATGGCCATGGTGTCGCCACGGCCCTCGTACAGCGTGCGCATCGCCCGCTCCAGGTAGCCGCGGTCGGCCGGCAGGGCGGCGTGGAGACGCACCGTGCAGACGCCGGGCTGCGCGAAGTCGTCGGCCAACCAGTCGCGCGCCGCGGTGAAGTCACGCGCCAGCGGGGCCAGCACGCGGTCCTGCACCTCACGGCGCTGCGCCTCGGTCCAGCGGCGGTCCACCAGCACCACGCGCAGCCGGTGCTGGTTGGCCACGGACTGCGACAGCACGGTGTCGGCGATGGCCATGGCGTCCGGCAGCCCGCGGCCGGCGTCGATCCAGACGTTGATCTCGCGCTCGAGCGTCATGCCGTTGTATTGCAGGTCTTCGAGTTCGCGCTTGGCCGGGGCCTGCGCCGCGGCCTGGGCGGCCCGCTCGACGTCGGCCTGCGAGACCTCGTAGTTCTTGCGGATGCCGTAGCGGCGGCAGATCTCGGCCACTTCGACCTCGGAGCGCAGCGGGTCGCCATGCTCGATGCCGGTGCCGTTGAAGTAGTACAGGCCGACGTGCACCGGATGCAGCTTCAGCGGCCCGGCCCGGTGGGCGATGCGGCACCAGAAATCGTAGTCGCCGGCGATGCGGTAGCGCTCCTCGAACCAGCCGATGCGCTGGTGCAGCGAGCGCCGCCACATCGGCTGCGAGCCGACATGGTTGCCGATGCGCAGCTGGTCCAGCGTGTAGTCGGGCCAGGCCCAGGAGCGCACCGGCTCGTGATCGCTGAAGGGCTCGTTCGCGTGCGACGTGAGGTATTGCGCCGGGTAGACCAGCTCCACGTCGGCATGGCGGTCGAGGTCGTTCGCGAGGCGTTCGAAGAAGTCCTTGCGGTGGCGGTCGTCGAGGTTGGCGTTGGACAGGTAGCGGGCCTGCGAGACGCAGGCGCCGCGGTTCCAGGCGCGGTACAGCGACTCGCGGTCGACCGATCGCACGTACAGCAGGTTCGGATGGCGGCGGATGTGCTCGCGCACGAGCCGGTGCTCGTGGTCGGGCGATGCGCTGTCGATCAGCAGCACCTCCATGCGACCCTGCTCGAAGGCGGTCTGGCCGATGAGGTCCTCGACGCAGCCAACGACGAACTCGGCCCCGCGGTACATCGACACCAGTGCCGCGCTGTCCAGCGGTTCCTGGCCGAACCCCAGGCCCGCCACGCCGCGATTGGCCGGGTGCCGCTCGAGCAGGCGCTGCAGCCACGCCGCGCGCTGGGACGGATGGGCGTCGAACAGCACCGGCTCGTGCCCGGGCGCCGCCAGGTCGAGGTCGCGCTGGGCGTGCAGCAGCGCGCACTCCAGCAGCGTGCCGGACTGGCTGGCGCCGCCGCGCTGCGCGCGCTGCTGGCGCAGGCGCTCGCCGAGCCGGCGAGCCGTCTGCCGCCAGGTGGCGGCCTGTTCCAGGTACACCGACAGCTGGCGACCGAGGGCGGCCTCGTCACCGTCGCGCAGGTAGGCCAGATCCTCGCCGTAGATCTCGCGGTTGATCGGCGTGTCCCAGGCGATCGTGGGCGTGCCGCACATCGCGGCCTCGCCCGGCGGCAGCCCGAAGCCCTCGATGCGCGACGGGTACAGCAGGAAGGTGGCGGCCGACAGCGCCGTCACGATGGCCTCGTCGTCGAGCGTCAGCCGGCGCAGGTGCCAGGCGCGCAGGTGCCGCTCCAGCGCGGGCTCGAGCGACAGCGAGTCGCCCCGTTCGGCGCCGCCCACGAAAAGCAGCGAGTAGCGGGCCGCCAGCGCCGGCTGTGCGTTCGCCAGCCCGCCGAGCGCCCGGCACAGCGTCTCGACGTTCTTGTAGCCGCGGTAGCCCACGCGTTCGCCGACGACAACGAGGAACTCGCGCCGCAGGCCGGCCCGTTGCACGAAGGCCTCGCGGGCCGGTGCGTCGGCGGGTGCGAATCGGGTCGCGAACTCGTTGGGCGCCACGTAGACCGGCCGGGTGCCCACGGCGGTGGCGTAGCACTCGCGCAGGTCGCGGGCCGTGGCCTCGGAGACGCAGGCGTAGGCCGAGGCGGCTTCGATGGCCTCGCGCTTCTCGCGCCAGTCCGGTTCGGCGAAGCAGGCCGGATTCAGCCGCTCCGGGATGCAGTCGTGCACCAGCAGCATCGAGCGCGTGCGCGTCGGCCGCGAGTAGTAGGTCGACATGAACAGCGTCGCGCCGATGGCGTCGCAGGCGGCCTGCACCTGTTCGGCGTCGCCCTCGAAGCGGTGCACCGGCAGCTCCACCGTCGCGAACGCCGACATCACGGCGGCCGGCGGCGCGTACCGACTCTGCCGGCGCACGCCCAGCGTGACGTGGCGCGCGTAGCCACTGGCCGCCCACTCGGCGAGCAGGCGGTTCCAGACCTGGGCGATGCCGGTGTTGGCGTACTGGTAGAAGACCAGGTCAACCAGGATGTGGGGCTGCCCGGCCGCGCGGTCGGCGTGGGTCGCCGGGGCGGCGGTGGCAACCGTGGTCGCGCGGCCCGTCAGCTGCCGCACGAGCTCGGACTCGCCAAGGGCGCCGGTGGCCCAGCCGAGCAGCTGCGACACCCGCCGCTCGGCGCCGTGGCCGCCCGCCACCAGTGCGTGACCACGCTCCGCCAGACGCTCGGCCTGCGCCGGGTGGCGGCGCAGCTCGTCGATGGCCTCCACCACCGACGGCGGCCGCCGCCGGTCGATCGGCACGTAGCAGTCCGGTGGCAGCAGCGCGCGCGAGACCTCGCCCTCCGGCTCGGTCTGCACCAGCGTGCCGCCGCAGCCCAGCACCTCGAAGGGCCGGCAGGTCAGGCTGTCCGACACCGAGGGCAGGTTCAGCTGGATCCGGTAGTGGTTGAGGTCCTCGACGTAGCGCCGGATCATCGCCTCGCGGTCGAGCAGTGCCGCCGGCTGCAGGTCGGCGACGACCGCGTGCGGATGGGTGCGCAGCAGCTCGGCCATGCGGTCGCGGGCCGCATACGGGCTCGATGCCAGGAACTCCATGCGCTTGCCGCGGAAGAAGGCCCGCGGGTCGCGCTGCGACATCGGGCGCAGTCGGCGGAAGGTCTGCAGGTCGGCGCAGAAGGGCAGGTAGGTGATCGGCAGCTGCAGCCCCAGCGCGCGCAGCCACTCGACGTCGCCCTCGTGGTTGCAGGCGACATGCGTCAGCACCTCGGCGGCCGAGACCGCGGCCGCGGCGAAAAGCGAGACGAGCTGCGGATCCTGGCGGATCCAGTCGGCTGCGAGGTGTTCCTGGAAGATGCCGATGCGCGGGCCGCGGTGGGCGCGGAGCGCGCGGCGCATCGCCGGATCCTGGTGCAGCGGCTGCGAGTGCCAGTCGAAGCCGCACAGCAGCAGCGGCTCGCTGCCGCCGGCGCAGAGGCGGGCCGCGAGGCCGTCGTCGTCCTGCACGGCCGGCGCGCCCCAGTCGGCGCGAGGCCGATAGACCGTGCAGTCCAGGCCGAGGGCGCGCACGCCGGCTTCGTAGGTCTCGAGGCTGCTCCAGCCGTGCTGGCCGGTGGCCTGTGCGACGATGATCACTCCCATCGGGCGATTATCGACTGCCCGGCCCGGGCATCCCGGGCGGCGCACCGCACCGCTGCGGGCCGCTCACGGGCTGGCCGTGGCCCAGCGGCAGGCCTTCGTCGGAACGCTGCCGCTGCCGCCGCCGGCCCAGCGTTCGGCGGTGCAGGCCATGGCCTGCAGCGCCAGCGGCGAGAAGCCCGCACGCACGAGCGGAGCCGTGGGGTCGAGCGCGAAGTCGGTGGCGAGGCGACGCTTCCCGATCGGGCCGGGCACCTCGAATCGCAGGTCGGCCGGACCGAAGCGCCGGTCGACCTCCAGCGGCACGCCCTCTTCGATGCGATCGGCGGCATCGTCGGCCACGGCGTTGCGCCGCGCGACGTTGCCCAGCGGCTCGCCCGGCCGGTCCTTCAGCAGCCCGGGCAGGGCCGGGTAGCGGCGCGCGTGGGCCGAGCCGGCGGCGGCCAGCGCCTGCAGCGTGCGCTGCAGAACGCCGTCGGGGTCGTCGGTGAGCGCGCGCTGCCAGGTGCGGCCGCGCCGGTCCACGTGCAGCGGCGGGGCGCTGGCGACGAAGAAGTTGTTGTCGACGAGGTTGTCGCGGCCGCCGCCGATGAACACCGGCTGGTCGACGTTCACGAACAGATTGCCCAGCACCGTGATGCCGCTGGCCTGGTCGTCGAGGTAGACGCCGAGCGAGCCCCAGCGCCCGGGGCCGCGGATGTCGTGCAGGTGGTTGTGCCGGATCACGTGGCCGCGGGCCGTCCAGTCGCGCCCGGTGTAGATGGCGCCGACGTCGCCGGTCTCCTGCGCGACCTCATGCACGACGTTGAACTCGAACAGGTGGTCGTTGCCGCTGAAGACGATGGCAGCGTGCGGCAGCTCCGCGATCAGGTTGCCGCGCACGACCTGGCCGACGCCACCCACCTCGATGGCCGGGCGGTAGGTGCGCAGCCAGCGGTTGAGGCGCCGCAGGCGGTTGCCCTCGGCCAGCAGGCCGGCCGCCTGCAGCGTCTGTCGGTCGCCGGCCCACAGCGCGATGCCTCCCTGCCCGGTGTCGTGGATGTCGCAGTCGACGATGGCGTGCGCCACGCCCGACAGCCAGGCGGCGCGGCCGCCGACGTTGCGGATGTGCAGACGCTCGACGCGCACGTCGCGGCCGCCCGTCACCACCAGCGCATCGCTGCGCGAGCCTTCCAGCGTGAGGCCGATCACGCGCACATGGCTGGCACCGTCGATGCGCAGCACGTGCAGGCCGTCCGACACCACATCGGCGCCGGTGGCCGCATCGGGCGGCCAGAACAGCAACCGCGAGCCGGCCTCGTCGAGGGCCCATTCGCCAGGGCGGTCGAGCAGCGCGGGCAGCTGCACCAGCCGGACGCGCTGGCCCGCAACGGCCCCGTAGCGGGGGGCGGCGCCGTCGAGCTGGAACTGGCCAGCCGGGGCGTCGACGCTGCGCAGGCCGATCCACTCATCGGCCCAGTCCCGGCCCCAGTAGCCGTGCAGCCAGCCCGCCGTCGCGGTGGCGCCGTCCAGCGCCGGCGCGCCGCGCAGCACCACGCGCCGACCCTCGTCCAGCACCTCGCTGATCAACGCGAAGCCGGTGTCCGGCCACGCGGCCACCGGCATCGGCTGTCCGTCGTGGAAGAGGTCGGTCGGCGCGGGCGCATCCGGCCAGCCCTGCCCATGCCGCGTGCCGCGCGCCCAGAAGCGCGCGCCGGGCACACGCGCCTGGCGGACGTGCGGCCGCGCGGCGGCCGGCAACAGCGCCCGCAGGTCCGCGTCCGGTTCCTGCCAGGCCTCGACGGGCCTCGCCGCGCTGAGCACGGTGCGGCCGTCGGGCGCGCCCACGATCGACAGCGGTGCGCCCGGCGTGCCGCCGTGCCGCGCACCGATCGTCACGGGGGCCGCCAGCCACAGCCGGCCCGGCGGCAGCTGCAGCGTCACGCCGGTCTCGGGCCAACCGCCTTGCCGCAGCGCCGCCACGGCCTCTAGTGCGGGACCCAGCGTAGCGAACGAGCGCGTCGGCTGCCCGGTGACCTGCAGCTCGAACTCGGTGGCCGGTGCAGACCCGGTCGCCCCGGCGAGCGCGATCAGGCCCATCCATGCAGCGCCCGACCACCGGGCGCGCCTCATCAATCCTCCAGGTAGGTGGCGAAGGGCGTGCCGCGGAGCGTGCGCTCGACCTCGTCGAAGTTCTCGATGAGCTCGCGCAAGGGCCATGCGTTCTGGCGCACCAGGTCCACTGCGGCCGCTGGCCGGGCGGGGTCCAGCGCGAGAAACTCCACCACCTTGGCATAGGCGACGAGGGGATCTCGCTCAATGTGGTCTTCGTAGGTCAACCAAAGCGTGTCTTGTGGCTGCAGCGCGCTGTTCCACTCGGGTGTGAGTGTCTGGCGGAAGTAGAGCAGCCACTCCATCAGGGTGCCGCGGGTGAAGCCGATGTCGAAGTCGATGACCAGGTTCACGTCGATGTGGACACGATTTGGACGATCACTGGGCTGCGTCGTGTGCCAGACGCCCGTGCGTTGCGACACGAGCGAGGACACGTAGCGCCGCAGTGGGTTGAGCCGCACCAGTGAGATGAAGCGCTGGACGCCGGCGTCGCGAAAGCGGGCGATGGCCTCGCCCAATGGCGCACCGCATCCGGGTTGGAAAGGCTTGTACTCGAACAGATAGACGCTGGCGTCCCGCGTCGGCGGTCCCTTCAGGTAGGGTTGCGGCAGCTCCAGGCGCCGCTCGAACAGCTGCTGGTAGCGGGCCACATAGTCAACCCGGTCCCACCACTCTTCGCCCGGATAGACCTGGGTGTTGTGGATCTCGCCGGCAGCTAGCAGATCCTGCGCCGTGAGCAGCGAGGCCAGCACCGTGCTGCCGACACGGCCGCAGTGCATCATCATGCAAGGCACCGGCGCAACGGCGTTGGCCAAGCCGGACGCCTCTGCGCGAGTGCCTGAGGTGGGTGATGAGTTTTGATCAGTCATTGCTTGATGACACGGTCCTGCCACACGCCGATGAGCTCGGCAATGATGTGGCGCTCCTTGGCACCGTCGGCATCGTTGCGCCGGTTGTGGGATGACGGGTTGAAGAAGTAGCGCCCCCAGGCCTGTGGGTCGAGCGCGAAGCGTTCCCCCGCGCGACCGAGCGCCAGCCAGAAGGCCCAGTCGGCGCTGGTGCCGTAGCGCTCCTCGTCGAACCAGCCGTGGCGCTCGTGCAGGCTGCGCCGCCACACTGGCATGCAATGCAGCATGTTCTGCGAGAAGACGGTGCCGTCCTCTGCACGCCGGAACAGCTCGTCGTAGCCGAACTCGCGCAGGCCGGGCTCGCCGAACCAGGTTTCGTTGGGCAGGAGATCGAACCAGCCGCCCTGCTCGTCGCTGCCCACCACCGTGAGCGCGCCGCAGGCCGCCGCGAGGTCGCCACGGGCCTCGAGCAGCTCGGCCAGCCGCAGGCTGTGATCCGGGCTGCGACGGTCGTCGAGGTTGGCATTGCTGACCAGCGGGGCGCGCGCGTGCTCGATGGCCATGCGCCAGCAGTTGTAGAGGCCTGGGTCGCGGTCGGGCCTGAGCACGAGGAAGCGCCGGGCGGCGGCCGGGTGGCGGGCCAGGAAGTCGTCCACGACGGCGGCATCGGCGTCGGCGCCGTGGCCGTTGGCGTCGACGATGATCACCTCGCCGTCGACCCGGTCGGCCGCGGCCGCCACGTTCTCCAGGTAGCCGGCGGTGTGCACGCCACCACGGAACATCGATGTCACGAAGGCCACGCGCGGCGTGGTGCCGATCACGGCCGCGGCGACCGGCCGCAGCACCTGAGTGCCGTCGATGTCGGGAAGGAAAGGCAGGACCAGGCGGCGCTCCGCAAGCCACTCGGGCAGAGAGCCCAGCAGGGCGCGCAGGTCGGTCCAGTGGGGCACGCTGTGGCGTTCGAGCGCCTGCAGCATCATCAGCGTAGACGAGGTGTCCTGCGGGGGCAGCAGGTCGACGCGCAGTTCACTCGCCGCGCCATCGGCCAGCGCGCGCGCGAGGCAGGCGACGAAGCCGTCGAGCCCGTCGGTGTACAGCGCCTGCAGCCACTCACTGGCCTCGCGGACGCGGTGCTCGACGTGCGCGGGGTCCGGGGCTGGAGGCGGCGATCCGGGTGCTTCGGCAATGTCCACCAACAGCGGCCACAGACCCTCGGCGAGCTTGACGCGGGCGAGCAGTTGGCCGAACGGGCCGGCGGCGTCCTGGGGGCGCAGGCGCACGATGAGGTGCCATCGCGGCTGCATCCACTGCGCCTGCCGGCCCAGCAGCCACACACACAGCAGTCCGGCCAGGCTAGGTGGCCCGCCGGCAAGGTCGACGCTCAGGGAGCGGGGCTTCCATGCGACGACGTGGCTGCCTTCGGGCGTCAGGGGCAACTGGTGGGTCGTGCACCAGGGTACCCCCTTGACCGGATCGGGATCCCCCCAACGCCGCGACTCGGCGGCGTAGAGGCCCTCCAGATACTCGCGTTGCGCGAGCTTCTTGGTGTCCGACGAGTTGAATCGAGCGTCGTGCACATGGAACAGGTGCGTGTCCAGGCATGGATTTGACACCCGCACGCCGGGCCGTCGCCCCAGGCGACCGTTGACGAAGGAGTCGCAGTAGAACGTTCCGATGGGGTAGTCCAGCTCGTGGCCGGCAGAGAACGGCGTCCTCACGATCCACGCGTCGGCGGAAAAGATGTTCGGTGTGCCGGCAGCGCTGCGGATCAGGGGTGCAGCGCCGGCACCGGCCGGCAGCTCCCGACGGCTCAGCACCGCGACGTGGTCATGCGCCAGCAGGCCGTTCAGCGGTTCCAGCGTGGCATCGAACACCACGTCGGCGTTGGCCACCGCCAGCAGCCTGTCGTCGCGCAGCATCGATTGCTGGGCCACGAGATCGGCCAGGCTCGGCCTGCTGGCCGCAGGGGCGACCAGCCATCGGGTCGATGTCAGGGCCAGTGCCTCGCGCAACCTCGACAGCGCCTTCAGCATCAAGCCGCTCCCGTGTTCGTAGACCACGATGATGGTCTCGAACACGCGGCTGTTCAGTGCCAGGCAGGCCAAGTACTCGGTGACCCGGATCAGGTTGCGATCGTCGAAGAGGCTGGTGACCAGCACGCTTCCGATCACTGGCGCTGCGGGCAGGCGGTAGCTGGTGCCGAGTCGCGCCTCAACCTCGCGGCCCAGCTCTAGTGCATCCTGCGCGACAGATTCGTCGTCTATGCGCCAGCGCGTGCAGGGTGCCTGGGCGTCGCACACGGTGTCGGCCAGTTGGCGCAGATGGGCGCGAGGCTGTGCACCCACCACGGCTCCGATGGCGTCGAGCAGCGCGCCCGAGGCATGCAGGCCATGGGCGAGGTCGTCCTCGTCGGCGGCCTCCGGCCGGAAGCCGTCATCCTCGAGGATGACGAGGGATCTGGGCAGCTCAGGGTGGTGCGCCCTCAAAGACTGCAGTGTCTGCCTGACGGCGTCGCGCCAGATGGGATCGGCCACACGAAGCAGGTGTACGCCACGTTTCTGCCTGATCTGCTCACCCAGGCGTGTGCACAGGCCGCGGCGGTCGGCCTGTCGCATCAGGCGCGCCAGTTCCAGGCTATCGGGATGCGGCCAGGTCTCCGGTGGCAGCACCGGTTCGAGCCAGGACATGATGACGCGGGCGGCGATCGTCTCAGCCAGCACGCGTTGACCCGGAGCGTGGCTCGGTCGGACGGTGCGGCGCCGGGCGACCCAATGGCTGGCCTCGAGCGGCACGATCTCGTAGTCCTGGGTCCACTGGCGCGAACTCCACTCCGGCAGCGTGGCGGTTTGGAAGCGATTGACCTGGTTCTCGTGCTCCGTGGGCGCGAAGTTGCCGTAGCGCCTGACCGGCTGGATGTCCTGGTGGGCGATGCGCTCGCCGTCTTCCTGCTCGAGATGGCGCAGGCTGCCGAGCACCAGCAGCCGCCCGGCCAGCCCCTGGCCTGACGACAGGCGCATGTACAGGTCGGAGTCGTCCCAGCCGTAGGTGAGGATGCGTTCGTCGTAGTAGCCGACTTCGCGCAGGTCGGTCTTCATCGCGCCAAAGCTGCCGTTGACGAAGATCTGGTCGTGCGCGCCGCTGTCGATGGCCGACTTCCAGAAGCCCCGCACGAACTCGCCGGGGCCGAAGTGGTTGGCCTCGAAGAAGTGCGGTTCCAGCTGGATGTCGGCATCCAGCTTGTAGAGCCGCTCGTGCCGCGCCAGTCGCAGGCCGAGGTTGAAGGCGTGAGACAGGATCCACCGCGGTTCGTCGTCGACACGCACGACGCGCAGGCGCGGGTCGCGCAGGTGCTGCACCATCGGCCACAGCGGGTCGGTCGACGACCAGTCGACGATCAGGATCTCGTCGACGGGCGAGGCCAGCCAGCTCGGCAGCACGCGCAGCAGGTTGGCCTGGCGGTTCATGCAGGCCCCGACGATGGAGATGCCCGGCAAGGGCGGCCCGTGGTCGACGTCGAGCAGCTTGAACGCCTCGTGGCGCGTCTCGGCCAGCTGCCGGCCCTGGCTCTCGAGCAGGACTGCGGCGCGGCGGCCCAGTTCGGCGTGCAGCGCGGCCGCCGGGGCGTCCAGCGAGGCCGGGCTCAGCCGGGCCAGGCTGGCCATGGCCTCGTGCGGCTGCCGCCGCCGCAAGGCGACGAGGCACTCGTCGAAGAGCTGGCTGGTCAGGGGCTTTGGATTCATCGCCGGTCGTCAGCCGCCGGGGCCTTTTCGTACCAGTCGTCCCACTGGGTTTCGGTTCGCCGGTAGCCCAGGGGCTCCAGCAGTTGTCGGATGGCCTCGCGGTCTGCCGAGAAATTGTGCTCCACGGTGATGAGCCGGACGTTCCATCGATCGAAGGGAAACGTGGAGAGGATCGCGTACTCGCTGCCTTCGGTGTCGACACTGAGGTAGTCGATGTCCTGCGGTGCGCCGTGGGCCAGCAGCAGCTCGTGCAGGCTGGTGGTGCGCAACGAGACGCGGTTGGCCGTCGATGCGGCGTAGGCCCGCCGCGTGGCGGCGTGCATGTCGCGATCGAGGTCCCGCGCCATGCCGCCGTACTCCTCGGCGAACACGAAGTCCACCCACTCGCCGCTGTGCGGCCCGATGCAGGCGTTGCTGACGCTGCAGCCCCGGTTGCGGCGCAGCAGCTCGAAGAACCGCGGGTTCGGCTCCACGCACAGGCCGCGCCAATGCAGCGCCTGCTCCAGCAGGTAGGTGTTGCTCAGGCGCACGCCGTCGGTGGCACCGAACTCGACGAAGTAGCCGCCGCGCTGGCCACCGGTGCGCTCGATCACCCACAGGTCCTGGCCGAGCTGCGAGGTGGAGGCCGACCTCATGGCCGCCGTCACCGGCCCGGCGCCGCGGGCGTCGTCGGCGCGCGTGGCGGCGGCGGCCGCGGCGGCGCGCTGCTGCGCCAGCGTGAGCTCGTGCTGCAGCAGTTGCAGCTCGCTGCGCAGCGTGGTGATTTCGTCGTCGAGCGCGCCGGGCCGCCGCCCGGCCGTCGTGGCGAGCGCCTCGCTGCGCTGGCCCAACAGGCCCGCGGCCTGGGGCAGCAGGCCCAGGCGGGCCATCTCGCGCACCGCGCGTGTCTGCGAGGCCGGCTGGGCGTCGGCGTCACCGGTGAGCGCCAGGGCCTGGCCGAAATGCCGCTCGATGCCGCCGGCATCCTGCTGCAGCGCCGCGATGCGGCCGAGGCTGTTGTGGACGCCCGAGACCAGCAGCCGCGCAGCCAGTTGCGGGTGGCATCCCCAGGCCAGTGCCTGGCGGAGCAGCACCTCGGCGCGCTCGCGCCGGTCGAGTTGCAGGTTGGCGCAGGCCGAGAGCAGGGCGACGCGATCGCGCGCCGGGTGCGCCGCGATCTCGTCGTCGGGCACGTCGGCCAGTGTCGCCCAGTCGCCCACGAGCCAGTGCCCCTTGGCCCGCGCCAGGGTCAGCGGTTCGCTGGCCAGCGGCAGGGCCGACGGGTCGATCAGCACCGGCGCCGCGGCGCCGGCGGACCTGAGCGGCGCCGCAGGCTGCTGGCTCGCCCGGGTCCCCGAGGCCATCGCCGCGCGGTGCAGCGACGCGCGGTTGCGCAGCAGCCTAGAAGTTCTTTTCACGCAGCAGGACGTCCTTGATGAGATCGAGCTGCGCTTCGGCGCGCAGGATCTCCTGGTCGAGCAGTCGCGAACGTCCCTCGGCGTCGGTTGTCTTGCGCCTCAGGGACTCGTGCTCCTGGGTCAGCCGTTCGTTGTCCGCCTTCAGGGCCTTGGCCCAGGTCGCGTTGTCGTGGTGCCAGGTCCGCTCCTGGTCGCGTTCGGCCAGCGCCGAGGCGAGCTGCTGCTGCAGGAGCTGCTGCTCCCGCGCGGCGGTCTCGACGGCCGCCGTCAGCTCGGCCCGCTGACGATGGAGCTCGTCGGCGAGGGCCTGCAGGCGCGCCTGCTCCAGGCCCGCGGTCTCGGCGAGGCCGCGCGCATCGTCCAGCTGCCGGCCCAGGCCGGCCAGCTCCGCCGCGAGGCGCTCGCCTTCGAGCTTGAGGGTCTGCGCCCACGTGGCGTTGTCGTGGTGCCAGGCTCGCTCCTGGTCGCGTTCGGCCGCCACGGCGGCCAGCTGCTGCTGCAGGCGCTGGCGCTCCTGGGAGGCGGCCTCGGCGGCCGTCGCCAGATCGGCGAGCTGGCCCTGCTGGGCTTCGACCAGGGCCTGCAGGCGCGCCTGTTCCTGGGCCGCCGCCTCGGCGCCGCGGCGGGCCTCATCCAGCTGCTCGCGCAGGCCGGCCAGCTCCGTGCCCAGGCGCTGGCCCTCGGCCTTGAGGCCATGGGCCCACTTGGCGTTGTCGTGGTGCCAGCGGCGCTCCTCGTCGCGCTCGGCCGTCATCGCGGTCAGTGCGGCCTGCTGCTGCTGGAGCTCGCGTTGCAGCTGGTCGGCCTGTTCCTGCTGGAGGGCCACCTGCTCGCGCAAAGGCAGCAGTTCGGCCTGCTGCTCGTCGGCCAGGGCCAGCGCCGTATCGCGCGCGGCCGTCAGTGTCGCGAGTTGCTCCTCGTGCTGCCGCCGGGCCGTGGCCAGCTCGGCCTGCAGCGCGTCGTGGCGGTCGGTGCTGCCGATCAGCTCGCGGCGCGTCGTGTCGAGCGCCGCCCGCTGGGCCTCGGACTCGGCCTGCACGGTGGCGAGCTGCTCACCCAGCCGGGTCGCCGCCTGTGCCTGGGCGTCGTGGGCGGCGCAGGCCTCGGCGAGCTCGCGCTCCAGCAGGGACAGTCGCTCGGCCTGGGCCGCGGCTTGGTGCTCGTGGGCCTGGCGGGTTTCGAGCAGGCGTTCGTCGGCCGCCGCGCCGGCCTGCAGCAGCTGCTGCTGCAACTCGTCGCGGGCCCGCGCAAGTTGCGCGGCCTCGGCCTGCAGCGCCTCGATCGTGCCGCGTGCCCGGGCGTCGGCCTCGGCGTGGCGCGCCCGCGCCTGGGCCAGCGCCTCGGCGCTGCTGGCTTCGATGCGGCCCAGCTGCTCGGCCATCAGGACCGTCTGTCGGGCCAGCAGCGTGGACGCGTGCAAGCGGTGCAGCGACAGGGGCCACAACGGGTCGGCGTCGGTGTCGGGCTCGCGCGAGCGGAACCCGGCGTCGGCCAGTGTGTCTAGCAGCGCCCGTGACGTTGGCCCGGGCGCGCCGGGCACGCGGCAGCCGCGCACCACGATCCACTCGAACCGCCGCAGCAAGGCCGCGGGGATGGCGCCCAGCAGCGACTCTTCCTGCCCGGGCACGTCGAGCACGAGCAGCCGGTCGGCCGGGTCGCCGGCGTCGGCCATCCCGTCGTCGCCGAGGGCGCGGGCCAGCACGTCGGCCACCGCCGAGCCCTGGGCGACAGCGGAGCCCAGGTGCTGCAGGCGGGGATAGATCGATTCCAGGCCCTCTTGGGCACGGGGCCCGTTGAGCATCGGCAGGCTGTAGCGGTGCCACGCGGCGACACCGGCCTGCGGCACCACGACGTCCGACCAGACCTCGACACCCGCGCGGCCGGCACAGGCCATCGACAGCTGCAGGCGCGTGCCCGCGTCGCCCTCGACCAACACGAGCCGCCTCACGCCGGGCCAGGCGAGTGACACCGGCGCGCCGCCGGCACCCACGTGCACGACGAGGTCCCAGGCCGAAGGCGGCAGGCTGCGGGCGAGTTCGGTCAGCGAATCCATCGGTCTCAGGCCTTCGTGGCCGGGCGCAGCAAGTTCTTCAGGCGGCGAAGGCGTCCACCGAGCGCCTGGCGCTCGACCAGGCGCCGCGCCTCGCGGTGCAGGCCGGCCAGCTGCTGACGCAGCACCGGCGCCTGGGCCGTGCTGCCAAGCGCGTCGGCGGCCGCGGGCAGGGCATCGAGCAGGCCCAGGAGCAGGTCGCGGTCGCGTGCCGGGCGCTCGGCCCACCAGCGCCACTTGCTGGGCACGGACAGCGCCCGCCCGACGGCCAGTGGGCAGTGGGGTTGCAAGCGGCCGTCGGCCTGCACCGGCCAGCTGGCGAAGCCCGGCAGGCCGCTGCCGGGCAGCAGCCAGCTGAGCGTGGCGTCGCGGTCGCCGGTGCTGTCGAAGGCCAGCTCGATGTCGGGCAGCGAGTTGTCGCCGAACAGGGCGTCGGACAGGCGGATGTGGGCCAGGCCCGGCGCTCCACCGGCGGCTGCAGGCTCGGACCAGGTCGCCTGCAGCTCCGAAAAGCGAAGCCTCGGCGGCATGGCCTGGAGCTGGGCCAGCAAGCGGCGGGCCGCCGTGCGCCAGAGCTCGGGCGAGGCCAGGCCCAGCGACGACACCCAATGGGGCAGCTGTTCGGCCAGGCCGGTCACCAGCCGCCAGTCGGCGCTGGGCAGGCGCGCCAGCAGGGCTGCGCCGTCGACGTCCTGGGGGATGAGGCGCATGAACGGGCGGTCACCCTCGTGGCCGTTGGGCTGCCAGGCGTGCAGCGGCGGCACGCCAGCGGCAGCCGGCATCCAGACGAGACCCGGGCGTCCGCCATGCTCGACGAGCCGCAGCTCGAACCGGCGCGCCGGTGCCTGGACGCCCGCGGGCAGCTCGACCACCAGGCCCAGCTCGCGATGCGGCGCGGCGTCGCGCTCGGCGATCAGGCCCACGCGCGTGGCGGCCAGGGCCATGCTCCACGACGACGATGGCGCTGCCTTCGGCGCGCCGGCCGGGGCCGCGGCCTGGACCAGGCCCGAGAGCGCGTCGCCGAGCTGGCTCTCCAGCAACTCGATGCGAGTGCGCGCCTGGTGCCAGCGCTGCTGCCAGACGGACTCCAGGGCGTCGGTGGTCTGCCGCTGCTCGCGGGCCTGGGCGAGCTCGGACGCCAATGCCTCGGCGCGGGCTCGCGAGGCGTCGGCCTCGTTGAGCAGTTCGCGCAGTTCGATGGCGTCCTGCGCACCCCGCTCGCGCAGGTCGGACACGGTCTGCTGCAGCTCGCGTTCGCGTTGCGCCAGGTGCTGGCCAGTCTGCTGCAGCGCGTGCAGGGCTTCTTCGTCGAGGCGGGCCTGGTGCGTGGCCTGGGCCAGCGCGTCGCGCAGGTCGGCGGCCTCGCGGCGCCCGTCCTCGGCCTGGCGGGTGGCCTGGGCTTCGAGGGTCTCGCGCTCCTGCCGCTCGGCGGCCAGCTGCCGCTGCAGGGCGGCGATGTGCTCGCCCAACGCGGCCTGCGCGGCCTGCGACTGGCCGCGCTCGACCTCGACGGCGGCCCGCTCGGCGTCCATGGCGGCGCGCTCGGCGGCGGCCGCCGCCTGCTCCGCCAGCCGCTCCAGGCGCTCGGCGTCCATCGCGGCCCGCTCGGCGTCGCGCTGGCGGTTGAGTTGGTCGATCTCCTGGCGCGAGCGTTCGACGAGCACGATGAAGCGGGCGCGGTCGCGGCGCAGGGTGTCGAGCTCGGCCTCGATCTGCTGCAGATGGGTGGCCTGGGCGCCGCGCTCACGGGCGATGGCGGCCGACGAGGCGTCGAGCGCGGCCTGCAGGGCGCCCGTCCGCTGCACGAGCTCGCCGTCGAGGTGGACCAGGCGGGATTCGCGGTCGGCCAGCGCAGCCTGCAGCTGCTGCACCTGCTGCTGCTCCTGGGCGCGGGCCTGGCGCTCCAGTTCGAGCGCCCGCTCGGACTGGTCGAGCCGGGTCTCGAGGACCTCCAGCCGGGACTGCCGCTCGCGGGACAGGGCCTCGAGCGGAGCCGCCATCGCCGCCACCGACTCGAGTTCGGCCAGCGACTGGCGACGCATCATCTCGGCCAGCGACGCATCGTCGCGGGCCTGGGCCAGTTCGGCGGTCTGTGCGTCCAGCCGCCCCTGGCCGTCGGCCAGGCGGGCCTGGCAGTCGCCCAGCGTCTGCTGCAGGTCGGCCAGATTGAGCTGCCACTCGCGCCAGGTCTTCAGCGCGAGGTCGGGTGCGGGCTCGTCATGGGCGCCGGCCTCGTCAAGCAGCAGGCAACTCCCCTGGAGCTCGCTCCACAGCCGGGCGGCGTCGGGGTGCCGGGCCACCACGATGGCGGCCGCGGCAAGGCCCAGCGCGTCCAGGCGCGGCCCGGTCGTCGCAGCAGGCCCGTCGGGAGCCGACGGTTCGAGCCCGGCGCGGCGCCGCCAGGCCGCCCGTGCGGCCGCGGGCGCGAGCTGCACCTCGTCCGCGTCGAGCAGCACCATCTGGCCCGGGTTCTGGTGCGCCTCGCGCAGCAGCCGGCGCGCGCTGGCGCACCAGGCCTGCAGGCACGCCGAGGCGTCCAGCGGCACGTCCGATCCCGCGGTCGCGTGGGCCGCGCGGGCCAGCGCCGCGGCCGGCGACTCCACCAACCGCAGCGGATGGGCCTCGGCGGCATCGGTGGCGCCGTCGACGATGGCCCGGGCCAGCGTCAGGAGCTGGTCGCCGGTGTCCGGCTCCGTGCAGGCCAAGGTGAGCGAGCCGACGCGCATCACAACCCCAGCGCGATGCGGGCGGCCACGGCAATCTGGTAGACGATCGTCGTGATGCCGCGGGCGATCTCGATGTTCTTCGACTCGACCTTGGGCAGGGCCATGATCTCGTCGCCCGGTTGCAGTCGGGCGTCGCTGGCCAGCATCACGCTGCCATCCTGCCGCATCACCACCACCCGGGCCAGGTCGGCACCCTGCGTGTAGCCGCCGGCACGCTCGACGTAGGTGTCGATGTCGGCGTTCTTGTCGAAGACCAGTGCGTTGGGGAACAGCACCTCGCCGCTGACCATGATCAGGTTGCTCCGCTCGGGCACGCGCAGCACGTCGCCGTCCTCCAGCAGCGTTTCGCCCGCGTTGGGCGTCCGCGCGAGCACGACCTGGCCGCGTGGCTGCACGCGGCGGGCACGCTCGATGAACTCGAGGATCTGCTGGCCCTCGGTGCGGCGCAGCGTGGCCTCCTCGGTGGTCGAGGAGCGCGAGGTCAGCGCGTAGGTCTCCAGGCTGCGCAGCGAGCTCTCCATCAAGGCACGCTGGCGTTCGGCCACCGAGCGCCTGAACAGCTGCAGCGAGTCGAGGTTGGCCTGAGGGGCCGGCCGCAGGCGCGCCAGCGCGTCGCTGAGCTTGGCGCCGTACGGCAGCACCACCGTCCGTTCGCCGAGGTGGGCGCCCTCGATGCGGACCAGGATGGTGCCGGGGTACTTGTCCGAGGTGACGATGACCTCGTCGCCGTCGAGGATCTCGACGTCGCCGGCACTCGCCAGCGGGTGGTACTCGCTGCGCGACTGCGCACCCACCTTGCGGACGATGCTCAGGTGCGTGGCACCGGGGCGCGGGCGCGCCGCCGACAGCAGCTCGGACGCGGCGATCCGGTTCTTGTCGAACTCGAACACGTAGGGGTTGAGCACCTCGCCACCCACCGTGACCGTGTGCTTGCGGGGCGGCACCACGAGCGTGTCGCCGTCCTGCAGCTGGATCGGCTCGAGCAGCCCGCTCAGCAGGAAGCGGTACAGGTTGACGGTGTGCCGCAGCACGCCGTTGCGCAGTACGTCGACCTGCAGGTAGCTCCCGCGATCGGGATCGATGCCGCCGGCGCGGTCGAGGTAGTAGAGGATGGAGTCCGACGAGAGGCCGCCGTACAGCCCGGGGGCACGCACGAAGCCGGTGACGTAGATCTTCACCGGCTGCGCCGCCTCGAGGGACGCATACACGCCGACATTGGCGCGGAACACGCGCTTGACCTGCGCCTCCACCTGGTTGTTGAGCTCGGCGTTGCGCACGCCCAGCACGCGCACCGGGCCCACGTTGGGCAGGAAGACGTTCCCCTGGGCATCGACCAGGTGGCCGGCGTCATGCTCGAAGGCGCCCCACATGCGCACGAGCACGCGGTCGCCGACGGCGATGCGGTAGTCGGGATTGAAGCCGCTGAAGGCCTCGCTCGCGAAGCGGCCGCTGAACATCTGCGAGCCGAACACCAGCGGCTTGGCCGCGGTGGCGGGGTCGGCGGGCATCGCACCAGGCGGCGCGACAGGGGCCGGCGTGGCCGCGGGTGAGGCGGACGCGCCGGCCGGTGGCCGCTGAGGCGCCTGGGCCAGTGCGCCCATGGCCACACCGCCGACGCACGCGACGAGGCCGGCGATCCGCGCCAGCCGCCGCCACCATGCCACGGGCGTGAACGTCCGGATGGGTGTCAGTTGCTCGTGGGGCATGGGTCAGTCCTGGTGCTCGCGGATGGTGGCGACCACCAGCCGCAGGATGGCAAAGAGCAGGACGCTCACCGCCAGCAGCGTGCCGAGGTTGTACGCGTGCAGCGGGTACTCCGCGGTCTGCGGCAGCGAGGGCGGCTCCACCACCACCAAGCTCTTGATCTTACGCGTGCTCTCGATGCGGGCGTTCTCGACCGCGCCCAGTGCCAGGCGATAGGCGTCGCGGGTGAACTCCGCCTGCAGCTGCAGCGCCTGGAACTCCACCGCCAGCGCGTTGAGCCGCTCACCCTGGCGCGGCGCCGTCGTGGCGCGGCTGCGCTCGGCCTCGACCTGCCGCTCGACCGCCGCCAGCCGGCTGCGCAGGGCCTGGACCTGGAAGCTGTCCTCGTTGAGATAGGCCAGCAGGCCGTTGAGCTCGGCCTCCAGCCGCGAGCGCGTGGCCTGCAGTTCCGAGGTCAGCGCGCCGGTGGCCTGGGCCTGTGCGCCGGGGTCGAGCAGGCGGTGCTTGTTCTGGAACGCCAGCAGCTGGTTGCGGGCCTCCTGGATGCGCTGGCTCGCGAGCTTGAGCTCGCCTTCGGCGAAGCGCAGCCGCTCGGTGGCGAAGCGCTGCGAGGTGTCGTTGACGAAGCGCTCGCACTCGTCGAGCAGGGCACGGTTGATCTGTTGGGCGAACGCGGCGTCGAAGCCCTGCACCCGCAGCCGCAGCAGGGCCGTGCGCTGGTCGAAGCCGACCTCGACACGTTGGCGGTAATAGCGCAGGAACTCCTCCTGGCTGGCATCGGCGTCGAGCACGAACGGCCAGTCCGCGCGCGGCTGCGAGAAGTGGCGGCGCAGCCCCAGCCTCGTGTCGAGCTTCTGCAGCAGGCCCAGCGAGTGCACGAACTCGTAGAGGTACAGCGTGTCTTCGTGGGCGGGCGGGTTGATGCCGGCCAGCAGCAGCGCCGCCCCGGGTATCGCATTGCCGGCGTCGCTGCCGAGCGAGCGCACGCTGACGACGGTCTCGCTGACGTAGCGGTCCGAGGCGACGAAACCCAGGTACGCCGAATACAGCAGCATCGGCAGCAGCACGACGCCCACGAACAGGCGGCGTGTGGTGATGCGGTCCAGCAGCTTCATTTGGCCCCCGGCATCTGGTAGGCCCGGATGCCTTCCTCGACGTCGTCGAACACGCGGACCTGGCCCTTCTCGAGCAGGACGACGACGTTGCAGTACTGGCGGATGTCGCTCATGTTGTGCGAGGTGAGGATGACGTTGGCGTTGGCCAGTTTCGCCATCAGCGACACCCGGCTCTTCTCGCGGAACTGGGCATCGCCGACGGCCATCACTTCGTCGATCAGGTAGTAGTCGAAGTCGAGGGCCATGCTCAGGCCGAAGGCCACGCGCGAACGCATGCCGGATGAATAGGAGCCGACGGGCAGGTCGAAGTAGTCGCCGATCTCGGCGAACTCCTCCACCATGCGCACGCGCCGCTTGAGGTCCGCGCCGCCCGAACCGTGCACGCGGCAGACGAACGCGACATTGTCGCGCCCCGACAGCGCCTGGCTGAATCCGCCGGCCAGACCCACCGGAAACGAGATGCGTGCGTCGGTGACCACCCGCCCGCTGTCGGGTGAGTCGATGCCGCCGAGCAGACGCAGCAGCGTCGACTTGCCGGCCCCGTTGCGGCCGATCAGTCCGACGTTGGCATCGGGCGGGAAGATGAGGTCGAGATCGCGGAAGACGTACTTCCGCCCGCCGGGCGTGGGGTACGACTTCGTCAGGGCCTGCAGTCGGACCATGGCCTGGTGCGGTCAGCTGGCGACCAGCCGCTGGCGATTGGCGCGGTACAGCGTCAGGCCGAGCGTCCAGTAGACCAGCAGGCACAGCAGCGGGTAGGTCATGTTGATGCCGTCGGCTGGCCGGTAGGCGGGCACGTAGGCCTGCCGCGTGACCTCGACCAGGTGCAGCAGGGGGTTCCACAGCAGCCACGCGATGGTCTCGCGCGGCAGCAGGTCGACCGGGAACACCACGCCCGACATGAAGTACAGCGGCAGCATCAGCATGCGCATCAGGGAACGCAGCCGCGGGCGGTCGTGGGTCCACACCGCGATGAAGATGCCGTAGCCGGTGCCGAGCATCGCCATCATCAGGAAGCAGGCGATCGCCTCCAGCGGGCGCGCCGGCACGACCGAGTGACCCAGCCAGGCCAGCAGGCCCAGCGTGAACACCAGCACCAGCAGGTTCATCAGCGCTTCGACCAGACCGCGGGCGAGCAGGGTGTCCAGCGGCTTGACCTGCCGGTACGAGAACAGGCCCTTGTTCGAGTCGATGCCGTCCATCAGCCGCAGGGACTGGTTCTGGAACAGGAAGTAAAGCACCAGGCCCGTCGCCAGGTACACCGGGTAGTCCATGCCCGGCATGAAGACGCCGGTCTGCATGGCGCCGAGCACCGCCACCAGCATCAGCACGTGTGCAAGCGGTTCGAACAGGGTCCAGACCGCGCCCACCCACTGGCCACCGACCCGCGTGGACATCTCGCGCACCAGCAGTGCGAACAGCACCGCCCGCTGGATCTCCCAGGGTGAACGTCGACGGGGCAGCGGGACCGCGGGGGACTCGGAAGCGGGGCTCATGACGGAGTCCACGAGTGTAGCGGCGCCGTTGCGGCCGACCCTTACACTCGCCGCGTGCAGCTCTTCCTCATCGCGCTCGCGGTCTCGGTGGTGGCCACCTTCCTGCTGGTGTACCGGGCTGGTCACCGGGATGGGCGTGCGTTCGACGACCGCTTCTCGCAGCCGCAGAAGATCCATGTCCTGGCCGTCCCCCGCATCGGCGGGCTCGGCGTCTTCATGGCGCTGATGGTGGTGAGCTTCGCGTCGATCTGGACACTGGGGGCCGAAGACGCGGCGGTCGCGGGCCTGCTC